>JBJOHC010000001.1:0-5387 GCA_046047955.1 Planctomycetota bacterium
TCGATGTCGGCGTCGACCTCGGCGAGCTTCCGCCGCGTCTCCTCGACGACTTCGGGCGGCGCCTTCGCGACATAGCCCTCGTTCCCGAGCTTCGCGCGCATGCCCGAGGCCTGCTTCTCGCGCTCGGCGACGAGCTTCGCGAGCCGCGCCCTCTCGGCGCCCGCGTCGACCATGTCGACGAGCCCGTCGAGAAGCACCTCGCTTCCCTCGAAGGGAATCGCGACCGCGGTCGCGGGGCGCGCGGCGGGCATCGGCCCGACGCTGCCGAGTCCCGCCATCGTCTCGACGACGCCTCCGGCCGACGCGATCAGCGCGCGCACCGAATCGCCCGCGAGGAGCTCGATCCGCCGCTTCGGCTGCACCTGCCGTTCGCCGCGCACGCGGCGGACGAGTTCGACGAGCGCCTGGACGCGCGCGAACTCGGCGAGCGCGCCGTCGTCGGCGAGCGACGCCGCGGGCGCGGGCCACGCGGCCTTCGTGCAGAGGTCGGACGGCGGCAGCGCGAGGCCGTCGACCTCGCCCGTCCGCGCGCGGATCGCCTGCACGCTCGGCCAGAGCGTCTCGGTGACGAAGGGGCAGACGGGATGGAGGAGCCGGAGGATCGCGTCGAGCGTCGCGGCGAGGACCGCCTGCTCGGTCGCGTTCGAGCGCACGGTCGGCTTGATCCCCTCGAGGTACCAGTCGCAGAAGTCGCGCCAGACGAGGTCGTACACCGCCTCGGCGACGCGGTGGAACTCGTACTCGGCGACGGCCGCGTCGTACGCGCGCGTCGCGTGCGCGAGGCGCGCGAGCATCCAGCGGTCGAGGAGCGTGCGCGGCGCCGCGGCCGACGCGGGATCGGCCTGCGCGAGGTTCGAGAGCGCGAAGCGCGTCGCGTTCCAGAGCTTGTTCGCGAAGTTCCGCCCGAGGTCGAAGCGCGCGCTCGTGTTGCGCGCGAGCGGCGTCTCCTCGGTGGGCGTCGCGACGCCCGTCGCCGCGCCGAAGCCCGAGACCATCCGCTTCGACGGGTCCTTCGGCGACGACTGCACCGCGTCGGCGACGGTGTAGCCCGCGGGCGTCGTCGCCCACTTCGGCGTGAAGGTCTCGCCCGTCCACGGATCGACCATGTCGACGGGGAGTCGGACGTCCTGCGTGTTCGTCGCGAGCTGGACGAGCGTGAAGCGCATCGCGTCCGAGCCGTGCGAATGGATGATGTCGCGCGGATCGACGCCGTTTCCGAGCGACTTCGACATCTTCTGCCCGTGCCCGTCCTGGATCATCGCGTGGATGAAGACATGGCGGAACGGCAGTCGCCCGAGGAAGTAGCGGTTGAACATCACCATGCGCGAGACCCAGAGGGTGATGATCTCGCGCGCGGTGCAGAGGACCGAGCTCGGGTTGTAGCGGTCGAGGAGCCCCGCCATGTCGGGCCAGCGCGAGGGGTCGGGCCAGCCGAGGGTCGAGAGCGGCCAGAGCGCCGAGCTGAACCAGGTGTCGAGGACATCGGGGTCGCGCGCGAACCCAGCCGCCTCGAGCGCGGGGCCGTCGGCGTCGTCGAGGAGGCACACATGGAGGTCGTGCTCGCCCGTCGCCGACGCGAGCGCGCCGAGCGCGACCGCGGCGCCGTCGACGACGCGCACCGCGCGCACCGACGCCTTCGCCGACGGCAGCGACGCGCAGAGTCCGAGGAGTCCCGCGAGTTCGCCCGCCTCGCCGCGCCGCGACCAGACGGGGATGCGGTGCCCCCACCAGAGCTGCCGCGAGATGCACCAGTCGCGGATGTTCTCGTGCCACGCCTGGAAGTTCTTCGCGTAGCGCGCGGGGAAGAAGCGCAGTTCGCCGTCGCCCGCCATCGCGGAACCCGCGGCGACCTCGGCGGGGAGCGTCCCCTCGACCTGGTCCTTGGCCATCGCGCGCAGCGCCGTGCCGCGCAGGCGGTCGTCGGTCACGCGGACATACCACTGGTCGCTGAGATAGGGTTCGACCGGCACATGCGAGCGGTACGAGTGCCCGACCGCGTGGCGGTAGGGCCGCGCCTCCTCGAGGAGCCCCGCCTCGCGGAACCACGCGACGATCCGCGTGCGCGCCTCCTCGCGCGAGAGCCCGACGAACGCGCGCGCCTCGGGCGAGAGGTCGGTCCATCCGTGGCGGTCGCTGATCGAGCCGTCGGGCGCCATCACGTTGATCGCGGCGAGCCCGTGGCGCTGGCCGATGTCCCAGTCGTTCGGGTCGTGCGCGGGCGTCACCTTGAGGAAGCCCGTCGCGAACTGCGCCTTCGGATCGGCGGGATCGCCGCCCATCGACGCGGGCATGACGACGTAGTCGTCCTCGACGATCGGGATCTCGCGGCCGACGATCGGAAGCCGCAGCGCCTTCCCGCGCAGCGACGCCGCGCGCGGATCCTTCGGATTGATCGCGACGGCGGTGTCGCCGAGCATCGTCTCGGGGCGCGTCGTCGCGACGGTCACATGGCCCGAGCCGTCGGCGAGTGGATAGCGCAGGTACCAGAAGTGGCCGTCGACCTCCTCCATCTCGACCTCGTCGTCGGCGAGGGCGGTCTGCGTGACGGGATCCCAGTTGACGAGGCGCTTGCCGCGGTAGACGAGGCCGTCCGCGAAGAGCGTGAAGAACGCGTGGCGCACCGCCGTCGCGCAGGTCTCGTCCATCGTGAAGCGCGTGCGGTCGAAGTCGCACGAGCAGCCCATCCCCGAGAGCTGCCCGAGGATCGTCGCCTCGTACTCGTCCTTCCACTCCTGCACCTTGCCGACGAAGGCCTCGCGGGTGAAGTCGGTGCGGCGCTTCCCCTGGAGCATCAGCCGCTTCTCGACGACGGTCTGGGTGGCGATGCCCGCGTGGTCGGTGCCGGGCATCCAGAGCGTGTTCATCCCCTTCATCCGGTGGTGGCGCGCGAGGAGGTCCTGCAGCGAGTTGTTGAACGCGTGCCCGAGGTGGAGCGCGGCGGTCACGTTCGGCGGCGGGATGAAGATCGCGTACGCCTCGCCGGGCGCGGCGGGATCGGCGTGGAAGGCGCCCGCGGCGTCCCAGCGCGCGCGCACCGCGCCCTCGGCGTCGGCGGGGATGTACGCCTTCGGCAGTTCGGCGGGGGCGGAGGGGGCGGCGTTCGGCGTGGCGGTCATGACGGCGTGGTCCGTTCGGTTCGGCTGGCCGCGCGGGCGGAGGCGTGGTGCTGCGCGCGCGTCGGCGTCTTGGGAAAGGGCGCGATTCTACTTCCTCGCCGTGGAGGCCGATCGCGGGCGGGTACCATCGGCGCGATGCCTTCGTTCGCGCCTCGGAATCGCATGAACTCCGCGGAAATCCCGTGGCGCGCGCTCGTCGCGACGGTGCTCGCGTCGATCGCGGCGGGATGCGGCGACGCACCCGTCGCGCCGGGCACGGGGCAGGAGGCGGCGGTGGCGCCGGGCGTCGACGCGCGCGCACTCGACGACGCGGCCGACGCGATCGAGACGCTCCTCGACGCGGGGCGGACGCGCGAGGCCTGGCTCGTCGCGGCGAAGCTCCTCGCGCGCGTGCCGCCCGGGGACGCCGCCGAGCGGAAGGCCGCCGAGATGGCGGCGCGCGCGGCGTTCGCGCATGCGGAACTCGCGCGCGACGAACTCCCGCCCGAGGCGCGCGCGGCGCTTCTCGCGGAGGCGGCCGATGCCGCCGAGCGTTCGGCGCGGGCCGGCGGGGCGCGTGGTGGCGGGTCGGATGGCGGGTCGGGCGCGGATCCCGCGGCGGGCTCGCGCGATCCCGCGCGGCTTCGATTCGCGGCGCTCCTCGCCGATCGCGCGGGGCGCGGCGCGCGTGCGGACGAACTCCTCGATCTCGCGCTCGCCGCCGCGCCCGACGACATCGAGACGCTCGCGGTCGCGGCGGCCGCAAGCGTCGCGCGCGGCGACTTCGCGCGCGCCGAATCGCTCGTCGCACGACATCGCGCGGCCGCCGCGGAGACTCCCGCCGCCGCGTGGTCGCACGCGCTCGCCGCCGAACTCGCCCTCGCGACGGGCGACGCGGTGCGCGCGCGCGCCGAGGCGCGCGAGGCGTTCGCGCGCGAGCGCGAGTCGCTCGAGTTCCGCGTCCTTCTCGCCCGCGCGCTGCGCGCCGACGGCGCGGCCGACGAGGCGGCGGTCCTTCTCTCGGCGCTTCCCGCGGAGAATCGCGCGAAGCGCGCCGTCGCCGAGCAGCTCGCGGGAGCCCTCACCGACCGCGGCGAGTACGCGCGCGCCGCGCGCGCCTGGCGCGAGGCCGTCGCGGGATCGCCCACCGAGCCGCGCGTCCGCGGCGAGCTCGCGATCGCGCTCGTTCGCGCGGGCGACGAGGCGGCGGCGGCGGCGGTCCTCGCCGACCTCGACGCGATGCGCGGCGGCCGCGCCGAACGCGCGCGGGTCGACGACGTGCTGCGCGCGGAACGCGGCGCGAAGGACCGCGCGCCGTAGCGGCGCGGTGCATGGCGTGGCGCGGCCCGAGATGGCCCCATGCGATGGCGCTCGCAGTCGCGTGGCGGCGGGCGCCCTCACGCAGCGCCGATGGACCTCGCGCCGCGCGGCACGGCGTCACGCGGTGGCGTTCACGGTCGCGTCGCCCTGCGTGCGATCGCACCCCGTTCCCACGAGCGGACTTCGGCGCTCGAATGCACACCGCCGAGCGCGGCGAAACGCCCCACCCGCCCTTCAGCGCAACCCGCGGCCGCCGTCGATCCGGATCGTCTCGCCGGTCAGGAAGGTCGCCTCGCAGACGAGGAAGCGCACAAGCCGCGCGCATTCCTCGGGCGTCCCGAGCCGGCCGAGCGGCGTCCGCGCGAGGATCCGCTCGCGCACCTCCTCGGGAAATCCGTCGGGAAGCATCACGACGCTCGGCGCGACGCAGTGGACGCGCGTCGCGGGCGCGAGTTCGACCGCGAGCTGCTCGGCGAGCATGCGCGCGCCCGCCTTCGCGAGCGTGTAGGCGGCGTAGCCCGGACGCGGACGGCCGACCGAGTGGAGGTCGCCGAAGAGGACGACCGCGGCGCCGCCCTCGCGGGTCGAGCGCGCGAGCGCGGGCGCGAGCGACTGCGTGAGAAGGCACGGTCCGACGACTTCGGTCCGGTGCTGGCGCTCGAGGGCCGCGGCGTCGAGCGCGCCGAACGGCGAGGCCTCGTAGTCGGAGGCGTTGTGGACGAGGGCGTCGAGCGCGCCGCCCGCGCGCGCCGCGACGATCGCGTCGATCGCGGCCGTCGCCCGCGCGAGCGACGCGGCGTCGGCGAGATCGAGTTCGACCGTTCGCGCGGCGCGCCCGCCGTGGCCCGCGTCGGCCGCGGCCGCGACCACCTCGCGCGCCGTCGCCTCGCACGCCTCGCGCGAGCGGCGGTAGGTGAGGACGAGATCGAACCCCTGTCGCGCGAACTCGAGCGCGATCGCGCGACCGACGCG
>JBJOHC010000002.1:0-12626 GCA_046047955.1 Planctomycetota bacterium
CCAGCTCCTCGACCAGCTTCTCGACGCGCGCGGCGTCCTCCTACGCGAGCAGCCCCTGCACGACCTTCGCGTCGCCCTCGACGCCCGTCAGACGGTGATCGAGCCCCGCATGCATGTACCCGAGCCGCAGGTGGTCGAGCCCGAGGAGGTGAAGCACCGTCGCCTGGAAATCCTTCACGCGCACGGGGTCGCGCGCGATCCGGTAGCCGAGTTCGTCGGTCTCGCCGTACGCCGTGCCGCCCTTCACGCCGCCGCCCGCCATCCACATCGTGAACGCGTGCGGATGGTGGTCGCGGCCGAGGTAGGTCGTGTTGCCGCCGCGGAACTCGGCGACGGGCGTGCGGCCGAACTCGCCGCCCCAGGTGACGAGCGTCTCGTCGAGGAGGCCGCGGCGGCGGAGGTCGCGGACGAGCGCCGCGACGGGCTGGTCCATCTCGCGGCACTTCTTCGGCAGCTGCGTGAGGAGGTCGTCGGACGGGCTCGTCCCATGACCGTCCCAGCCCCAGTCGTAGAGCTGGACGAAGCGCACCCCGCGCTCGACGAGCCGCCGCGCGAGGAGGCACGAGTTCGCGAGGCTCGGCGTCCCCGGCTCGGCGCCGTACTCCTCGAGGATCGCCTTCGGCTCGCGCGAGAGGTCCATCGCCTCGGGCACCGCCATCTGCATGCGGTAGGCGAGCTCGTACTGCGCGATGCGCGCCTCGGTCTCGCGGTCGCCGTGGCGCGCGAGGCCCGAGCGGCCGAGGGCGGCGATCGCGTCGATCGTCGCGCGGCGCGTCTCGCGGAGCATGCCCTCGGGATCCTTCACATAGAGAACGGGATCGCCCGATGCGCGGCACTGGACGCCCTGGTAGACGCCTGGCAGGAAGCCGCTGCCCCAGACGCTCTTCCCCGCGTCCGGCGACTTGTCGCCCGAGACGAGGACGACGAATCCGGGCAGGTCGCGCGACACGCTGCCGAGCCCGTACCCGACCCACGCCCCCATGCTCGCGCCGCCGAAGCGCGCCTCGCCCGTATGGAGGAGGAGCTGCGCGGGCGCGTGGTTGAACTGGTCGGTCGTCATCGTGTTGATGACGCAGACCTCGTCCTCGATGGTGCGGAAGTGCGGGAGGAGGTCGCTCGTCCAGAGTCCCGCGCGGCCCGCGCGCGAGAACCCGTGCTGCGGCGCGAGCAGCGTCGGATGCCCCTTGATGAAGGCGAACTTCTCGCCCTTCAGGTACTCGTCGGGGCACGGCGTACCGTGGAACTCGGAGAGCTTCGGCTTGTAGTCGAGGAGTTCGAGCTGGCTCGGCGAACCCGCGAGGTGGATCGAGATGACCGCCTTCGCGCGCGCCGCGTGATGCGGTGCGCGCGGCGTCATCGGGTCGTCGGTGCCCGCGCCGCCGCCCGCGCCGTGCGCCTCGCGCGCGAGCATCTCGCCGAGCGCGATCCCACCGAGGCTGAACGCCGCCGCGCCGCCCGCGAGCGAGCCGAGGAAGGTGCGCCGCGTCGCCTGCGCGACGCCCGCGAGGGCGCGCGCGGCGGGGTCGTTCGTCTCGCGGAGATGGTCGTCGTTCGGTGTCATCGGAAGGTCGGCGGCGAAGCGGATGCGCGCTGCGTCACGAGCGGGTGAGGAAGTCGTCGAGGTTGAGGATCGCGTTCGCGGCGGCGGTGCGCGCGGCGTCGCGGGCGAGGTCGTCGGAGCCCTCGGCGGCGCGGCCCGCGAGGGCGCGCGCGGCGTCGTCGTGGCCCGCGTAGCGCGCGCGCTCGGCGGCGACGAGCGCGGCGAGCGTCGCGCGCTCGTCGTCGAAGGCGGCGCGCCCGAGCGCGCGCTCGAACATGCGCGCGACCGCGCGGGCGTCGTCGGCCTCGTCGCGCACCGAGACGGCGAGCGCCTGCGCGCACTCGAGGTAGACGGGATCGTTCAGCGTCACGAGCGCCGCGATCGGCGTGTTCGTCCGGACGCGCCGCACCGTGCAGGTCTCGCGGCTCGTCGAGTCGAAGGCGAGGAACGAGGGGTACGGCGAACTGCGGCGGAGGAAGGTGTAGAGCGCGCGGCGGTAGCGGTCCTCGCCCTCGCTCGTCTGCCAGCGGTCGCCCGAGTAGACGACCTGCCAGACGCCTTCGGGCTGCGGCGGCATCACGGGCGGGCCGCCCCGCTTCCGCGAGAGAAGCCCCGACACCGCGAGCGCCTGGTCGCGGACCTGCTCGGCCTCGAGCCGGACGCGCGGCGCGCGCGACCAGAGGCGGTTCTCGGGATCGCGCGCGATCGCCTCGGCCGACGGGACCGACGACTGGCGGTAGACGCGGCTCCGGACGATCTCGCCGAGGAGCGCCTTCCGCGAGAAGCCGAGCTCGACGAGCCGCGCCGCGAGATGGTCGAGGAGCGCGCGGTTCGACGCGCCCGAACCGATCACGCCGAAGTCCTCGCTCGTCTCGACGATGCCGCGGCCGAAGAGCGTCTCCCAGAGGCGGTTCGCCTCGACGCGCGCGAAGAGCGGGTTCGACGGCGACGCGATCGCGCGCGCCATGCCGAGGCGGTCGGTCGGCGGGTCGGCGACGGCGCCGGGCATCGCGGCCGCGAGCGTCGCGGGCAGGCGCGGCTCGACCTCGTCGGCGGGCGCCGCGAGCGAGCCGCGCTCGAGGATGCGCGTCGCGCGCCGCGCCTCGGCCGCGAGTTCCCGCATCACGGGCACGCTCGTGGCGACGCCCGCGCGCTCGACCGCGAGCCGCGGCGCGTCGTCGTTCCGGTCGGCGTCCTCGGTCTGGTTCAGGTAGGCGAGGAACTCGTAGTACTCGCGGTGCGTGAACGGGTCGTAGGGATGCCCGTGGCACTGCACGCACTGGAAGGTCACGCCGAGGAACGACTGCCAGGTCGTCGACACGCGGTCGAAGACGGCGGCCATGCGGAACTCCTCGTCGTCGGTGCCGCCCTCGCTGTTGGTGAGCGTGTTGCGGTGGAAGGCGCTCGCGACGCGGTCGTCGTCGGTCGCGTCGGGCAGCATGTCGCCGGCGAGCATGCGCACGGCGAACGCGTCGGCGGGCATGTCGGCGTCGAGCGCGTCGATCACCCAGTCGCGCCAGGCCCAGATCTCGCGGCGGTCGTCCTTCTCGTAGCCCTGCGTGTCGGCGTAGCGCGCGAGATCGAGCCAGACGCGCGCGAAGCGCTCGCCGTAGGCGGGATCGGCGAGGAGCGCGTCGACGAGCCGCGCGTAGCCGGCGTCGGAGGGATCGTCGAGATACGCGGCGCGCACCTCGTCGCGCGGCGGCAGACCCGTCAGGTCGAGCGCGACGCGGCGGACGAGGGTCTCGGGATCGGCCTCGGGCGCGAGCGCGAGGCCCTCCGCGGCGAGCGCGGCGCCGACGATCGCGTCGATCGCGTCGATCGCGTTGGGCGCGGCCTGCGCGCCAGACGCCGCCGCGTCGACCCCGACCGGCCGGAACGCCCAGTGCGTCCCCCACTCGGCGCCCTCCTCGATCCAGCGGCGGATCGCCTCGACCGTCTCGGGCGGGACGGGCGGACCATCGGGCGGCATGCGCAGGTCGGGATCGTCGGTGACGAGGCGCGCGAGGAGCTCGCTGTGCGCGGGGTCACCCGCGACGACCGCCGTCGCGCCGCTTCGGAGCGGCGACTTCACGCGCGCCTCCTCGGCGAGCGAGAGCCCCGCCTTCTCGCGCACGCCGCCGTGGCAGCGGAAGCACTGCGCCGCGAGGACGGGCAGGATGTCATCCGCGAAGTCGACGCGCGCGCCGGGCGCGTCGCCCGCGTCGGCCGCCCGCGCGCCGCCCGCGGACCCACCGTCACGCGCGAGCCCCGCGCCGACCGTCGCCGCCACGAGTCCCCCCGCGAACGCCGCCGCGAGCACCGCGAACGCCACTCCCCTCGGGAGGGGCCTCCCAGCGCTGCGAGTCACGACGGTCGAACGGGAACGCACACGCGGAGTCTGTCCGAAGCCGCGCCGTCGCGCCACCCCCCGCGCCCTTCTCCCGCGAGAGTTGTGAAGATCGCGTTTCCGCGCCCGCGACGGATGGAGCGGACGCGCGCCGCGGTATCCTCTCCCCCTCCATGGCATCCGTCCCTGCCAGCGGTCAGTTCCAGATCGATCTCGCCGACGCCCCCGCGGGCGGCGTCGCGACCGTCCGTCTCGTCGGCACCCTCGATGTCTCGAGTCAGACGGCGGCCGAGGCGTTCCTCGGCGATCTCGTCACCAAGGGCCATGTGCGCCTCGCGCTCGACTGCGCCGACCTCGCGTTCGTCTCGAGCGCGGGGCTTCGCGCCCTGATCGGCGCGGTGAAGCTCGTGAAGCCGCGCGGTGGCGGCGTCGCGGTCTGCGCGCCGCGCCCCCCGATCCGCCAGCTCATCGAGTTCTCGGGTCTGAAGGCGCTCCTCACCCTGAGCGACTCGGTCGACGCGGGACGCGCGGCGCTCGGCGCCTGATCGGTCACGGCATGGCAGGCGACGGCGCGGCGATCCCCCTCTTCCTCGCGGGCCTCGTCTTCTTCTTCATGGGCCTCGACGGCGTGCGCTCGGGCCTCAAGGGCCTCGCGAGCCGCTCGGTGCGGCGGCGCGCGCAGGCGGTCGTCGCGAGCCCCGTGCGCGCGGCGATCGTCGGCATCGGGTTCGGCGCGGTCAGTCAGAGCGCGACGGCGGTCTCGATGGTCCTCTCGGGGCTCGTCTCGGCGGGGCTCGTCCCCATGCGGCGCGCGCTCACGGTCGTCGCCTGGGCGAATCCCGGAACGGCGATCCTCGCCTTCCTCGCCGCCATCAACCTCACCGCCGCGACGCTCTGGCTGATCGGTCTCGTCGGCCTCGCGATGCGGCAGAAGCGGCTTCATCGCGCGCGCGCGAGCCTCGGCGCGGCGCTCGGCATCGGCTTCATGCTCTTCGGGCTCGTGCAGCTGAAGGCGGCGGCCGCACCCGCGCAGGAGTCCGAGTGGTTCGCGACGGTGAGCGGCGCGCTCGACGCGTCGTTTCTCCTCGCCTTCGTCGCGGGCGCCGCCCTGCGCATCGTCATCCAGAGTTCGAGCGGGATCGCCGTCATCCTCATCGCGCTCGCGAGCCGCGGCGTCCTCGACCCCGCGCACGCGATGATGACGGTCCACGGCACCTCGATCGGGATCGGCGCGTCGGTCCTCCTTCTCGGCGGCGGGCTGCGCGGCGAGGCGCTGCGCATCGCGTACTACCAGGCGATCGTGAACGCGGCCGCGGGCCTCGCGCTCGGCGCATGGTCGATCGCCGCCGACCTGACGGGAACGCCCCCGCTCATCGACATCCTCGCGACGCTCCACCTCGGCCTCGAATCGTCGCTCGCGACGGGTTTCCTCGTCCAGATGCTCCTCTGCCCGCTCGCGGGCCTCGCGCTCGGCCGCCACGCCGAGCCGCTCCTCGCGCGGCTCGCGCCCGAGAGCGAGGAGCAGGGCCTCGCGCGGCCGCGCTACCTCGCCGAGGGCGCGCTTGAGGAGCCCGAGGTCGCGCTCGAACTCGTCGCGAAGGAGTCGCTGCGATTCCTCGCGGCGACCCCCGCCCTCCTCGACGGCGCGCGACTCGACGCCGCCGCCGCGCGCGGCCTCGATCGGAAGGCGCTCTCCGAGAGCCTCGCCGCGCTCGACGCCGAGATCGACGGCTTCCTCGCCGAACTCCTCGAGCGCGAGAACACGCGCGAGACGACGACCCGCGCCCTCGCCGCCGGCGCGCGCCAGCAGGCGCTCGGCGAACTCGGCTCGAATCTCGCCGAACTCGCCGCCGCGGTCACCGCCATTCCCGACGCCTCGCCCGCGCGCATGCTCGGCGGCCTCCTCGTCGAGAGCCTCGACGCGATGCTCGCGACCGCGATCGACGCCGCCCGCGACGGCGCCGCGATCGATCGCGAACTCCTCGCCCACATGACCGCCGACCGCGGCGAGCAGATGGAGGCCGTCCGTCGCGGCGCCGCCACCGGCGACGCGGGCTCGGCGCGCGACCAGGCGCAGATCCTCTACGCGACGAGCCTCTTCGAACGCGCGGTGTACCTGCTCCGGAGCGCGACCCGCGCCGACGAGGCGCCCGGTCCCGTCGGCGAATGACCGTCCCGTCGCGCGCAAGGCGACGAGGGCAGGACGACCGAGACGGTGAGCCGAAGCCGGCGGGGAGCGAAGTCGACGCGCGGGTTCGGAAGAGAGGGCTTCGGAAGACGGGGCTTCGGAAGGCGGGGCTTCGAGAAACGAGGCTTCAGAGGACGGGCTTCAGAGGACGGTCTTCCGAAGGCAGGCTTCGAAAGACGGTGGCGGCCAATCGCACCGCATCGACTCCGCACCTTCGCGCCTCCACCGCCTCCATCGCCTCCGCCGCCTCCACGCACGACACCCGACTCGCGCGGGACGCGCCGCACCACGAACGCCCGAACGCTCGTGCGCGCGTCCGCGTTCCATCGCTCAAAACGACAAGCCCCCGGACCGAAGTCCGGGGGCCTGCCCTGTCATTTCGAGTCTCGATCAGCCGTGCGTCAGTTGCACGAGCCCCAGCTCGAGAGGAGCGCCGCGAGGTCGGCGCCGTCGGTGGTGCCGTCGCCGTCGATGTCGCCCGCCGCGCCGCCCCAGTTGCCGAGGACGACCGAGAGGTCGTCCGCGCCGACGGTGCCGTCACGGTTGAGGTCGCCCGCGCACGAGCCGACGCACTCGGGGCAGAAGAACGCGTAGAGCTGGCCGCCCTCGACGAGCTCGCCCGTGATGCCGTAGTGGGCCTGCATGTTCCCGAGGAACCAGCCGAGGCCGAGCTCCGCGCGCGCGTCGATCACGCCCGAGTTCTCCTCGTTCGTGTTGAACGGCGCGGTCGCGGGGATGCCCGTGTCGCCGAAGCGCGCGGGATCGGAGAGGAGCATCGGCTCGAGCACATCGGTCGCGACCGTGTAGAGCCAGGTGCGCGCCGAGAAGGCGGCCGAACCCGGATCCTCCTGGAGGATGACGCGCGTGCCGCCCTGGAGGTCGTTGTGCACGCAGAGGTTGTCGCCCATCTGCATGCCCTCGGTGCCGTCGAGGAGCGCCTCGATGGTGCCGCCCGCGAGGACGTCGTTCACATCGTTGAAGCGCATGCGGAAGAGGCGGCTGCGGCCGATCGTGGTGCCGCCGTCGGCGGTGTTGTCGACGCGGTCGGTGCAGACGAAGTAGAAGTCCGCGGGGTTCGCGGGATCCCACGCGCCGTCCTCGGGACGGAGGAACTCGGTGCCCGACTCGACGCCCGCGGCGCCGACCGTGAAGTCGGCCGACAGGACGACCGAATCGGTGCCGAAGCAGAAGTCGCGGCTCTCGACGCCGACGTTCACGCCGTTGAGGACGACCTGGATGCCGTACGCGGTGCCGTTCATGAGGCCCGCCTTCTCGATGTTCGAGCCGGTCGACTGCTTGTCGCCGACGTAGATCGAGAGGCGGTTGCCCGAGCCGTCCGAGGTGCCGATCATGACGGTCTTGTCGCTCGCGAAGGGACGCGCGAGCACGTTCTCCCAGGTGCCGCCCATCGCGTCGAACGCGGGGAGCTGGTAGCCGACGCGCTCGATCGCACCGGTCGCGATGACGCGGCCGTTCGAACCCGACTCCTCACCCTGGAGGAAGAAGCGCTCCTGGACGCCGAGACCCGTCGCCGCGTTGTAGAACGCCGACATCTCGCCGAGGTCCGCCGAGCAGAAGCGGGCGAAGTTGTAGAGCGTGCCGCCCGAGCCGTTCGTCGTGGTGACGACCGACTGCATCATGTCCGAGCCCTCGAGGACGGTGAAGTCCGACGAGCGGATCGTCCACTGGCTGTTGAACGCGCCGTTCGCGAAGCCCTTCGGCTGGTGCGCCGCGCGGCGGCCGCCGCCCGCGGTCGCGCCGAGCTCGTGGGCGACGAGGAGGGTGAAGGTGCCGTCGCCGTTCGAGTAGGCGCCCATGCCGTCGGGGATGCCGATGAGGCGGTAGGGGTTGCCCGCGGCGTCGTTGTTGACCGAGTCGCCGACGGTGAGGAGCGAGACGACCTTGGTCACCTTGCTGCCCGGGGTCGGGACCACGTACGGCGTGGCCGACGAGCTCGGGCCGGTGATGTTCTGGGCGGAAGCCGCGCACGCAACGGCGAGCGCGAGCGACGATCCGACGATCTGGATGGTGCGGTTCATGGTGTGATGCATCTCTTTCGAAACTGGTCCGGAACGCAAAGGAGCGCGCGGCGCACGCGGCCGCCCTCCTTGGCGCGGAGACTCTCGCCGCGGCGTGTTTGCATCGCGCCCATCCAGCGCGAAGGAACGCGGAAGTTGGCGTGAGTCGTCGGTGGACGAGTGGTTCAGCGCGCGCCAAGGCCGTGTTTGCGTCGGACGGACTCGGAGTCGCGGAGGCGCGTGCGGCTCGATCGGGACGCCGCCCTCGCGGAGACGCGCGCGATGCACCCTGCGCGCGTGAGCCACGCCCACGCCCGGGCGCATGGCTCGCGCGCACGGATGCCCGGGACTCCAATACGAACGCCGCCCCGCGCGGGGCGGGGCGGCGTTCCTTCGTTCGCGCGCGGCTCGCGGAGCATGGCGCTCCGCTCACCGCGACCCGACCGTCACTGCATCACGACGACCGCCTCGAGGGCCGCGTCGACGCGGGCCTTGAGGTCCGCGAGGTGCGCCTTCGAGTAGTCGTCGATGTTCGACGCGTTCGCCTTCGCGAGCGTGGCGTCGAGCTTCGAGCGGAGCTCGCGGAGCTCCTCGGCCGCGAGCTGCCGCGCGACGCGCGGAAGCCCCGCCTTGCCGGTCGCCGTCGCCACGAGGCGGTCGGCGTAGTCGGCCTGCAGGTTGCGGCGGAAGGTCGAGATCATCGGCTTGCGCTCGTTCGAGCTGCCGAGCTTCGACGGCGAGATCTCCGAGAAGATCTCGTCGCTCAGCATGTTCATCACCTCGGGGAGCGTGAGCGCGTCGGCGTCGGCCGCGAGACGCATCTCGTTGTCGTAGATCCGGCCGAGCGTGCTCGGATTGAGGATCATGGTCAGCGCCATCGACTGCGTGCCCGCGATCTGGTCGTTGATCGGGAAGGTCGATCCGCCCGACATCGAGCGCGGGTTGTCCATCCACTTCTCGACCGTCATCTTGTTGACGAGCTCGGGCGTGAGACCGAACGCCTCGTCGCGGAACGCGTTCTCGACGATGAACGCGAGCGACTCGCGCTGCGCCTTCACATCGACGGGAACGAGCGGATCGCCCGTGTTGGCGTCGCCCTTCTTGACGCGGTTGACATGCGTGCCGCCGATCCACGGCGCCATCATGTCGATCGCCTTGCGCTGCTTGCCGAGGGTCTTCATGTAGCCCTTGCGCGCGCGCTCCCAGCTGTCGCCGTCCTTCACGTACTTGTCGAGGATCGCGCCGCGCAGCTGGCGCACGAGCTCCATCTCGGCCTTCGCGAAGTCGAGCGGATTCGCCGCGAAGTCGTAGCGGCGGGCGAGCGGATCAGGACCGCCCGTGTCCTCGTCGGTGAGGTACGCGTGGCCCTTCTCGCCGACCCTCGCGAGGACCTTCGAGGGATCCTCGAAGGTGTAGCCGTACTCGATCGCCCACATGTCGTAGGGACCGATGCCGACCATGCAGTAGTCGCCCTGGACCTTGTCCTTGTCGACGTTGAAGTTGGTGCCGATGTAGTCCATCACGCTGCCGGCGTAGGGCTTGCCCTTCATCTCGGGCGAGTTGATCTCGTCGAGCGTGTAGAGGGCCGACGCCTTGAAGTTGTGACGGAGGCCGAGCGTGTGGCCGACCTCGTGCGCGACGAGGTGCGCGAGCTGCGGGCCCGCGAACGACTCGGGGACGCCGTCGAGGAGCTCGCCCTGTCCGCCCTCGGCGTTCAGGCCGATGGTGCCGAACACCTCGAGCGCCATGCTCGCGACCGCCATCTCGCTCGCGAGACCGCGGGCCGCGAAGCACATCGAGCCGCAGTTCGAGTGGTCGTGGCCGTCGGTCGCGGCGCGCCACGCGGCGAGCTCGCGGAGCTCGGGGCTCGCGGCGAGCGCCGAATCCTTGCGGCTGTCGGCGGGATCGGTGTCACCCGCGGCGCGGCGCGCGGCGCGCTCGTCGAGCACCGACTGGCGCTCGGCGGCGGGCAGGAGCTGCACGCGCGGGTCCCACTGCGGATGCGCCTCGAGCCAGACGAGCGCCTCGGGGGTGAGGCTCGTGGCCTGCTCGATCGGGCGGTCGTCGTACCAGTTGTAGAAGGCGCGGATCCAGCCGTCGGTGAGGACGATGTCCGCGTCGAGGATCTGGCCCGTGAGCGGGTGCGCGCGGCTCGGTCCGATCGCGGTGGCGACGTCGTTGTTCAGCCAGCGCACGAAGTTGTAGCGCACATCCTCGGGATCCTTGTCCATGTGGGCGCCGGTCACCTCGTCCTGCTGGTAGACCTCGATCGCGTTGTCGATCCCGATCTTCCGGAACGCCTCGTTCCACTGCAGGATGCCCTCGCGCACGTAGCGCCGGTAGCGGACCGGCACGGTGTGCTCGACGTAGTAGATGATGGGCTCCTTCGGCGGCGAGAGCGTGAGCTTCGGGTCGCGCTTCTCGAGGTTCCAGCGGTTGATGAACCGCGTGTTGTTGTCCTCGGTGCCGTACTGGCCGAGGTCGCGGTAGCCCGTGAGGAAGTAGCCGACGCGGTCATCGGCCGCGCGCGGCTTGTAGCCCGTGTTCTCGGGCAGCATCGAGATCGAGTAGTGGACGACCTTGAAGTTGCCGCCGCCATCGGGCGCCTCGATCGCGATCTCGAGGTTCTGCGGGAAGCTCTTCGCCTTCGCGATCTTCGCGAGGCGGCCGTTGAGGCCGACGCCCGCAAGCTGCTGCGACTGGCCGACGAGCATGCCGTCGAGGTCGATCACGGGCTGGCCGTTCGGGCCGGTCGAGACGATCGGCACCTCGAGCAGCACGTTGTCGGTGAAGATGCGCTTCACCGACTCCTTCGAGGTCTGCTCGCCCGTCGAGCGCACCTCGAGCTGCGGCTGGATGAGGGCGAGGCGGTTGCCGTACTTCCGCCAGAACACGTACTTCTCGGGGCCCTGCAGGCCGCTGAAGATGACGCCGCCCGCGGGGGTCGCCGCGATGAGGAACTTCATCTTCTCCCAGCCCTTGGGGAGCTCGGCGAGCATCTGCTCGTCCTTGCGGTTCAGGTAGAGGCCGAAGAGCGAGCCGCCGTCGGGCGAGCTCACGACGCGCTCGAAGTCCTTCGAGACATCGGCGAAGGGCGGCAGGTCGGGGCCCGCGGCGGCGACGGCGGTCGCGAGCGCGGGGATGAGGGCGAGGCCCGTGCGGAAGATGGATGCCATGTGCGAAGTCGACTCCTGAAGGGGTTCGCGGGAAAGGTTGCGTGCGGGGCGCCCGACGGACCCTTCGCGGGATCCGGCGGGTGGGTGTCCAATGTACGGCGGCGTCCCGAAGGTCGGGCGCGGTCACCTCGTACCTCGCGCGATTTCCGCGGTTCGGGTCCGCGGCACGATTTCCCCCGAGATCGGGTGAAAAAGCGCAACCGCGCCCCGATCGGGGCGCGGCTGCGGAAGGAATCGATGCGTTCGCGGTCGTCGGGGGCGGGCGCCCCCGCGATCACGGGCAGTTGCCCCAGGCGCCGAGCAGGACCGCGAGGTCCGACGCGTCGGTCGTCATGTCGCCGTTGAGGTCGCCGCCCGAGCCGCCCCACGCGCCGAGAAGGACCGCGAGGTCCGACGCGTCGACGGTGCCGCTCATGTCGAAGTCGCCCGTGCACGAGCCGCCGCCGCCGCCCGCGGCGACGACGAAGTACTGCGAGCCCGGAACGAAGTCGAAGTTGACGAAGCGCGGCTCGCCGAGGTTCGCGCCGCCGCCGAGGCCGCCGAGGACCTGGTTCGACACGAAGTCGTGGCCGCCGCCGTTGATGAAGGCGCAGACCTTGAGGTCGCCGCCCATGTAGCCGGGGATCGCCGACAGCGGGATCGCGAGCTCGACGCCCGTGAAGACGCCCGAGCCGTCGCCGATCTCGGCGCCGCCCACGACGCCCGCCGTGTTCGAGTTGTCGAGACCGAAGCCGAAGCCGCTCTTGAAGAGGACCGCGCCCGCCTCGCCCGCGCCACCCGAACCGAGGTACGAGCCGAAGCCCATGCCGTCGGTGAGGAGCTCGGCGTAGTTCATGTAGCCCGCGAACGGCTCGCCGCCGCAGGTGAGGCCGACCCAGAGGTCCGCCGCGAAGTCGGCGTCGAAGGTGAGGCCCTCGACGACCTTCTTCGTCGAGAGGTCGTCGCCCATGCGGTTGACGCCGTTGAAGTCGACGTCGGGGTTGTCGCCGCGGAGCTGGTTCTGGCCGCCCTCGACCGCGTCGATGAAGACCTCGAGCTTGTTGAAGTTCGACTCGAGGTTGCCCGCGAGGAGGAGGTAGAGCGTGTCGTTCTCGATGCGTGCGTAGGCGCCGTCGAGCTCGCTGCCGTTCGCGCGGTCGACGAGGCCGTCGCTCGCGTCGCCGAACTGGGTCTGCGTGTCCTGGACGACGATGGCGGGGCCGTACGACTTGTCGGCGACGCCGTCGAGCGTGACCTGGGCGTGGGCGCCGGCGGCGATGCCGAGAACGGCGGCGGAGAGGATGGTGCGGTTCATCTTTCGTGACTCCTTACTGTGATGGATCGTGCTCTGATGGATCGTGTCGTGCTCTGATGGATCGTGTCGTGCTCTGATGGA
>JBJOHC010000003.1:0-3827 GCA_046047955.1 Planctomycetota bacterium
TCTCGAACGACGGCCTGCACGGGATGCAGGAGCGGTCGGGCACGATCGCGCTCGGCGCGGGTCGTCACGCGCTGCGCATCGAGTTCTTCGAGCGAGGCGGTGGCGCGGGTCTCATCGCGCAATGGCAGGGGCCCGGCATCGCGAAGGCTCCGATTCCCGCGGCGGCGCTTCTTCATGGCGGCGCCGTCGAGCCCGCGGACCTCGATCGCAACGGCGTCGTGAACGGAGCCGATCTTGCGGTGCTCCTCGGTGCGTGGGGGCAGACGGGCTCGACCGGCGACATCAACCGCGACGGACAGACCGATGGTCAGGATCTCGCGATCCTGCTCTCGGCCTGGACGGGCTGAACCGCCTCGGGGCGACGACGGACCCACTATCGCGGAGCATTCGAACCGCGCGGCGATCGGGGGTGTGTCTCCATGTCGCGCCCCTTCGTGTCGTGCCCGCTCGTGTCGTTCTCGTCGTCCGTGTCGCGCTGGTCGTCCCGGGCGTCGCCGAGGTCGTCGGCCTCCGTCGGGCGGAACTCGATCCGTCGCGCGGGGTCTCCCGGCAACAACGGCCACGGCTCGCCGCGCACCCATGGCGCATGCAGCGAGCGGAAGTGCGGTGAGGCGGGCAACCCCGACTGGCCCGCGGGCGTCACCAGGATGCCGTCCGCGAGGTGCGCGGGCGACACGACCGAGCGCTGGCTCGCGCCGAAGTTCGGGGTCTGGACGCGCACCGCGGTCGGATGGCCGGGGAGCGGCGTCGGAGGCATCGAGGCGAGGCGTGCCGCGGGACCGAAGGCGTCGGCCGCGGGATGCCGCATGACGAGCGCGTTCTCGTCGCCGCGCGCGATCGGCCGGCCGCGTGCGTCGAAGGCTCCGTCGAGCGCGACGCGGGCGGCGTCCGAAAGCGCGCCCGTCCAGACGGGAGACGCGCGGTCGGCCTCCTCCGCGATCCGGAGGACCGCGTCGTCGGCGATCGACCCCGCGGGAACGCCGAGCGCGCGCGCGAACAGCTGCCGCAGCGCTCCCCTGAAGCGATCGAGGAAGACGGGGGCGTGGCTCTCGATCTCGACGCGTCCGTCCCACTCGCGAAGCGCGGCGCGCTCGACGCCGATCCGCTCGCGCATCGGGGCGTCGGTCGTGTCGGCGGCGATCCGAAGGTCGAATGCGGCGAGCGCCGCGTCGGCGATCGGACGCCAGCGCAGGAGCCGGGCCGACACGGTGTCGAGCATGACCGCGTGCAGCTCGGGCTCCGTCCAGTCGGAGCGTGATTCGAGCAGTTCCCGCAGGCGGCGCGCGCGGTCACCAGGGGCTTCGTCGCCGCCGAGCACGGATGCGAGCGGTCCGTCTGCGACGAGTGCGAGCTGGTTCGCGCTCGTGAGGACGCCCGACGGAGGATCGACGATCCGCGGCTTCTCGGCGGCCGTCATCAGTCCGCGCCACGCGGGCGCGTCGGTCGCGGCCACGGGGACGGGCGTGCGCCGCTCGCGCGTCGGCAGGCTCCCCGCGATCGTCCAGCCGATCCGGCCCGTCGAGTCGGCGACGAGCACGTTCTGCGGCGGCCCGCGCCACGCGGCGGCCGCGTCGAGCGCCTCGTCGATCGAGCGGGCGAAGCAGAGTTGGAAGAGACCGCAGTCGACGCCCGCCTCTTCGGCGAGCGCCCAGCGCCATGCGTAGGGCGTGCCGTCGGGGAGCGCGCCGAGAATCGGACCGAAGGGCGTCCTGCGCACGGTGACGCGTTCGCGCCCATTCGCGGGTCCGATCTCGACGACCGCCTCTCCGTCGCCTTCGCCCGTCGAACCGCCAGGTGGCGCCGACTCGGCGAGGACGAGATCCGCGAGATCCGCCGTGAGGTTCGTGAAGCCCCATGCGACATGCCCGTTCGTCCCCTGGACGACAAGCGGAACGCCGGGCAGCGAGACACCCGCGAGGAACCCGCCGGGCCACGCCAGCGCGACGCGGTACCAGAAGCCGGGCGCCGAGTGCGAGAGATGCATGTCGTTCCCGACGACCGCGCGGCCATCGCGCGTCCGCGAGCCCGCGATCGCGAACGCGTTCGAGCCGGGGTGGGTCTCCGACGCCGCGGAATCGCGGGATTCACCGGCGTTGTCCGCGGGCCCGCCGCCCGTGTCGCGCGCTTCACTTCCCGCCGCGAACCTCTCCGCGAGCCGTTCCTTCAGCGCCTCGGGAATCGCGATCGCCGCAGGAGGCGTGGAACCATCGACCGTCTGATCGAGGACGCCACCGCGATGGGTGAGGAACGCCGCCCAGTCCGCGGGAAGGGCCCGCGCCACCGCGCCGCGCTCGAGATCGAGCGACGCCGACCCGTCGAGATAGCGCGCCATCGCGAGCTGGACGAGCAGCGTGTCGACGGGCCGCCAGGGCTCGGGAGCGGCGCGAAGCAGGCGGTATTCGGCGAGCGGCGTGGCGGCGAGCCGCGCGTTGACGCCCTCGCAGTAGGCGTCGAGGATCGCGCGATCTCCCGCCGGCAGCGCCGCGAGCGCACGCTCGGCGATCGCCGCGAGGCCCAGCACCGCGCTTCGGCGATCGAGTTCGACCGCCTGCGGCACGAGCTCCGAGAGCCGCGCCGAGGCCTCGCGTCGGGTGAAGTCCATCTGCAGGAAGCGCGCGTCGGCGTGCAGCCATCCTTCGGCTCGGACCGCGTCGAGCATGTCGGCCGCCTCGATGCGCGGAACATCGACCGCGTCGAGGCTCGCCTCGGCTCGTGCGCCGAGCCCGGGGAGTGCGGCCTCGAGACGGGCGATCTCTTCACGCGCCGCGTCCGTCGCGCCGAGCGCACAGGACGCCACGAGCCCGAGCGCGACCGAACGCGCGGCGAGCGTCGCACGCGACGAGTGCAGGAAGCGGAGGCGTCGGTGGCGGGGGGACGCGGTCGGCGGTCGCTGGAGCATCTCCGCGAGTGTAGAAACGATCCAAGCGATCTTGCACGCGCGCCTCGCGAGGCGGTAGCGTGCCACCTCGCGACCGACCGACCGAAGGAGTCTGCATGCCGACCGACCACCGCCTCCATTCCGCCGACCTGACGCCTGCTTCGAGCGCCGCATCCATCGAAGCGCGCGTCTCGCGCCGGACCGCCATCGGCGTGCTCGGCGCGGCCTCGGGCGCGGCGCTCGCGGGGCATGCGTTCGGCTGGCAGGAGGCGACCGCACCCCTGGCGGCGGGCGCGACCGCCGCGCGCGTTCCGAATCCCATCTCGCTCGCCCAGTGGTCGCTGCACCGACGCTTCGGTTTCGGGCGTCCCGAGGAGCGCGATCCGAATCCCGCCGATCCGATGGACTTCCCGAAGATCGCGAAGGAGGAGTTCGGCCTCACCCGCGTCGAGTATGTGAACCAGTTCTATCGCGGCAAGGTCGCCGAATCGGGCTTCGCCGCCGAACTCCGCAAGCGCTGCGACGACCTCGGCGTCTCGAGCCTCCTCATCATGTGCGACGGAGAGGGGATCGCGGGCGGCGCCGACGACGCGGCGCGCGCGGCGTTCGCCGACAACCACCGCAAGTGGCTCAATCTCGCGAAGGCGCTCGGCTGCCACTCGATCCGCGTCAACGCGATCGGCGAGGGAGACAAGGACGAGCAGGCGAAGCGCTGCGCCGACGGGCTCGCGAAGCTCGTCGCGATCGCCAAGCCGCTCGGCCTGTCGGTCATCGTCGAGAACCACGGCGGCCTCTCCTCGGACGGCGCGTGGCTCGCGGGCGTGATCCGCGCGGTCGGCGACGACGCCTGCGGCACGCTCCCCGACTTCGGCAACTGGCGCGACGGCAGCGGAACGCTCGTCGATCCCGTGCGGAATGTCGGTCTCGTCATGCCCTTCGCGAAGGGTGT
>JBJOHC010000004.1:0-4004 GCA_046047955.1 Planctomycetota bacterium
TCGGGCGTGCCGACCGCGCGGCTCGTGACGCTCTCATATGTCGCCTGCAGCCTGCTCGCGGGCTTCGGCGGCATGCTCTTCATCTTCGACATCGGGAGCGCCCAGCCCTCCGACTTCGGCAACTTCTACGAGCTCTACGCGATCGCGGCGGCCGTCCTCGGCGGCTGCAGCCTGCGCGGCGGCGAGGTGAGCGTGACGGGCATCGTGCTCGGCGCCGCGACGCTGCAGGTCCTCCGCAACGCGATCATCCTGCTCGGGCTCGGATCGCAGCTCGAGTTCGCCGTCATCGGCACCGTCCTCCTCGTCGGCGTCGCCGCCGACGAGATCGTCCGCAGGCTGCACGCCGCGCGCCTCGAGCGCCGCGGCGCCGGCGCCTGATCCGTCCGCGTCGCTCCCCACCCGCGCCCTCTGCGCGCGGGTCCCCCCACGAAGGAACGCCATGCCCATCGCCACGACCCTCCTCGCCGCCGTCCCGCTCGCCCTCGCCGCGACCGCCGTCGCCTTCGCCGCGCCGCAGGCCGCGCCCGCCGCGAAGCCCGCCGCCGGCACCATCACCATGAAGGACTGGGGCGAGGTCGACGGCAAGCCCGTCCACCTCTGGACGCTCTCGAACGGCAACGGCATGGAGGCCGAGATCACCGACTACGGCACGATCATCGTGTCGCTCAAGGTGCCCGACGCGAAGGGCGAGGCCGCCGATGTCGTCCTCGGCCGGCCGAGCGCGCAGGCCTATGTCGAGCGCACGCAGTACTTCGGCTGCACCGCGGGCCGCTGCGCGAACCGGATCGCGGGCGGGAAGTTCTCGATCGACGGCACGGCCTACGAGGTCGCGACGAACAACGGCGCGAACCACCTACACGGCGGCGTGAAGGGCTTCGACAAGGTCGTCTGGAAGGGCGAGGGGAAGGTCGTCGATGGCGCGCCGCGCGTCGAGTTCACCTACACCTCGAAGGATGGCGAGGAGGGCTACCCCGGCACCGTCGAGGCGAAGGTCGTCTACACGCTGACGCCCGCGAACACGCTCGAGGTCGAGATGTCGGCGACGACCGACAAGCCGACCGTCGTGAACCTCGCGCACCACTCGTACTGGAATCTCGCGGGCCACGGCTCGGGCGACATCCTCGGACACATGCTCCTGATCCCCGCGAAGCGCTACACGCCCGTCGACGCGACGCTCATCACGACCGGCGAACTCGCGCCCGTCGCGGGCACGCCGTTCGACTTCACCCGCATCAAGCCGATCGGCCAGGACTTCGGCAAGCTCCCCGCGACGAGCGACGATCCGGGCGGCTTCGACCACAACTTCGTCCTCGACCGGATGCCGAAGCAGGGGGACCTCTGGCTCTCGGCGGTGCTCGTCGAGCCGAAGTCGGGCCGCTCGATGGAGGTCTGGTCGAACCAGCCCGGCATCCAGTTCTACACGGGCAACTTCCTCGACGGCGTGCCCGGGAAGGACGGCGCGGTCTACGCGAAGAACGGCGCGCTCTGCCTCGAGACCCAGGCCTTCCCCGACTCGATCAACAAGCAGGGCCCCGACGGGAAGATGCTCGAGGGCTGGCCGAATGTCGTCCTGCGCCCGGGCGAGACCTACATGCACCGCATGAGCCACCGCTTCTCGGCGTCGGGCAAGGCGGGCGCGAAGCCGGCGGCGCAGTAGGCGGCGCCCGGTCCGGCGTCACCTTCGGAGTCGCAATGGACGCGGGGCGGGCTTCCTCGAGGAGGCCCGCTCCGCGTCTTCGTTGTACTCGGAGGGCGCGGCGACTCGTGGTCGCGGGGGGTCTTCTCGCGGGGCATCGTCTCGCGCATCGCGGAGCTGTCGGGTCGGACGCGTCCCTTCGCCCGCGGACCTTCGCACCACGTTCCCCGAAGGCGGTCGACGGCGAAGGGGACGCGCGGCCGCCGTCGGCGCCTTCCGCGCACGCCGCGTCGTTCGCGTTCGCGTGGGCGGGATCTCGAGAAGCGACGGACGCTGTTCCACCACTCACCCGTTCGACCGCCCGAAGCGTCGAAAAAGACGATGGGCGCCCGAGAGGGCGCCCATCGCAACGAGGTCCAGAAGTTGCCGATCGATCGGGAATCGGGCGGTTGGCGACCCGCTCAGCGGCGGCGGCGCGCGACGAGACCGGCGAGGCCGAGGAGCGCGATGGCGCCCGGCTGCGGAATCGAGGTGAACCCGACGTTGTAGTTGGCGAAGTACTCGCCCGTGCCGTCGTTCGAGGCCGAAGCCTTGATCTCGACGCGGTACTGGCGACCGGCGATGACATCGAACGAGCCCGAGCCCGCGGCGTCCGAGCTCATCGCGAGGCGGATGACGCCCGTCGTGAGGTCGGTGACGACGACCGAGGCGAAGGCGACGCCGTTCTCGCCGAAGCTCTCGCCGAGACCGACGATCCACGAGATCGACTCGTTGGCGTCGGCGGCGAAGACGACATCGACCATGCTCATCGCGCCGAGCATCGCGGGCATGCTCGCGCTGGTCTGCGCGGCGCCGACGAAGGTCATCTCGGAGTACGAGAGGTTCGAGCCCTGGGTCGCGAGGGCGCTGTAGCCCATGCCCGAGGTGCTGGCCGAGCCGAACCACGCGTCGAACATGTTGTTCGAATCGCTGTCGACGACCGAGCCCATGCTCGAGACGCTCACTCCCCGCGAGGCGGTCTGAAGGACAAAGCCAGCGCTGGCAGCCTGAACGGCAGCCAACGAAACAGCCGCCACGGCGGCATTCCGCATATTGAACATTTCTGTACTCCCTAGTGCCGGCGAGTTCCCGCTCGCTGGCAGTTTCCCGGAGCGGCCAAGCCGCTCACCCTCGAACTTCTGGTGGACAAGCCACCACCCTTAGGCCGCAAGAGTAGCACACCATCGGAGCGCGCCAAATGCGGCTCGCCCATTTCGCGTCGAAAGCGCGCGGAATTCACTCGATGCCCGTGATTCCTGAACGAACGGGTGCCGTCCGAGGAAAAATGGCGACGACGAGGCCTGTCGTCCTTTTTTCTCGGACGCGCTGCGACGCTCGGAAGGTCCGATCACTCAGCGTCCGTAGCGCGAGCCCGCGATCGACGGCAGCCCGAGGAGGCGGAGCGCAAGATTCCCCGCGTCACCGTTCCGGATGGGTTGGCGGGCGGCGTCGCGGGCGACGCGCTCCTCGCGCCCCGGCCGCGGTCGCTCGGCGTTGAGCGTGTAGAGGTCCTCCGCCGTCCGATCGCCCGTCCAGACGAGGAACGGGATGCGGAAGTTGAGCGGGCAGGTCATGTCGGTGTGGGTCTTGCGCGGCACGCCGCCGCCGTGGTCGGCGGTGACGATGATCGCGGTCGCGCCCGCGAGCGCGGGAGTGGCGTCGATCGTCGCGAAGAGGGCGGCGAGCGCGGCGTCGACCTCCTCGATGGCGAGGAGGTACGCGGAGCCGGGCTCGACCTTCCAGTCGAACGAGTGCCCCGCGACATCGGGTGCGGCGAAGTGGACGAAGGAGAGCGAGCGGTCCTTCGCCGACGCGAGGCGCGCGGCGGCCATGCGCCCGACATCGGCCGAGCGTTCGGCGAAGACGAAGCAGTCGATCTTCGCGCGCCCGTGATCGGGTTCGGCGAGGTCGGGCTCGCCCGTCGACCAGTTGTAGCTCTGCTCGAGCAGCCAGAACTTCGTCTTCGAGGCGACGACCGTCGTCTCGACGCCCGCGTCGTGGGCGACATCGAACATGCTCGCGACATATTCGCCGCGATGGGCGTGCAGCGTGCCGCCGTCCTTCATGCCCTTCGGATCGTCATTGTCGGTCCAGTGATGCCCGACGAGACCGACGACGGGACGGCCCGTCACCATCGAGACATGGTTCGGCAGCGTGACCGTGTAGTCGGGGTCGGTGCGGGCGTCGAGCGTGTGGGCGCCGCGCAGGAGCCGCGCGAGCGCGGGCAGGCGCGCGAGCATCGCCTCGTTCTCGAGGACATCGGAGCGGAGCCCGTCGATCGAGACGACGAGGACATGGCGCGGGGAGGAGGGTTCGGCCGAGCCGAGCG
>JBJOHC010000005.1:0-23429 GCA_046047955.1 Planctomycetota bacterium
TCGCCGCCGCGGAACGCGAGGACGGCCGCGACGAGGACGGCGATCGGTGGGATGAAGGTCGCTGCGCGCACGAGGCGTTCGCGGGTCGAGGCGCGACCGCGTTCGGGAGCGCGCCGCATCCGCGCGACTTCGCCGCGGGCGACGGTCGAGAGCGCGAGCGTCCATGCGGCCGTCGCGATGGGAAGGACGAGGACGCGCGGGTCGCCGAGGAGCGCGGCCGCGTGCGCCGGGGTCGTTCGAAGCCGCTCGGAGAACGCAACGCCCGCGTCGTCGATGGTCGCGAACGCCGCGATCGGAACGAGCGTCGCGAGCGCGCGCGCGAGCGCGAGGAGGACGACGCTCGCCGCGATGCGCGCGTGGATCGCGTCGTAGAGAAGGACCGCGGCGACGAGAAGGACGGTCGCCGCAAGCGCGAGGATCGACTGCGCGAGCGCCGCCGCCGCGATCGCGCCCGCGAGGAGAAGGGCGCCCGCCGCGAACGCCGCGGTGCGCGTGATGCGCCCGCTCGGGATCGGGCGGGCGGGGCGTTCGCGTGCGTCGATCGTCGCGTCGAAGGCGTCGTTGAGCGCCATGCCCGCGAGATACGCGAGTGGCGGCGCGAGAAGCGACCACCACGCGGCGCGCGCGACGCTCGCCCAGCATGCGCCGGTCGCGCAGTCCGTCGCGACCGCGGTGCCGATCGCCGCGCCTGCGATCGCGGTCGAGGCGACCGTCGGGAGATTCGCGATCCGCACGAGTTCGAGCCAGGCGCGCGCGCGCGACGGGGCGGACGCGCGTCCTTCGTCGACGGCATCGCGCGGATCGTCGGTCATCGCGTCGGCTCCGCGCCGTCGCCACCGCCTGCGACGGCGAATCCCGCCGCCTTGAGCGCCGCGCGCGTCCACGCGAGCTCACGCGCGATTCCCGCGGCGAGATCGCGTTCGCGCAGGTGCGGTGGAAGCACGGTCCACGCGTAGGTCTCGACTTCGAAGAGCGGCGGATCGACCTTCGATGCGGCCGCGAGCGCGAGTGGAATCTCGCGCGCGGTCGTCCCGAGCAGGCCGATCGCGTCGAGATGGACGGGCACATGGAAGTGCGTTCGCCAGAAGCCGTCGGGCATCGCGTCGAGCGCGAGGTCGAGGTCCTCGAAGAAGCGCACCTCGCCCGAGCCCGCGAGCACGCAGGTCTGGTGGAGGTAGCGGTTCTCGGCGAACTGCGCGAGTTCGGCGAGCTCGCGCGGCGCGCCGTGCGCCGCGAGCGCCGCGCTCACCTGGATCTTGCCGACGCGGATCGCGTGGCGCGCGTAGAGGGCGAGCGCCTCCTCCTGCTCCTCGAACATCACGGCGGAGTGGCAGATGTCGTGGCAGACGCCGAGATGCGTCCGCGCCTCCTCCGAGGTGAGCGCGCGGTCGAAGAGCTCGACGACATGCTCGGCGCGGTCGAGGACGCATCCCGGCTCGGGCTCGAGGTCGACCGTGACGCGCACGCCCGTCGCATCCTCGATCTCGGCGAGCTTCTCGGCGATCCACTCGAGCTGCGCCGCCGCGAGCCCGACGCTCGCGCCGCAGCCCTCGTTCGTGAAGTCGGCGCGCCAGCCGAGCGGAACCGTCGAGATCGACGCGGTCCGCGTTCCCGCGGGCACGATCCGCGCGAGGATGCGCGCGAGGTCGAGCGTGTGCATCGAGCGGTTCGCGTCGGCCCAGTGCGGGTGGTAGACGCGCGTCTTCACCGTCTCGCCGTGGAAGTCGCCGTAGGGGAAGCCGTTGAGGGTGACGGCGGAGAGGCGCCGTTCGCCGAGCCAGTCGGCGAATCTCGCGATGCCGTCCTGGTCCGCGAGCATCTCGCGCACGGCCTGCGCCGAGAGCCAGAGCCCGATCGGAAGCTCGCCCGCGGGCGTGGCGAGCGCGCGCACCCGCGTCGCGTGGCGATCGAGCATCTCCTTCGTGCGGTCGAGCGTGTCGCCCGGATGGACGTTGGTGCAGTAGGCGAGCGTCGCGTGCGGAGCGGTCACGCTTCCATTGTGCCACGGTTCCTGCGAGGATTCCCGCCATGCGGCATGCGGGTTCGTTCATTCTCGGCCTTGGCGCGGTCCTCTCGGCCGCTTCGCTCCTCGCGCTCGCGCCCGAGCCGCCGCGCGCCGATCCCCGCGTCGCCCGCATGACCGAGGCCGCGCGGGCGTTCGTCGCCTCGCTCTCGGACGCCGAGCGCGTCGATGGGCTGCTGCCGCTCGGCGATCCGCGCCGCACGCAGTGGTTCTTCGCGCGCGGCGGGCGCGACGGCCTCTTCCTCGAGGAGATGGACGCGGAGACGAAGGCCGCGGCGCTCGCGCTCGCCGATGCGTTTCTCTCGCCCGCGGGACGCGAGCAGTGGCGGCTGATCCGCGCGACCGAGGCGCTCAACGCGATCGACGAGAAGGCCGCGGGCGTCGCGCCCGCGACCTACGGCGGCGAGCTCTACGTGGCGCGGCTCTTCGGCTCGCCCGACGACGCGGCGTGGGCGTTCGAGATCGAGGGCCATCACTTCGTGCTGCACGCGGCGGTCGCGGATGGCGTGGCGACGGTGACGCCCGTCTTCACGGGTGCCTTCCCCGTCGCGGTGCCGAGCGGTCCCGACGCGGGCCGTCGTCCGCTCGGCGCGGCGGTCGAGGTCGCGTTCGAGCTCGCGCGGTCCTTCGACGACGCGCAGCGCGCGACCGCGCGCATCATGGACCGTCCGCCCGCCGATGTCCTCTGGGCGACGGGCGCCGACGCGAAGGCGCCCGAGCCGAAGGGCGTCGCGCGCCGCGACATGACGCCCGCGCAGCAGGCGCTCGTCGATCGGCTGCTCGCGACGCATGCGGGCCTTCTCGACGAAGCCGTCGCCGACGCGCAGCTGCGCCACTGGCGCGCGCATCACGCGGGTGAACTCGTCTTCGCCTTCGTCGGCGAGACCGATCTCGCGAAGCCGCACTACTACCGCCTCGCGAGTCCTTCCTTCACGATCGAGTACGACTCGACGAACGCCGACGCGTCGCACGTCCACTGCGTCTGGAGCGATCCGCGCGCGAACTTCGGCGGCGATGCGCTGCGGGCGCATCTGGCGGAGGCGCACGGCGCGGACAAGTCGTCGCGCTAGCGCGACGCGTCGACGAGCGCGGCGAGGACGGCGAGTCCCGTTTCGCGCGCGGTCGTTCGTTCGGGATGCCACTGGACGCCGAGGTGGAAGCGCCGCGTCGGGTCGACGATGCCTTCGATCACGCCATCGTCGGAGCGCGCGACGATCTCGAACGCGTCGGCGTCGGCGAGCGCCTGGTGGTGCCACGAACGCACGATTCCCGAGGCGAGCGGCGATCCCGCGACCGCCTCGACGGGATGCTCGCGGTCGTGGCGGTGACGCTCGCCGTCGGCGATCACATCGCCGAGATGCTGGATGAGCGTCGCGCCGCGATGGACGCCCATGAGCTGCATGCCGAGGCAGATGCCGAGGACAGGGAGGTCGGGGCGCGCGGCGAGCGCGTCGAGGAGCGCGAACTCGGCGTCCTGCCGCTCGGGGTCCATGCACTTCGCCTCGGGATGGAGCGCGATGCCCGAGTGCCGCGCGACATCGATGTCGTCGCCGCCCGTGACGATCACGCCGTCGAGGCGCTCGAGCATCGCGTCGCGCAGGCCGGGTGTCGTCGGCAGGACGACGGGCACGCCGCCCGCCGCGGCCACCATGTCGGTGTAGGTGCGGCGCAGCTTCGCGTAGCCGTCGGCGAAGTCCGCGGTGATGCCGATGATCGGTCGACCCATGCCTGCCTCCGCGCGGTGCGCGTCATGCGATGCGGAACTTGCCCGACTGCGAGAGGAACGCGAGCGGGTTCTCGAAGCTGACCTTGCGCACGGCGTCGGCCGCGTGGCCGCGCGCGCGCATCTCGACCTGCGCCTTCGGCACCGCGAGCGGATCGCTGTCGCCCCAGTCGCCGGCGGAGTTCATCCAGATCCGCTCGGTGCCGTGCATCTCGAGGATGTCGACGGCGCGCTGCGGCGTGCACTTCGTATCGGGGTAGAGCGTCATGCCCGCCCAGAAGCCGCGGTCGAGGACCTCGCGCACGGTGTGCTCCTCGACATGGTCGATGAGGACGCGCCCGGGTTCGAGCTTCGGATGGTTCGCGATCGCGTCGAGGATGAGGCGCGTCCCCTTGCGCTTGTCCTCGAGGTGCGGCGTGTGGACGAGGACGAGGAGCCCGTGGTCGCTCGCGAGCTGCAGGTGCGCCTCGAGGATCTCGAGCTCGTTGCGCGAGTTCTTGTTGAGGCCGATCTCGCCGATTCCGAGCACGTTCTCGCGCTCGAGGAACTGCGGGATGAGGTCGATCACCTCGCGCGCGAAGACCGGATCCTCGGCCTCCTTCGGGTTGATGCAGAGCCAGGTGTGGTGGCGGATCCCGTACTGCGCGGCGCGCCTCGGCTCGAATTCGGTGAGCTGGCGGAAGTAGTCGTAGAAGCCCTGCGGGCTCGAGCGGTCGTAGCCCGCCCAGAACGCGGGCTCGGTGATCGCGACGCAGCCCGCGAGCGCCATGCGGCGGTAGTCGTCGGTCGTGCGCGACACCATGTGGACGTGGGGATCGATGTACATGTCAGCTCCTCGCACCGGCGCGGCTTCCACCAGAGCGACGAGCGGCGACCAGCCGCTTGGAGCGCTCAAATGACGGCATGTGGACGTGGGGATCGATGTACATGCTCGGGTTGTCCTCTCTCGCAGCGTCGGAGTCGCGCGACGCGTTCCGCCGTCGTCGTCAGTCGCGCGGCGGAACCGCGCCCGTCGCGCCCTTCATCGGCGCCTTCGCGATCGGTTCGGTCGAATCGTCGCTGAGGAGATCGAGGATGCGCCGTGCCCGCTCGGGCCGGCCGTCGACGAGGATGCGGCAGCAGGCCTCGAGCGCGCGCACGCGGAAGTCATCGGCGCCTTCACCCGAACTGGACGCCGCCGCGCGGTCGACGCGGTCGAGGAACGCGGCGACATCGAGCACCTTCGCGCGATGCTCGAGGAAGTAGCGGTCGACGACGGCGCGCGTGCCGAGGGGCGGGGCGGTGGAGGCCATGGGGCGCATGGTAGACTGCGCGGGTGATCGAACGCGTGGTCCGCATCACCAGCCTGCATGACGACACGGGACCCGCCCGCGACCTCGCCTACTGGCTCTCGCGCCCGTCCGCGGAGCGGATCGCCGAGGTCGAGCGACTGCGGCGCGAGTACTACGGAATTCCGCCCGATGGAGATTTCCCGCGACTTCAGAGAGTGGCTCGAGTGCTTGACCGCCACGAGGACTGAGTTCGTCGTCGTCGGCGGGTACGCGCTCGCGCATCACGGATGCCCCCGATTCACGGGCGACATCGATGTGCTCGTCCGGCCGACGCCTGCGATGCCGAGCGCGTGATGGAGGCGGTTCGGCTTCGGCTCTCTCGACATCACTTCCGAGGATCTCTCGACCGAAGGCCGCGTGGTGCAGCTCGGATTCCCGCCGCAGCGGATCGACATCCCGACCCGCATCGATGGACTCGACTGGATCGAGGCGAGTACGGAGCCCTCGGTCGATCGGTCGCTCGGCTTTGCCGTTCCCTCCATCTCTCGCGCGGCCCTGCTGGTGAACAAACGCGCGAGCGGGCGGCTGAAGGACCTTGCCGACGCGGAGGCGCTCGAAGGGCGGGCGGGTCGGATTCGTCCGGATGAAGGACCGGATCGCGCAGAGCGGTCGCCTCGCGCGTCGCCGACACCTCGCCCTACGCGAGCGCCGCCGCCGCGCGGGCGACGAGCGCGGGATCGAGCGCGTGCACCTCGAAGCCCTCGCCGATCGCGCGCAGCATCGTCACATGGAGCGTGCCGCCGAGATGCTCGCGGAACTCCTCGATGCCCGCGAGGAGACGCGCCGTGTCGGCGAGGAGCGGATGGCGCGTCGGGAGGCCGAGCGCGGTGATCGTCGCGGCGATACGCGCGTGCGTCGCCTCGTCGAGCCAGCCTGCGAGCCGCGCGTAGCCGCAGTCGAGGAGGAGGCCGAGCGCGACCGCGTCGCCGTGCGACACCGCGTGCGCGCTCATCGACTCGAGGCGGTGCGCGGCCCAGTGGCCGAAATCGAGCGGGCGCGCCTCGCCGGTCTCGAACGGGTCGCCGCCGTCGACGATGTGACGGAGGTGGAGTTCGGCGCTGCGGCGGACGACGGGCGTCGCCGCCGCGAGGTCGCCTCGCGCGATGCGCGTCGCGTCGCGCTCGATCCGCGCGAAGAACGCGGGATCCTTCAGGAGCGCGATCTTCACCGCCTCGCTGAATCCCGCGCGGAAGACGGCGGGCGGCAGCGTCTCGAGCCACGACTCGTCGCACACGACCGCGAAGGGGACCGCGAACGCGCCCGTGAAGTTCTTCTTCCCGAATCGGTTCACGCCGTTCTTGACGCCCATCGCGGCGTCGTCCTGCGCGAGCACCGTCGTCGCGAAGCGGACGAGCCGCACGCCGCGGTGCGCGGTCGCCGCGCCGAAGCCCGCCGCATCGAGGAGCGCGCCGCCGCCCGCCGCGAGGACGAAGCTCTTCCGGTCGATCGCGTGGCGCTCGACGAGTTCGTTCACGCGGTCGGCGACCGCCATCGACTCCTTCGCCGCTTCGCCGCCTGGCGCGGTTTCGAACGAGACGATCGCGGGAAACGTCTCGGAATGCGCGGCCGCGTACGCGCGCAGGTCGCGCTCGAAGGAGGGCGTGGCCGCGACGAAGCCCTCGTCGGCGACGACGACCATGCGCCGCGCGCGCGCGTGGGGATCGATCGCGAGGAGGTCGCGCAGCGTCGGATTCGCGGGATCGAGTGCACCGCGCGTGAAGCGGACGCGATGCGGCGCGGCGGGTGCGATGGTCGCGTCGAACGCGCGGAAGCCGCGGTCGGCCGCGTGGGGCACCGCTCCGTGCGGAGCTTCGCTCGTGTCGTGACTCGAATGGGCGGGCGCGTCGTCGGGCATGGTGGGCGGAAGCGGGAAGGGTAGCGGTTCGCGCGCGTCGTCCCTTCGGTTCCATCCGCGTCGCAACGGCTGGACTTCGCCGAGGGTCCATGCAGGAGACCGCCCCGGCAGCGAGGCCGGGGCGGTCGAACTCCGGCGCGCGGGGGGCGTCGCACCGAAGCCCGCGCGCCAACGCGGCGCGCGGAGGGGTGTTCCTTGCGGGAGACGGTGACGCGCGGCCGGAGCCGGGCGCGGGAACGGCCGCGCCGCCGCGGGGAAGCGCAGACCCGCGGCGGCACGGCACGGTTTCAGCGCCCGCGTGCGCGCGGAGCGGGCGATTCCGCGGACGCGGTGCGGACGAGGACGAAGCGCGCCCGTCCCTCACGCTCGACGAGAAGGGGAACCGAGGCGTCCTCTCCGAGCGCCTCGATCGCCGCCAGGAGCTCGTCGAGCGTGTGGACGGGCTGGCGGCCGACGCGACGGATCGCATCGCCCGCCGACAGTCCCGCGCGGGCCGCGGGACTTCCCTCCTCGACGCGCCCGATCACGAGCGCGCCGTCCTCCGCCGCATCATCCTCCGCGTCCCCGCCGCCGAGCCCGAGCGCGGCCGCGTCGCGCGGCGAGAGCTCCTCGACCGCGAGCCCGAGTGGCGCGAGCGCGGATGGACGGGCCGCCGCGGGCCGGGTGCTGCGCGCGGCGGCGCCGTCCCTCCGCTCGGAAAGCGTGGCGCGCATGGCGCGCGCGTCACCGCCGCGCAGCACCTCGAGACCGATCTCGTCGCCGGGCGCGGCCGCGCCGATGGTCGCGACGAGTTCGCCGGGCGTGCGCACGCGGCGGTCGCCGATCGAGACGATCACGTCGCCGGGTTCGAGCCCCGCGTCGGCCGCAGGCGAGCCCGCGACCACCTCGTTCACCACGATGCCGCCCGATTCGCCCGCGCCGAGGCTCGCGGCGAGCGCCGCGTCGATCGGCTGCACGGCGACGCCGAGATATCCGCGCGCCACGCGGCCGTCGGCGATGAGCGAGTCGACGACGCGTCGCACGACCGCGCTCGGCACCGCGAATCCGATGCCGTCGTTTCCGCCGCCACGGCTCGAGATCGCCGCGTTGATGCCGACGATCTCGCCGTCGAGGTTCGCGAGCGGACCGCCCGAGTTGCCGGGGTTGATCGCCGCGTCGGTCTGGATGTAGTTCTCGAAGGTCGCGAGTCCGACGTCGCTGCGGCCCTTCGCGCTGACGATGCCCGCGGTCACGGTCTGCTCGAGTCCGAAGGGCGCGCCGACCGCGACGACCCAGTCGCCCGCCTCGAGCTCGCCCGAATCGCCGAAGCGCGCGGGCGCGAGGCCGGTCGCCTTCGTGCGGAGCACCGCGATGTCGGTGCCGGGATCGAGTCCGACGATCTCGGCGTCGGCGGTGCGGCCGTCGGCGAGGACGATCTCGATCCGATCGGCGTCCTCGACGACATGGTTCGCGGTGACGATGTGGCCGTCCGCCGAGATCACGACGCCGGTGCCCGTGCCGCGCGCGGGCTGCGGCGCGCCGCGGGGGACGCCGGGGCCGGGCATGCCGGGGAAGCCGGGGAAGGGAGCGGTCGGCGCCCCCTGCGCCGCGGCGCGGGCCGACGACACGGTGTTGATGGTGACGACGCTCGGCGAAAGCGCGCGGGCCGCGGAGCGGAAGGCGCGCGACAGCGCGTTCGCCTCGCGGCGCGCCGAGGTGTCGAGCGGCGAGGCGGCGGCGTTCGCCCGGGCGTCGGCGGCGCCACTGAGGAGTGCGCCGGCGTGCGCGGCGCCGACGACGCCGGGCGAGAGAAGGAGCAGCGATCCGCCTGCGATCAGCGCTCCTGCGGTGGTTCGGATGCGACGCGCGCTTCGGTTGGCCCGGCGGTCGATCGGGGTGGCGCCGCCATCGGCGTGGCGGCGTCCGTCGTCGTGACTTCCGTGAAGGGGGATTTCGTCGTGCATGGAGATCGCTCCAATCGCGAGCTGTTGGAACCGCGGGTCGACGGGAACGCCGCTCCGCGCGTGCGCGGACCAACGCTGTTCCGCACGCGACGCGCGTGCGGCACCCGTGGCGGGCGATGCCTGTGTGTCGTGAGATGTGTGAAGAAAGTGCGCCCACCCGCAGTTCCGGACCTTCGTCGGGCGGGACGAAGCGGCGCGCGTGGGGCGCCCGGATCTACGGAGCCCCGGGCACCGCGGTTCTCGAATGCGCGTCGAAGTGCGGAATTCCCTCGGGAGACGGGGCGTTCACCCGACTATCGGCGCGCGCCGAGCGAGAGCCGGTCGAGCGCGATCGCCGCGCTCACCGCGACATTCAGGCTGTCGACGCCCTCGGCCATCGGGATGCGCACGATGTGGTCGGCGACCGCGCGGACCTCGGCGGAAACGCCCTTCGATTCGTGACCGACGACGATCGCGACCGCGCGCGGCGGCCGCGCCTCGTGCGCGCGGGCGACATCGCCGAGCGGCACCGAGGACTGGATCGCGGTCGCGACGATCTCGGCGCCCGTCGCCGCGCGCAGATCGACGAGGTCGTCGGGCCAGCGCGTCGCGCGGATCGCGGGGACGCGCAGCGCGTGTCCGATCGAGACGCGAAGGCTCTTCCGGTAGAGGGGGTCGTGGCAGGTCGGGCTGAGGAGGACGGCGTCGGCCGCGAACGCCGCCGCGATCCGGAAGAGCTGTCCGATGTTGTCGATGTTCGTGATGTCCTCGGCGACGAGGATGGTGCGTGCGGGCGTGGCGCGCGGACTCGCGAGGAATTCCGCGGGCGAGCACGCCTCGAACGGCGCGCGCGCACCCGTCGCGAGAATGCCGCGGTGGAGGTCGATCCCGGTGAGTTCCTCGAGGATCTCGTCGCTCGCGGTGTAGAGGGGCGCGCGGCAGCCGCTCGCCGCGACGAGTTCGCGCACGCGCGCGAGCATGCGCGGGCTCGCGAGGATCGCCTGCACCGCCTCGGGTCGCGCGAGCATCGCCTCGAGGACGATGATCGTCTCGCCGACGAAGAGCCCCGTGCGCGCGGCGAGCTCCCGCTCGCGGATGTCGCGGAACGCGGCGACGCGCGGGTCGCGCGCGTCGGCGATCGCGATCGGTTCGGTCGGAGGGATGGTGGATTCGGGGTCGGACATCAGTCGGTGGCACGGGTTGATGGCGCGGGGGCGGTTCGAGGTCTGTCGTCTCGAGGTTTGTCGTCACGAGACCTGTCCTCTCGAGATCGATCGCATCGAGCGCTGTCGGATGGAGCGCTGTCGGATGGAGGTCTGCCTTCCCGGGATCGGTCGATGGAAGGTCGATCGGTCGAGGGAATGGTCCGTGCCGCGCGCACGGCTCCGCGTGGGACGCGAAGGTACACTCGGCGCATGAACGCGGGCGGACCACCCACTCCCGAAGACGACGCGGCGCGCGATGCGGATCGCGCGGCGCGGCCGCCGTCGGACGCGGGGCCGGCCCAGGGCGCGCCCGAGGCGACTTCGCCCGCGACGGAGCGTCTGGCCGACCCGCTCCCCGGCTCGCCGCTCGGGGATGTTCCCGAAATCGACGCGATCATCGACGCGACCGAGCCGACGCCCGAGGACGAGGCCGTCGAGGAGCTGCTCCAGCGTGAGATCAATCCGACCGAGTTCGCCGAGGCGATCGAGCAGCAGGAGGCGCCCGACGCCGCCGACAGCCTCGAGCAGGTCGGCGAGGATGTCGCCGTCGAGGTCATCGAGGAGATGGAGACGGAGAGCGCCGCCGAGGCGCTCGCGCACATGCATCCGTCGCTCGCGGTGAGCGTGCTCGAGGATCTCGTCGAGGAGGATCCCGAGTATGCGGGCGAGCTCATCGAGGAGATGGAGCCCGACGATGCGACCGACCTTCTCCAGGAGATGTCCGACGAGTCGCGCGACCGCCTGCTCGGCACGCTCGGCAAGGTCGAGGCGATCAAGTTCCGCCGGCTGCTCGAGTACCCCGACCGCAGCGCGGGCGGCATGATGACGACGGAGTACCTCGCCGTCCGCGACACGATGACGGTGCGCGAGGCCGTCGACGCGCTGCGCCGTGCGGGCGACACGGGCGAGGACTGGCTCTACGCCTTCGTCGTCGACTGGCGCGGGCGCCTGCAGGGCCGCGCGACGATGCGCGCGCTCCTCCTCGCCGATCCGTCGGCGCGCGTGATCGAGGTCAGCGAGCGGCAGGTCGACGCGGTCAAGCCGCTCGTCGAGCGCGAGGACGTCGCGCGCGAGTTCGAGAAGTACGACTACCTCGTCCTCCCCGTCGTCGACGAGGAGGACCGCATGCTCGGCGTCATCACCGTCGACGACGTCATCGACGCGATCCGCAAGGAAGGCACCGAGAAGGCGCAGGCGATGGTGGGCGCGGGTCGCGAGGAGGCCGTCTTCTCGAGCGTCGCCGACAAGCTGCGTGGGCGGCTGCCGTGGCTCTTCGTCAACCTCTTCACCAGCTCGATCGCGGCGATGGTGGTCCTGCAGTTCGACGGACTCATCGCGGAGATCGCGGTGCTCGCCGTCATCATGCCCGTCATCGCGAACCAGGCGGGCAACGCGGGGCAGCAGTCGCTCGCCGTCACGCTGCGCGGCATCGTCCTCGACGAGGTGCACGAGGGCACCGCGATCCGGCTCGTCCGCCGCGAGGCGATGGTGGGCGTCATCAACGGCGCGATCTGCGGCCTCCTCGTCGGCGCGATCGTCGGCGGCATGCAGTGGATGCTCCATCCCGACGCGGACCTCTGGCGGCTCGGCGTCGTCGTCGGCGTCGCGATGACGGTGGCGCTCTCGCTCGGCACCTTCGTCGGCTCGAGCCTGCCGCTTCTCGTCCGCCGCGTGGGCGCCGATCCCGCGACGGCGTCGACCATCTTCCTCACGATGGTCACCGATTCGACGAGCTTCCTGATCTTCCTCGGCCTCGCGAGCGCGCTCGCGGGCTGGATCGGGATCGGTGCGCCGATCGGCTGAACGCGCGCCCGCCGATCGCGCGGGAACGCGGACATCGCGTCGGGAATGCCGCGGAGTAGGATGACCGCATGAGCACGCACGCCCCGACCACGACGCCCGGCCCCGTCACCAACCCCGACACGCCGCACGAGCCGAACGGCTTCGAGCCCGACGGTTCGGTGACCGCGCCCTTCAGCCTCATGGGCTGGGTCGAGGCGAACAAGGCGCACTTCAAGCCGCCGGTCGGCAACAAGTACCTCTTCTCGGGGCGCGACTTCTTCGCGATGGTGATCGTCGGTCCGAACGCGCGCAACGACTTCCACAAGGTCGACAGCGAGGAGTTCTTCATCCAGCTGAAGGGCGACGCGCAGGTCAAGACGATCGAGGACGGCGTCGTGAAGACGCACACGATCCGCGAGGGCGAGACCTTCTTCATCCCGCCCAACGTGCCGCATTCGCCGCAGCGCGGGCCGGGCACCGTCGGCCTCGTCGTCGAGCGCCGCCGCCCCGAGGGCGAGCCCGAGCACCTCATCTTCTTCTGCGAGGAGTGCAACACCCTCGTCTACGACAAGGTGTTCGACTGCAAGGACATCGTCCACCACTTCGCGCGGGCGATGGAGGAGTTCTGGGCCGACGAGAAGCTCTCGACCTGCCCGAAGTGCGGTCACCGCATCGCGAAGCCCGCGCCGAAGGCGTGAGTCGGGCGCGGGATCAGGCGGTTCCGAAGATGCGGTCGCCCGCGTCGCCGAGTCCGGGCACGATGTAGTAGCGCTCGTTGAGGCGCTCGTCGATCGCGGCGACATGGAGCGGAACCTCGGGATGCGCGGCCTGCATCGCCTCGACGCCCTCGGGTGCCGCGACGAGGCAGACGAGCCGGATGTCGCGCACGCCCTTCTCCTTGAGGAGCGACACCGCGTGGATGGCGCTTCCGCCCGTCGCGAGCATCGGATCGACGACGATGGCGGCACCCAGCGCGATGTCGGCGGGAAGCTTCGCGTAGTAGGTCACGGGACGCGCCGTCGATTCGTCGCGGTAGATCCCGATGTGCGCGACGCGGGCCTCGGGGAAGAGCGCGAGGAAGCCGTCCATCATCGCGAGGCCCGCGCGAAGGATCGGGACGATCGTCGTCGGCGCGGCGAGCTCGGTGCCCGTCGTGCGCGCGACGGGCGTCTCGACCTCGACCGGGCGCACGGGGAGATCGCGGCTCACCTCGAAGGCCATCAGTCCCGCGATCTGGTTGAGGAGCTGGCGGAACTGCTCGTGTCCCGTCTCCCTCTCGCGCAGGATGGTGAGCTTGTGCTGGATGAGCGGATGGTCGTAGATCCGCACGTTGGGGAAGCGCTCGCTCGGCGATGGCATGGGCGCGAGTGTAGCGGTCGCTACATGCGGTCGGGCGCGACGATGCCGTAGAGCGAGAGGCCGTCGGCGAGGACGGCGCGCGTGAGCGCGCAGAGGCGGAGGCGTCCGAGCCGCAGCGTGGCGTCGTCGGCCTTCAGCACGGGGCACGACTGGTAGAACGCGTTGAAGAGCTCGGCGAGCGTGCGCAGGTAGAGGCCGACGCGGTTCGTCTCGAGCGTGCGGCCGACATCGATGACCATCGCCGCGTAGCGCAGGAGGTGAAGCGCGAGCGCGCGTTCGGCGGGCTCGGCGAGCGGGAACGCGGCGGCGGCGATCGCGGCCGCGGATTCGCCCGACTTCGCGAGGATCGACGCGATGCGCGCGTGCGCGTACTGGAGGTACGGCCCCGTGTCGCCCTCGAAGGCGATCATGCGGTCGAGGTCGAAGACGTAGTCCTTCGTGAGATCGCCCGAGAGGTCGGCGTACTTGACCGCCGCGATGCCGACCGCGGCGCCGGTCGCGCGGAGCTCCGCCTCGGGGAGTCCGTGCGTCGGGCTCGCGGGGTCGGCGGCGCGGCGCATCACCTCGGCGGTGCCGCGCTCGCAGGCCTCGTCGAGGAGGTCCTTCAGCGTGAAGTTCTCGCCCGAGCGCGTCTTGAGCGGCTTCTTGTCGGCGCCGAGCACCGCGCCGAAGCCGAGGTGGACGAGCGCCGACTCGGCGCCGTCGGCGGTGCGGTTCCAGCCGATGAGCCGCGCGGCGTCGAAGACGTCCTTGAAGTGGTCGCGCTGGCGGGCGTCGACGACATAGACGACGAGCGAGCCGTCGAGCTCGTAGGTTCGGAAGCGGACCGCGGCGAGGTCGGTCGTCGCGTAGAGGAAGCCGCCGTCCGACTTCTGGACGAGGAGCGGCCGCTCGCGGTCGGCGAAGGGGACGACGACCGCGCCCTGGTCGTCGCGCGCGAGGCCCGCGTCGCGGAACGCGGCGACGACGCCCGCGAGCCGGTCGCGGTAGAAGCTCTCGCCGCGGTTGTTCTCGCGGCCGACCTTCACATTGAGGACGCGCGCGGCCTCGTAGACCTGCTCCATCGTGACCTCGATGAGCCGCTCCCAGCGCGCGACGATCTCGGGGTCGCCCGACTGGAGCCGGACGAGCGTGCGCTTCGAGTCGTCGGTCGCGGCGCGCGCGGGCTCGCACGCGACCTCGAGTTCGGCGAGGCGGTGGGGGCCGCAGTGGAAGCGCTCGGCGGCGTGGAGATCGGAGAGATCGCACTCGCGCTGCGCGGCGCGGTAGGCGCGGTTCAGGTCGTCGAGGGTGAGCGTGGCGAAGTCGGCGCCGTCGCGGAGGAGCTTCGCGAGCGTCATCGCGATGGGGAGGCCCCAGTCGCCGAGGTGATTCTCTCGCCAGACCTTGCGGCCGAGCCGCTCGAAGACGCGCGCGAGCGAGTCGCCGATGATCGTCGCGCGCAGGTGGCCGACGTGCATCTGCTTGGCGACGTTCACGCCGCAGAGATCGACGACGACCGCGTGCGGGTCGTCGGCGGGGGGGATGCCGAGCGTGTCCGACGCGGCGAGCGCGTCGAGGCGCGACGCCACGAACGCGGGGTCGAGCGTGATGTTGACGAAGCCGGGGCCCGCGACCTCGCAGGTCGTGGCGACGCCCGAGAGGTCGGCGGCGGCGAGGATCGCCGCGGCGAGCTCGCGCGGGTTCGCGCCGCGGGCCTTCGCGAGCGCCATCGCCGCATTCATCTGGAAGTCGCCGAACTTCGGATTGCCGCTCGGGCGGATCTGCGGATCGGCCTCGGCGCCGGTCGCGGCCGCGATCGCCGCGCGGAAGCGGCGGTCGAGCTCGGTGGCGGGGTCGCAGGGCGGGCGCAGCGCGGGCTGGGCGGAGTCGGTCGACATGGGGCGGCGATGGTATCGGAGCATGCCCGCGGCGTGCGCAGCGCGCGCGGCACGCGACTACCATCGCCGCTTCCACCGAACGGGAGGACTCTCGGGATGGCCGCGAAAAAGCGAGGTTCGAGCACCATGAAGTTGCCGACTGGGAAGTCGCCGCGCGCGAAGGCGTCGCGCACGCCCCGCGCCGTGAAGGACGCGTCGGCCGCGAAGCCGCGCGCGAAGGACGGTCCGTCGGCCGCCGAGCGCCGCGCGCGCGAGCGCTTCCTCCTCGAGATCACCTCGCTTCCGACGGCGGCGGGACGCGAGGACCGCGTCATCGACGCGATCGCGCGGTGGACGAAGGCGCGCGCGCGCCGGCTCGTCCTCTCGCGCGACCGCTACGGCAACCTCCTCGTCGCGCGGCACGACTTCCTCGAGGCCTGCGCGAAGGGCGCGAAGCCGCTCCTCGTCACCGCGCACCTCGATCATCCCGCGTTCGTCGTGACGGCGGTGCGCGCGGACGCGCGCCGCGCCGAGCTCGATCTCGAGTTCCGCGGCGGCGTGAACGATCCGTACTTCGCGGGCGCCGCGATCGAGGTCTTCGACGCCGCGTCGCGGCGCCAGTACGACGCGCGCATCGCGTCGCTCGACGCGGCGACCGATCCCGCGACGAAGCCGTTCAAGACCGCCGTCGCGCGACTCGCGCGCGCGGCCGACGCGAGGCGGATCTCGGCGGGCTCGATCGCGCGCTGGAAGTTCCCGAAGGCGGAGGTCCGGAAGGGCCTCGTCCACACGCACGCCTGCGACGACCTCGCGGCCGTCGCCGCGGCGCTCGTCGCCTTCGACTCGATCTCGCGCGACAGGGCGTGCGCGCATGTCGCGCTCCTCTTCACGCGCAGCGAGGAGATCGGCTTCATCGGCGCGATCGGCGCGGCGCGCGACGGCTTCGTGCCGAAGGGCGCGCGCCTCGTCTGTCTCGAGAATTCCCGCAGTTTCCCGCACGATTCGCCGATCGGCGCGGGACCGATCGTCCGCGTCGGCGACCGCCTGAGCGTCTTCACGCCCGAGCTGACGAACCGCGTCGGCGACCTCGCCGCGGCGCACGCGAAGGCGAATCCCGCCTTCCGCTTCCAGCGGAAGCTCATGCCGGGCGGCGCATGCGAGGCGACCGCGTTCGCGAGCTTCGGCATCGCGTCGACCTGCGTGTGCCTGCCGCTCGGCAACTACCACAACATGGCGGACATCGACGGCGTCGCCGCGGGGAAGGCGAAGGCGCGCGTCGGGCGCGAGTTCATCGCGGCCGACGACTTCCACGGACTCGTCGAGCTCCTCGAGGTCGTCGCGCGGCGGATCGACGATCCGACCGCGGCGCAGCCGCACCGCGCGCTCATGGACACGCTCTGGTCGCGGCACGCGAAGATCGTGGGGGGCGCATGACCGCGTTCGCGCCGATCCCCGAGATCCTCGACGACCTGCGCGCGGGGAAGGCCGTCGTCCTCGTCGACGACGAGAACCGCGAGAACGAGGGCGACTTCGTCGTCGCCGCCGAGGCGATGACGGTCGAGATGGTGAACTTCCTCACGCGGATCGGCGGCGGATACCTCTGCGTCGCGATGGACGCGGAGGACTGCGAGCGACTCGACCTCGGCCCGCAGACGGGCGTGAACACGAGCGTGCGCGGCACCGCGTTCACGGTGTCGGTCGACGGTCATCCGAAGCACGGCGTCGGCACCGGGATCAGCGCGCGCGACCGCGCGACGACGATCCGCATGCTCGCCGATCCGAAGGCGACGGTCGATGACTTCGTGCGTCCAGGTCACATCAATCCGCTGCGGGCGCGGCCGGGCGGCGTCCTCGTCCGCACGGGACAGACCGAGGGTTCGGTCGACCTCTGCCGGCTCGCGGGGCTGCGTCCCGCGGCGGCGATCATCGAGATCGTCCTCGAGAACGGCGAGATGGCGCGCGTTCCCGACCTCGAGCGGATCTGCGCGGAGCACGGTCTGAAGATGTGCTCGGTCGAGCAGATCATCGAGCACCGGCTGGCGCGCGAGACGCTCGTCCGCCGCGTCGAGCCCGCGTCGGGTGCGCGCATCGCGACGCCCGAGGGCGAGTTCACGCTGCTCGCCTTCGAGAGCGCGGTCGATCCCGTGCCGCACCTCGTGCTGTCGGCGGGCGGAGTCGGCGTGCCCGATGCGTCGGGGGTCGTTCCCGATGCGACCGACGCGGTCCTCGTCCGCATGCACCGCCGCGACCTGATCGGCGACATCTTCGGCGTGTCGACGCGCGACGGCGGCGCGAGCTCGGCCGACGACCTGCGCGCGTCGATGCGCGCGATCCAGCGCGAGGGTCGCGGCGCGATCGTCTACCTGCGTCCCGAGGGCGCGGGCGAGGACTTCTTCGCGCGGCTGCAGCGGATCCGCCGGCCGGGCGACGATGTGAATACGCCCGACCTCACGCGCACCGAAGGCGTGGGCGTGCGCGCGATGCCGATGGACAGCCGCGAATTCGGCGTCGGCGGCCAGATCCTGCGCGATCTCGGGCTCTCGCGGCTGCGCGTCCTCACCAACAACCCGCGCCGCGCGATGCCCGGGCTGCACGGATTCGGACTCGAGATCGTCGAGCAGGTTCCGCTGCATGAGGCCTGACGGGCCTCGCGGCGCGGCGGCGCTCGGAAGCTCGCGGGTCGAGTGAACCCGCGGACCGCGCGGGACTTCGCGCGCGAAGCGCAGGGGCCCCGACGGAGTCATCGAGTTCACACGCCATCGAACGCGGCAGCGTTCGCGAGCGCGCTCCCGTCGCGGCTTCCTCGCGGGCGCGTCGCCGCGCTCCGTCTCGCGGCCTTCGCCGTCAACCCGCCTTCGTCGCAGGCGCCGCCGCGGGATCCTTCGTCGCGGCATCGGCGGGGGCCGCCTCCGCGAGCGCCTTCTCGATCGCCTCGACGAGCTTCGCCGAATCGGGACCCGTCGTCGAGGGGAAGAAGGCGGCCGTCTTGCCGTCGCGCGACACGACGTACTTCCCGAAGTTCCAGCCGGGAAGCTCGCCCGTCTTCGTGCCGAGGCACTCGAAGACCTGCGACTGCCCCTCGCCCGCCTTCACGCGGCACTTCTCGAACATCGGGAAGGTGACCTTGTACTTCGTGTCGCAGAAGTCGCGGATCTCCTTCGAGGTCGCGAACTCCTGCCCGCCGAAGTCGCCGCTCGGGAAGCCGAGGACGACGAGGCCCTTGTCCCTGTACTTGTCGGCGAGCTTCTGCAGGCCCGCGTACTGCCCCGTGAAGCCGCACTGGCTCGCGACATTCACGACGAGCGCGACCTTGCCGCGGTATTCGGCGAGCTCCTTCTCGCCGCCGTCGAGCGCGGTCGCCTTCAGGTCGAAGAGCGACGCGTCCTTCCAGCGCGCATCGAGTTCGGCGGTGCGGGGCGCCGCCTGCGAGCAGGCGAGTCCGGTGGCGAGCGCGGCGGCTCCGGCGACGGTGGCGACGAGGCGGTCGAACATGGGGGGGTCCTGGCTCGGGGTTCGTGATGGGTGGCGATCGATCGCGTCGAAGGGCGGTGTCGGTGGACGGCCGCTCCGCGTTCGCGGAAACGGGGCTTCGCGCGGCGGGCGCCGCCCGATGCGCCCCGCCCAACCGAAGCGGCGAGACCGTAGAGTAGGTCCATGCGGATTGGCCCGAGCCCGGCACGCGTCCCGACCCTCCTCGCAACGCTCCTCGCGACCCTGACGGTGCCGCTCGCCGCGGCGGCCGACGCGGATCCGGTGCCGCCTGCGCTCGCGCGGGCGCTCGCGTGGATTCCCGAGGATGCCGTGTCCTTCGTCGCGATTCCCGACCTCAAGCGGGCGAGCGACGACCTCGGCCAGCTCATCGAGGCGTCGGGGCAAGGCGGCGTCCTCGCGATGGGTCGGCCGATCGACTTCCTCAAGGCGCAGTTCGGCGTGGGCGCGTCGCTCGATGAGAAGGCGCCGCTCGTCGCGTACTTCCCCTCGGCGGCGGCGCCGGCGGCGGTCGATCCCGCGGTCGCGGCGGCGCCACCGATCCCCGTCCTCGTCGTCGCGACGGGTGACGCCGACGCGTTCCTCGCCGCCAACTTCACGCCCGACCCCGCCGCGGGCGCCGACGCCCACCGCACCGCCGACGGCACGCTCTGGCACGCGCGGCGGCTCGACGGCCGCGTCGCGCTCGCGCCGAAGCCCGAGTGGCTCCCCGCCGCGGAGATGCGCGGCATCGGCGAGCGGTTCGATTCGCGCCTCCTCGACGCCGAGCGCGCGTGGCTCGAGCGCGCCGACTTCGTCGCATGGGGTTCGCGCGACGCGATGCACGCGGCGGTCGAGGCGGCCCGCCGCGCCGAGCTTCCCGAGATGACCCCGCCGCCCGGCGTGGACGCGCCATTCGCCGCGGGCCGCGCGGAGCAGGAGGCGCTGCGCCAGCGGTCGCTCGAGTTCGCCGACATGCTCGCCGACGGACTCGTCGTCGTCGACGCCGATCCGCTCGGCCTCTTCGTCGCGTCGCTCGGGGTCGCCGAACCCGGCACGCGCCTCGCGTCGCTCCTCGCGGGCGGCGACGGTCGCGGCGCGCGCTTCGCGCACCTGCCGCCCGGCGACTTCTACTTCGCGCTCGCGGCCGATCTCGACGGCCTCGGCGGCGCGGCGAAGTTCGGCGAGCTTCTCGAGGTCGCGGGACTCGTCGACTTCGCGCCGCCCGCATGGATGCTCGCCGATCTCGCCGACCTCTCGGCGGTCGAGTTCGCCGCGTATCCGTCGAAGCTCGGCGTCGCGGTCGGCGGCGCGCTCAACGACTCGGCGCTCCACCTCGCGTCGCGCGCGCCCGCGCGGACGCTCGCCTCGCTCGAGCGCGCGATCGCGGCCGCCGCGGGCGAATCCGTGGGCGTCCGCCGCGAGCCCGCGTGGACGAAGGGAAAGACGCTGAAGTCGGGCGACACCGCCGACGCGTTCGAGGTGAAGGAGACGGTCTTCGACGCGACGCAGCGTCCGCCGCTCGACTACGAGCGCGTGGCGAAGCAGTTCATCGTCGGGTCGCGCGGGCTCCTCGGACTCGCGCGCGCGACGGGCGACGGCGTCGTCGTCACCTTCAGCCAGCGGCCCGACGTCTTCGGCCGCGCGCTCTCGGCGGCGACGGGCGGCGGATCGCTCGCGGGCGACGAGGTCGTGACCTCGATCGAGGAATGGCTGCCCGCATCGCGCGATGTCGAGGCGATGGTCTCGATCGGCAGGCTCGTCGGACTCGCGAAGCAGATCGCGGGAAGCTTCGTCTCGAAGGAGCAGCTCGCGACGATGTTCCCGCCCGTCGACGCCGACGCCGAGCCGATCGCCTTCGCGCTCGATGTCGGCGGCGGCCGCGCGCGGACGGCGTTCGTCGTGCCCGCGCGGGTTCTCGCGATCGCGGCGAGCGCGGGCATGCGCGCGCGGTCCGCTCCCGCGCCCGCCGCGGGAGGCGAGCCATGACCGACGGCGCGCCGCGCGCGTGGACCGTCGGCCCCGATCGCGTCGTCCTGCTCGAGCCGTTCGCCCTGATGGGCGTGGTGAACGCGACGCCCGACAGCTTCTCCGACGGCGGCCGCTTCGCGACGCCCGAGGAGGCGGTCGCGCACGCGCTCGCCCTCGTCGAGGAGGGCGCGACGATCGTCGACATCGGCGGCGAGAGCACGCGCCCCGGCGCCGCGAAGGTCGCGGACGATGAGCAGATCCGCCGCGTCGTCCCCGTGATCGCGCGACTGCGCTCGCGGTCGAACGTCGCCATCTCGGTCGACACGACGAGCGCCGCCGTCGCCGAGGCCGCGCTCGAGGCGGGCGCCGACATCGTCAACGACGTGAGCGCGGGCTGCGACGATCCCGCGATGTTCCCGCTCGTCGCGCGGCGCGGCGCGGGGCTCGTCCTCATGCACCGCCTCGCGCCGCCCGCGGCCGACAGCTACAGCGACCGCTACGCGAAGGAGCCCGTGTACGGCGATGTGGTGCGCGAGGTCGCGTCGTTCCTTCTCGCACGCGTCGAGCTCGCGACCGCCGCGGGCGTCGCGCCCGACGCGATCGCGCTCGATCCCGGACTCGGATTCGGCAAGACCGTCGCGCAGAACTACGAGCTCGTCGCGCGCACGAGCGAACTCGCCGCGCTCGGGCATCCGGTCCTCGTCGGCGCGAGCCGCAAGAGCTTCATCGGCGCCGTCACGGGCCGCGAGGATCCCGAGCAGCGCATCGTCGGCTCGACGGTCGCCGCAGTGGCCGCGTATGGAGGCGGCGCGCGCATCGTGCGCGCGCATGACGTCGGCGCGCACCGCGAGGCGCTCCTCGTCGCGCACGCCATCCTGCGCGGCGCGGGCATCTGACGCCTGCGCGCGCCGCGCAAGTCGCGCCTCCGCAGGCGGCTGCGGTCGCGGGAAACGCCGCTACCATGCTTCGCCCGCGCGAGCCCGCGCGCCGATCACGCCGTTCGAAATACGAAAGCCGAAGGAGCAGGACATGGCCGGCCAAGCGACCCTCACCATCACCGAAGCGAACTACCAGAGCGAAGTCGTCGAGAGCGCGGTGCCCGTGCTGATCGACTTCTGGGCCGAGTGGTGCCAGCCGTGCCGCATGATCGGTCCGTCGATCGACCAGCTCGCGGTCGAGTACCAGGGCCGCGCGAAGGTCGGCAAGATCGACGTCGATTCGAACCGGAACCTCGCGCTTCAGTTCAACATCCAGAGCATCCCCTGTGTCGTCGTGATGAAGGGCGGACAGGTCGTCGGCCGCGCGATGGGCATGAAGCCCAAGGCCGAGTTCGCCAAGATGATCGACGCGGCGCTCTGAGCGCTTCGTCCCCCGACATGCCGTTCCGAGGACTCGGAGCGATGGAATTTCGCGGGCGTCGCCGCGGGGTCAGCCCCTGCGGCGGCGCTCGCGGTGCTTCCGGCGCGCGCCGCGCTCGAGGCGGAAGTTCCGCACGAGGAGCGCGGTCGCGAGCGTGAACGACACGAAGCTTCCCGCCGTGCCGAGCCAGTAGAGGACGCGGTTGAGACCGCCCTCGCTCGCGAGGACGAGCACCGAACTCGAGAGGAGGAGCGCGGAGAGGAGGAGCGCGTACGCGATGTTCGCGCTCGCCTGTCCGACCGTCTCGGTGAAGTCGTCGAGTCCGTCGAGGGTGAGGTTGAGGCCGATCCTGTTCTCGCGGATCCGCTGCACGATGTCGGCGACGTCGGCGGGGAGGCGCTCGATCGTGCGCGCGTAGCCGAGCATGCTCGAGACCAGGCGGTCCTTGAGGGCGCCCGTCGTGAAGCGGCTCGCGACGAGCCTCTCGAGATGCGGACGCGCGTAGGGGACGAGGACGAAGTCGGGATCGACCGACGCGCCGACGCTCTGGATCGTCGCCATCGCCTTCACGAGGAGGACGAGGTCGGGCGGGCACTCGATGCCCGTCCTCCGCAGCATGTCGAAGAACTGCTGCATGACCGCGGCGAGATCGACCTGTTCGAGCGGCACGCCGACGAAGGCGTCGACGAGCTCGGTGGTCTCGATCTCGAGCGCGCGGCGGTCGATGCGCGCGACATCGACATGTCCGATCTGGAGCGCCGCCGCGAGGACGGCCGCGGGCTTCCGGTCGACGACCGCGACGACGAGGTCGGCGATGAGGTTGCGCGTCTCCTCGGTGACGGTCGCGCACATGCCGCAGTCGATGAAGACGATGCGGCCGTCCGCGTGCACCATGATGTTGCCGGGATGCGGATCGGCGTGGAAGAAGCCCTCCGCGAGGCACATGCGCATGACGGCGCGCGCGCCGTTCTCGACGACCGCGCGCCGCGCGGCGGGCGAGAGCGAGGCGAGGTCGAGGTGCGAAAGGACCGGCGCGTCGATCCGCTCGACGCAGAGGACCTCGCGCGTCGACTGCTCGAAGAAGACCTCCGCGAAGGCGATCCCCGGGTCTTCCGTGAACATCTCGCCGAGGCGCGCGGTGCTGCGCGCCTCGATGCGCAGGTCGAGCTCGCGGCGGAGCTGGCGGCTGAACTCGCGGAGGACGCCCGTCGGGCTGAAGCCGAGCGACGAGAAGTGGTCCTCGGCGTAGCGCGCGAGGACGCCGAGCGCATGCAGGTCGCCCTCGATGCGTTCGTGGATGCCCGGTCGGAGCACCTTGAGGACGACGCGGCGGCCGTCGTGGAGCGTCGCGCCGTGGGCCTGCGCGATGGTGCCCGCGGCGAGCGGCACGGACTCGATCTCGCGGAAGAAGGCGTCCGTGCGGCCCGCGTACTCGGTCTCGAGCTTCGCGCGGATCTCGCTCCACGCGACGGGTGGGCAGTCCGACTGGAGCCGCGCGAACTCGCGCGCGTACTCCTCGGGCACGAGGTCGCCGCGCGTCGAGAGCACCTGCCCGAGCTTCATGAAGGTGGG
>JBJOHC010000006.1:0-11823 GCA_046047955.1 Planctomycetota bacterium
TGGAGCCGTGATCCGGCGGGTGTCGCCGTGCCGTCGGATCGCCGTACAGTGCGCGCGATGCACGCAGGCTGGCGCGAGGTCTCGGTGTGGCGGTGGATCGCGGAGACGGCCGCGGCGGAGGTGATCGTCAACGAGGCGGTCCGCGCGGTCGATGACGCGACGGGCGCGCGGGTCGATGCCTCCCGCGCGATGCGGCTGCGCCGACTCGCCGATCGGATCCGCTCCGACGCGGGCGATGGAGCCGCACCCGCGTCCGCCGATCTCGCCGCTGCCGCGCTCGAACTCGCGGCCGCGCGGTGGAAGGCCGCCGCGAAGTTCGGCGCCGACGCCGATCGGCTCTGGGCGGATGTGCAGGGCGTCGAGCAGGCGTCGTCGCTCGCGGTCGCGCGATGGAAGGCGACGCGGATGCGCGCGGCGCTGGGCGCAGGCGCGCCGATCCTCGACCTCTGCTCGGGGATCGGCGGCGATGCGCTCGCGCTCGCCGAGGCGGGTCTCGCCGTCGAGGCCGTCGACCTCGATCCGCGCCGCGCCTGGATGAGCGGTCGGAACGCGGGCTGCGCGTCGCGCGTCGCGAGCGCCGAGTCGGTCGAGCTCGCGGCCGCCGCGCTCCACGCCGATCCCGCGCGTCGCGACGAGGGGTCGGGCCGCCGCAGCTGGAATCTCGACGACCACGCGCCCGGCCGCGCCTGGATCGAAGGGGCGCTGTCGACCGCGCGCGCGGCGGCGATCAAGTTCTCGCCCGGCGTCGACCGCGCGGCCTTCGGCGACCGGCCGATCGAGTGGGAGTTCATCGAGGAGGACGGCCGTCTCGTGCAGGCGGTCGCGTGGAGCGGCGCATTCGCCGCGCAGCCTGGCGCGTGCGTCGCGACCGCGCTTGAAACCGAAGCCGGTGCGACGCTCGCCGTGCACTCGATGCGCGGAACACCAGACGAACGACAACCGGGCGGACTGCCGCCCGTCGACGCGACCTTGTCGTCCGGCGCCTTCCTCTCGGAACCCCGCGCCGTCGTCGAGCGCGCGGCGCTTCTCGTCGAGGCGCTCGGCGGCCGCGCCGCCCGCGCGCTCGCGCCGCGCCTCGGTCTCTTCACGAGCGCCGCGCCGCTCGACGAGGGCCCGCTCGGCCACTGGTGGGAGTCCTTCGAGATCGTCGCCGAGTGCGCGCCCCGCGCCGAGGCCGTCGCGGCCACGCTCGCCTCGGCGGACCTCGTCGCGCGCAGCGTGCGCATCCGCGGGCAGGCGCTCGACGCCGACCGCCTCACCCGCGTGCTTGGCGCACGGCCCGACGGGCGCGGCGTCGTCTTCGCCTGGCGCGAAGGACAGCGCGCGCGGACGGTGGTCGTCCGCGCGCGCTGAAGGTTCCTCGCGAAGCTCCGGCGCAGGCCGGACGCGCGTCAATTGCAGCCGCAGAACGCCTGCGCGAGCTTCACGCAGGTCGTGTCCCATTCGATCTGGCAGCACGCCTCGTCGAACGAGCAGACGATCGCGCAGCACTTCGCGTTGTCGCAGAAGGGCTCCGCGTGCTCGTTGCAGCACGATCCCGCCTTGTCGGAGCCGCACGAGAGCCCGCCCTCGCAGACGGCGCACTCGGCGTTCGCGATCGCGGCGCAGATCGAGTCCCACACGATCTCGCAGCAGGTCGTATCGATCGCGCACACATCGTCGCAGCAGGCCTGGTCGTCGCAGTTCGCCGTGTCGTGCGGGAAGCAGCACCGTCCCGCCTCGGGCGTGCCGCACTCGGGATCGGGGCAGGCCTTGTCGCACGCGGCGTTCTGGTTCGCCTCCTGCGCGCAGAACTGGTCCCACTGCGTGTCGCAGCAGAAGATGTCGAGGAGGCAGATCGCCTCGCAGCACGCCTCGTCGTTACACCAGGGCGTGAGCTTCGGCTCGCAGCACGCGCCCGCGCAGACGCCGCCGCACTCGTACTGGTAGCGCTCGCAGCGGTCGGTCGTGTAGGTCATCTCCACGCAGACCGAGTCCCACTGCTCGTCGCAGCAGAAGCTGTCGAGCTTGCAGATCGCCTCGCAGCAGGCCTCGTCGCTGCAGGCGGGCGTGTCGTGCGGGATGTTGCAGCCGGGCATGCCGGGCGTGCCGCACTCGGGGAGGAACTCCTTGCAGCGCTCGCGCGCCTCGGCGGCGCAGTCCTCGTCCCACTCGATGATGCAGCAGTACGCGAACTCCGCCTGGCTGCAGACCGAGTCGCAGCACTCGGCGTTGTCGCAGCCGATCGTGAAGTGCGCGCTGAAGCAGCTGCCCGCGACGGGCAGGCCGCAGCCGCCGTTGCAGGTGAGGAGCGCGGCCTGCACGCACGACGAGTCCCAGCGCACCTCGCAGCAGTAGGGCTCGAACCGGCAGACCGCCTCGCAGCAGCTCGGATCGTCGCAGAAGGGGCCGTCGTGCGGCATGAGGCAGTCGCCCGCGCAGTTGTCGCCGCAGCCCGGGAAGCCGCAGCAGTTCACGCGCGCGAGCGACACGCAGCCCGCGTCCCAGCCCTCGGTGCAGCAGGTCGGATCGATGTTGCAGACGCCCGCGCAGCAGGTCTCGTCGTTGCAGCCCGGCGTCTCCGCGTGCTCCTCGAAGCAGCTGCCGATGCAGGGGCAGTTCCAGTCGCTCTCGGGCACGCAGACATCGCGCGCGTAGCCCGCGCAGGTCGAGTTCCACTGCACCTCGCAGCAGAAGGGATCGATCTCGCAGACGATCGTGCAGCAGGTCGCGTCCTGGCAGCCGGGGGTCGTGTGCGACTCGTCGCAGTTGCCGACGCCCGGGCAGCCGCCGAAGCTCGAGCAGACCGTCTTCGCGACCTGCACGCAGCGGTCGCTCCATCCGAAGCTGCAGCAGATCGGATCGACCGCGCAGACCGCCTCGCAGCAGAGGACGTCGTTGCAGCCGGGGTTGCCGTGGACGACGAGCGGCGAGCCGGGCGCGGGGCAGTTCGGCGCGTCGATGTTGTCGCAGTTGATCGACGCGCTCGCGGCGCAGGTCTCGTCCCACGCGCGCTGGCAGCAGAGCGGGTCGAAGGCGCAGACGAGGTTGCAGCACTGCGCGTCCTTGCAGGCGGGGACGAAGCTCGCGACCGTGCAGGGGCGCGTGCGCGCGTCGCCGCAGGAGAGCGTGTTGTTCTGGCACGCATTCGTACTGCCGGCGGTCAGCACACAGAAGATGTCCCAGCTGAAGGTGCAGCAGCCAGGGTCGGCAACGCAGACGGCGTCGCAGCACTGGAAGTCGAGGCACGACGGCGTGTCGTGCGGGTAGAAGCAGCTGCCCGCGGTGAGCTCGCCGCAGCCGTTGCAGAGGATTTCGGCGCGGGCCGCGCAGTCGGCGTCCCAGCGCTCGAGGCAGCACAGGGGGTCCGCCGCACACACGCGCGAGCAGCACGCGTCGTCGGTGCAACCGCCCGACTCGTGCTCGACGAAGCAGCTGCCGAGGGCCTCGGAGCAGATCTGGTTGATCTCGGGATCGGGATTGAACGCGCAGATCGAGCTCGCCGTCTGCACGCAGGTCGTGTCCCAGGTCACGCCGCAGCAGAAGGCGTCGACGTAGCAGACGTCGTTGCAGCAGATCGCGTCGTTGCAGCCGGGCGCGGGGTGGACGACGCGGCAGCTGCGGTTCGAGCCGGGCAGGATCGAGTCGTCGCCGCAGAGGCAGTTCGGGAGGTTGCAGATCGTCGTCGCGCTCTCGCCGCAGACGAAGTCCCATCGCGTCTCGCAGCAGAAGGGGTCGATCTCGCAGACCGCCTCGCAGCAGGCGCGGTCGTCGCAGTAGGGGGTCTGGTTCTCGTGGCAGCAGCTGCCCGCGCGCGGATTGCCGCAGGTGAAGCAGTAGCGCTCGGCCCAGCGCACGCACGATTCGTCCCAGACCGTCTCGCAGCAGCGGGGGTCGATCGTGCAGACGGTCGTGCAGCAGTCGGTGTCGGCGCAGTTCGGATTGTCGTGGGGCGCGAGGCACGAGCCCGCGGCGGGCGCGCCGCACTCGTCGACGAGCGTCTTCGCGAACTCGACGCACGCCTCGTCCCACGCGATCGAGCAGCATTCGGGAAGCGCGATGCAGACCGCCTCGCACACCGCGCCGTTCGAGCAGGAGGGCGTCGGGTGCGCCACGAAGCAGGACTCGTTCACCTCGCCGCAGTCCGAGCAGAACTTCGTCGCGATCGAGACGCAGACATCGTCCCAGGCGATCTCGCAGCAGGCGGGCTCGACGCTGCAGACGAGCTGGCAGCAGACGGGATTGCTGCAGCCGGGAGCGAAGAGGTTCGCCTCGTAGCAGCTGTTGGTGGCGTTGACGCAGCCCTGCTGCGCGCTCGCGGGCGCGGCGGGCGCGAGGAACGCCGTGAGCGCGGAGGCGAGGACGAGAAGGAGGCGGATGGTCGCGAGGTGTCGCATGGAGCGTGTCGGGTCGAGGTTCAGTTCGTATGCCGGATCGTGTGCCAGGTCGTGTGCCGCGTCGTGACTCCGGTGCGGGAGTGGCGCGAGGCGCACGCGGGCGGCGTCACTCGTTGGTCATGATGCGGACCTTGCCCGAGTTGAGTCCGGATGGATCCGCGAAGGGTGCGCCGATGACGGAGAAGCCGTCGACGGCCTCGGCCGAGTAGCCGAATTCGTCGCCCGCGGAGGGGGTGAAGAGCGTGCGCGAGTCGATCTCCTCGGCGCTCGAGACGCCGAACTTCTTGCGGAGGATGTAGGCGCGGCCCGCCTTCGGCCGGGCGATGCCGTCGAAGTCGTTCGAGCGGCCGGGGGCGCCGACCGTCACGATGAACTCGGTCGGCTCGATCACCGAGCGCGCGAGCGAGACGCTCGCGCCGAAGCGGTCGCCCGGCTTCGCGGTCGCCGGCGAGAACCAGCCGCGGTAGGTCCAGGTGCCCGTCGAGGTGCCCGTGTTGCGCTCCCAGAAGTGGACGCGCCCGCGCGACTCGTTGTAGTCGGGCGAACCGACGACGACGACATTGGTGAGGATGTCGACCGCGGTGCCGAAGCGCTCGCCCTCCTGCAGCGGCGCGCCCGCGCCGACGGGCGTGAGGTTGAAGGTGCGGTTCCAGGTCGTTCCGAAGACGGTCGACGCGGCGCGCTCGTAGATGATCGCGGCGCCCTTGGCGTCGTTCCGGCCAGGTGCGCCGCCGATGACCGCGACGCGCGCGGTGCCCGTCGTCGGCACGAAGTCCTCGACCGCGACCGAGGTGCCGAAGTTGTCGCCCTCGGCGGCGGTCGAGATGGTGCGGATGGTCTGGATCGTCGGCGTTCCGTTCGGCGGATTGCGCACGATGTAGACGGCGCCCTTGCCGTCCTGACGGCCGGGCGCGCCGACGACGATGATCTCGCTGTTCTCGCTCGGCGCGTGACCGATGTCGACCGAGTAGCCGAAGAGCGCGTAGTCGCCCGACGCGAGACCGCCCGAGGTCGGCGGCGAATAGCGCCAGGGCTGGCCCGTCGAGGTCGTCACCTGCGCCCACTCGCCACCCGGATTCTGCGCGTAGAGGTAGATCGCGCCCTTCGAGGTGAAGAGCCCGTTCTGCGCGGTCTGCGGCCAGCGGTAGGCGCCGACGACGGCGAAGTTGCGTTCGGTGTAGGGCTGCGGGTTCGTGGCTGTGCCCGACGTGCCCGCGGCGCGCTTGAACACCGCGAGATCGCGCCCGAAGAACGCGTTCTTCTCGGGATCGTGCGGGCGGAGGACGGCGAGGTTCTCCGTGTCGGGCACGCCCGCCGCGATCGGCACGATGTACGCGGCGCCCGCGTTCTGGATGTCGACGTCGTCGAAGGGGTCCTTCGGTGTCTCGGTTCCCGTGCGGAAGTCGACGCCCGGCGCGCCGATACCCGCGAGGATCTCGGGATCGAGCGGCTTCTGCGCGAGCGAGACCGCCGCGCCGAAGGTGTCGAGCGAGGCGACGCCCGCGGGCGCGAGCTCGATGTCCTCGTAGGGGCACTCGTCTGGCACGCCATCGCCGTCCTCGTCGATGCTCACGCCGAGCTCGATGTCGCACGAGTCGGGGATGCGGTTGAGGTTGCAGTCGAGTTCGGTGCCGCTCGCGAGATCGAGGTCGTCGTCGATGCCGTTGCCGTTGCAGTCGACGCCCTCGAAGGCGCCGCAGCGGTAGTTGGCGACGGTGCGCGCGGTGAGGCTGTGCGTGCGGGCGTTGTCGGCGCCCTGGTTGCCGAGCGCGATCGAGGGCTTCTCACCCGTCGGCTCGCCGAGATAGGTGACGAGCGGATTCGAGAAGTGGCCGATCCGCTCGCCCGGGTTGTAGGCCATGATGGTGTGGTAGAGCCCCGAGCCCGCGTTGAACCGCCAGCCCACCGAGAAGGTGTAGAAGCCGAAGGTGTCGCAGCCGCCGCCGTCGCCGACCGCGTGGCAGCAGCCCATGTTGTGGCCGAGTTCGTGGGCGAGGAGGTAGCCGCCGAAGCCGCTCGCGGTCGCGAAGCCGAACGCGGGGCTCCCGACGCCGAGCCAGGCGACGCCGCCGCCGGGCGTGTCGGTCATGAGGGTGACGAGGTCGGCGCGCGATTCGTCGCGCACCGCGTGCACATCGTCCCAGGCGCCGTCGTCGGTCGAGGTGATCGCTTCGAGATCGACGCCGAGGTCGCCCGATCCATTCGCGTCGAGGAGGTAGAACGGGAGCCCGTCGACCTCGACCGCGCGGTAGCGCGGGAGCGCGAGCGAACTCGCGAGACCGCCGTTCGCCTCGGCGAGATCGGCGACGACCGCGATCGCGAGGTCGTCGTCGCTCGCGAAACGCGCGCGGAAGGCGGGCGTCACCGCGACGAGGACATCGACGATGCCGCCCGTGTCGGCGCATCCGACTTCGCCGCCCGCGACGCCGCCTTCGCCGGCATTCATGGTCTGGGCATCGATCGCGCGGTCGTCGCCGTCACCGGCGACGGGCCCGTCGCGCCCGGGGACGAGCACGCGCTCGCAGGGGAGCTGCGCCGGCGCCTCGGTGTACTCGTCGCCGAAGGGGCCGGTCGCGAGGGTCCACGACTCGATCGCGCCACCCGTGTTCACATGCACCGTGCCGCGCACGGCGCCCTTCCGCAGGACGATCGTCGCGCTGTGCCCGAGCGCCGTGTCGACGAAGTGGAACGCGAGCGCGCCGTTCCCGGGCCACTGCCGCTCGACGAGCGCCATCTCGACGGCGCGGCCGCCCGGAACCGTGAAGACGAACGCGTCGCCCGGAACGAGGCGCGAGGCCTCGTGACGCGGGAAGGTCCAGCGGCGGTCGGCGCCCGGCTCGAGGTCGGTCTCGCTCAGGAAGCGGTGATCGTCGATGCCGAGCTTCGCGATGGCCGGATCGGCGTCGCGGTCCTGCGGCTTCTCGAGCGCGAGGAGGCTCGGCAGCGCGGCGGCGAGGACGGCGGCGCCCGTCATGAGCGCGGCGCGGGCGGACCTCGGTGTCGTCGTCTTCGGGCGCGGATGCGTGGACGGCATGGGCATGGGTCGTTCGGGCTTTCGACAGCCGGATGGGAGAGAGCCGGGTGGGAACGGCTCGGGGACGGCACTGGTGCCGAGAACAGTCGCTTCACGCGCGCCCCGCGGGCGATCGCGTCGATTCCACACGCATCCGACGCGTCCGGGACGGTCGGTGCGTTCCTCACCCCCTCGATGCGCTGCGCGGTTCGGGCGACATCGCTGCCTGCCGACATGCGACGCGGAGACGGACCAACCGCCCGCCGCGCCCGCGCATTCCCGCATCATCCCCTGTACGCGCCGCATTGCAAGCCAACCTCCTGCGAGGCGGGGATTTCGGCGAGAAAGCGGTCGCGCGACCGCAAGTCCATTCTCGACTCACGCTGTCGTGAGCCCGCCGAAACGCCGCTCGCGACCCGCGAACGCCGCGATCGCCGCATGGAGGTCCGATTCGCCGAAGTCGGGCCAGAGGACGGGGCTGACATGGATCTCGGCGTAGGAGATCTGCCAGAGGAGGTAGTTCGAGACGCGCATCTCGCCCGCGGTCCGGACGAGGAGGTCGGGATCGGGAAGCCCCGCGGTGTAGAGGTGCGCGGCGAGCGCGCCCTCGTCGATCGAGTCGGGCGAGCGGCGGCCCGAGGCGACCTCCTCGGCGAGCGCGCGGGCGGCGTCGGCGATTTCTGTCCGAGAACCGTAGTTGAGCGCGAGGCAGAGGACGAGCCCCGTGTGCGCGGCCGTCGCGCGCTCGGTCTCGTCGAGCTCGGCGAGGACCTCGGGCGGCAGACCCGCGCGGCGGCCGATCCGCCGGAAGCGGATGTTCTCGCGGCGCATCGTCTCGCGCTCGATGCGGAGGAACTCGCAGCAGAGCGCCATGAGCGCCGCGACCTCGTCGGCGGGGCGCTTCCAGTTCTCGCTCGAGAAGCTGTAGAGGGTGATCGCCTCGAGCCCGAGCCGCGCGCTCTCGGTGACGACGCGGCGCACCGAGCGGACGCCCTCGCGGTGTCCCGCGGCGCGCGGCAGTCCGCGCCGCTCCGCCCAGCGTCCATTGCCGTCCATGATGACCGCGATGTGACGCGGCCAGCGATCGCGCGGAATCGCCGCGAGCGCGTCGGGCACGGGGGAGGTCGCGGGCGCCGCCATCGTCACGCCCCGCTCGCGGCGAACCGCGTCGACGACTCGAAGGTCTGCGAGCGCGCGGGCCCGACGCTGACGAGCTCGATCGGGATGCCGGTGTACGACTCGACGAAGCCGAGGTAGCGCCGCGCCTCGGCGGGGAGGTCGTCGCGGTCGAGGCACTCGGTGAGCTCGCGCTCCCAGCCCGGCAGCGTCTCGTAGACGGGCTCGAAGCCGTGCATGCGCTCGGCGTCGGGGATGAAGCGGTCGGTGACGGTTCCGTCGGCGCGGCGGTAGCCGGTGCAGACCTTGAGTTCGTCGAAGCCGCTGAGGACATCGAGGAGCGTGCACGCGATCGCGTCGGCGCCGCAGACCATCGCCGAGTACTTCACCGCGACGAGGTCGAGCCAGCCGCAGCGGCGCGGACGGCCGGTGGTGGTGCCGAACTCGCGGCCGCGCGTCCGGATGCGGTCGCCCGTCGCGTCGAGGAGCTCGGTCACGAACGGACCGCCGCCGACGCGCGTCGAGTAGGCCTTCATGATGCCGTAGACCTTGCCGATCGCGCGGCCCGGAACGCCCGAACCCGCGGGGATGCCGAGGGTCGAGCAGTTCGAGCTCGTCACGTACGGGAAGGTGCCGTGGTCGATGTCGAGAAGGCACGCGTTCGCGCCCTCGAAGAGGACGGTCTTCCCCGCGCGCATCTCGTCGTGGAGGAGGTAGACCGTGTCCGTGATGTGGGGGCGCAGGCGCTCGCCCGCGGCGGCGAAGCGGTCGGCGAGTTCGGTCGGAACGAGCGGCGTGACGCCGCCGCCGAGCGCCTCGATCTCGGCCATGCGCAGGCCGCAGATCGTCTCGAGCTTCGAGAGGAGGAGCCGGTGGTCGAGAAGGTCGCCCATCCGGATCGCGGTCGAGCGGCGGACCTTGTCGGAGTACGCGGGACCGATGCCGCGACGGGTCGTGCCGATCTGACCCGAGCCAGACTTCCCCGCGCGCTTCTCGAGGAGTTCCTCGAGCGCGGCGTCCTGGTCCTTGTGGTAGGGCATCACGACGTGCGCGCGGTCGGAGATGCGCAGGTTCCCGCCGATCGCGACGCCGCGGCGGACGAGGCCGTCGATCTCCTCGAGGAGCTTCTCGGGGTCGACGACGACGCCGTTGCCGACGACATTCGTCTTGCCGGGGCTCAGGATGCCGGAGGGGATGAGGTGAAGCGCGTAGCGGTCGCTTCCGACCTGGACGGTGTGGCCCGCGTTCGCACCGCCGTTGTAGCGGACGATGCAGTCGTAGCGCGCCGTCAGGAGGTCGACGATCTTGCCCTTGCCTTCGTCGCCCCACTGGAGGCCGACGACCGCTGCGTGCGGGGGAATCTGGTGGTGTCCGTGCTGCAAGCGCGCAGTGTAGCAGCGCCTTGCGGGCGTTCGGCGGGGCGGCGTGCGCGTCGGTTGCCGGGTCGGTGCGGCGGTCGGCTCAGGCCGCCGGCTTCTGCTGCGCGGGGGGCGCGGCGGCCGCGGGGGCGGCGGGTGCCTCGGCGCGCGGCGCGGGGATGCGGATGTTCGTGCCGCAGCCGCGGCAGCGGACGAGCTTTCCGCGCGCATGCGACGGGACGGCGAGGACGCGCTGGCATCCGAGGTTCGGGCACATGATGCGGATCACTTCGTCGCCAGCCATCGGACAGCCTCCCGACGCGGAGCCGTTCGGCTCCCGGTCTTCCGTGGGGATCGACCGCGGCGGGGAGGGGCTTGAGGGGAATCGCGGGCTTCGGCGGCGATCGGCGCGCGCGGGGAACGGTGTCGCGGCGACTATCCTCCCGACATGGCGCGACTTCGGATCCACGGCGGGGCGGACGAGACGGGGGCCGAGGGCGCCGGGACGGCGAAGCTCCCGTCGACGACGCTCGGCGAGACCGTGCCGTCGGGGCGGCATGCGGCGCGCGGGCTCTATGTCCATGTTCCGTTCTGCTTCCACAAGTGCCACTACTGCGACTTCTACTCGTTCGTCGATCGCGAGGGGCGCAGCGGCGCGTACCTCGACAGGCTCGAGCGCGATCTCGCGTGGATCGCCGGGCGGACGGCGGGGGCGATCGACACCGTGTTCGTCGGAGGCGGCACGCCGACCCTTCTCGCGGCGGAGGAGCTCGCGCGCCTCACGGCGATGATCGCGCGGCTGCCGCTCGCCTCCGATGTCGAGTGGACGGTCGAGGCGAACCCCGAGACGATCGACCGCGCGAAGGCCGACGCGCTCGTCGCGGGCGGCGTGAATCGCGTCTCGATCGGCGCGCAGAGTTTCGATCCGCGGCATCTGCAGACGCTCGAGCGCTGGCACGATCCGGCGAGCGTCGGACGCGCGGTCGAGGTCCTCCGCGCCGCCGGCGTCGCGAACCTCAACCTCGACCTGATCTTCGGCGTCCCGGGGCAGACGCTCGCCGAGTGGCGCGACGATCTCGCGCAGGCGCTGGCGCTTCACCCCGAGCATCTCTCGTGCTACGGGCTCACCTACGAGCCGAACACGGCGATGACGAAGCGGTTGCTGAAGGGCGAGTTCGAGCCCTGCGACGACGAGGTCGAGGCCGAGATGTACGACGCGACGCGCACCACGCTCACGGCGGCCGGCTTCGCGCAGTACGAGATCTCGAACTACGCGCGCGCAGGCCGCGAGTGCCGTCACAATCTCGTCTACTGGCGCAACGAGCCGTGGTGGGCGATCGGCCCGAGCGCAAGCGGCTTCGTCGCGGGGCACCGATTCAAGGTGGTGCCGCGGCTCGGCGACTGGCTTTCGCGCGGGACTGAAGGAGCGACCGACGGAGGGGCCGACGACTCGCAGCCCGTCGTCGATGTCGAGCCACCCGACGAGAAGCGCCACACGAGCGAGGCGCTCATGCTTGGACTCCGCCTGATGGAGGGCATCGACGCCGCGCTCGAGCGCCGCGCTGTCGAACTCGAGCCCGCACGCGCGGAGGTGTTCGCGCGCGCGATCGCCGACGGACTCCTCGAGCGGACCGCCGACGCGCGCCTGCGATTCACCGCGCGCGGCGCGATGCTGGCGAACGAGGTGCTGGCGGACGTCGTGTAGGGAGCGGCCGCAGCCGCGACCGCTCAATCTTCACGTACCGAGCACCAGAGCGAGCGGCCGCAGCCGCGCCCGTTCATCGCTTCGCGTCCCTAGCACCAGAGGGAGCGGCCGCAGCCGCGACCGCTCATCACCGCCCGCAGCCGCGACCGCCCCATCAACGCCCGCTGAAGAACTTCTTGATGCCGTGCACCGTGACCGCGCGTCCGATCGCCGCGATCGATTCCGTGAGCGGAATCTCCTTCGGGCAGACCTTCA
>JBJOHC010000007.1:0-5677 GCA_046047955.1 Planctomycetota bacterium
TCGCGCGAGGAACGCGCGGGAACGCCGCGACAGGAAGAGCACCACGATGGCCCGCAAGAAGGACGCAGACTCCACCTCCGCCGACCAGAGCCGCTCGCCGATCCTCACGGGTCTCACCTACGAGGCGGCGCTCGCCGAACTCCAGTCGCTCGTCGAATCGATCGAGGGGGGCGAGGTGACGCTCGACGAATCGCTCGCCGCCTACCGGCGCGGCGAGATGCTCCTCGCCCACTGCCGCGCACTCCTCGACAAGGCCGACCAGACGGTGCGCACGCTTTCGCTCGGCGAACTCGAGCGGGATGGCGGGGGGGCGGGCGACGACGCCCCAGACGCGTGACCGACGCGTGACCGACGCCCGCGCCGACGCGCGCCCGAGATCCGCAAGCCGATCACCCACCCGAGCCGATCTCCGCCGCGCCTCGCACCTCCGACGATCCGCCCAGCGACCCCGCCCGCATGTCCGACCCCGAACTCCAGCTCTGGTACGCGCTCTGGGCGCCGACGATCGTCGGTGGAGTCTTCGTCTTCCTGTTCGGGGCGTGCGTCGGCAGCTTCCTGAATGTCCTCGCCTGGCGGCTCCCGACGGGCCAGTCGGTCGTGACGCCACCTTCGCGCTGCCCACGCTGCGGCCACCGCCTGCGCTGGCACGAAAACCTCCCGATCATCGGCTGGCTGCGCCTGCGCGGCCGTTGCGGCGGCTGCCGCGCGCCGATCAGCATCCAGTACCCGCTCGTCGAGGTGCTGGTCGCGATCCTCTTCACGCTCGCCTTCCTCGCCTTCTACGCGCCGTTCGACCGGACGGGCGCGCAGTGGCTCCACGACGCCGCAAGCCCGTGGTGGCACCTGCAGGGGTTCGGCCGCTCGTGGCCGGCGTTCCTCGTCGTCGTCCTCGCGATCGCGGGGCTCGTCGCCATGACGATCGTCGACGCGAAGACGATGCTCATCCCGGTCGAGATCCCGACCGGCGTCACCGCGATCGCCTTCACCGGCTGGCTCGTCCAGGGCTTCATGCCCGAATCGCGCGCACTCCGCGACTGGGTGCCGATCCCGGTCGCGAGCTGGACCGTCGTCTTCGCGGCGGTCGGCATGCTCCTCGGGCTCGGCGTCTCGCGATGGCTCGTCGCAAGCGGGCGACTCCGCCCGAGCTTCTCCGACTGGGCCGATCATGTGGGTCCCGACGGCGACGGCGGCGACTATCCGCACGCCCGCCGCGAGATGCTCGCGGAGATCGCCTTCCTCCTGCCCGGTCTCGCGGGCGCGGGCATCGCCTGCGTCGTCGCGGCGCTCCTCGGCTACACCTCCTCGGAGACCGTCTGCCAGCCCATGACCCTCCTCGGCGGCTCGATGCTCGGCTGGATCGTCGGCGGAGCGCTCGTCTGGTCGGTGCGCATCCTCGGCACGCTCGCCTTCGGGCGCGAGGCGATGGGGCTCGGCGATGTGCATCTGCAGGCGGCGGTGGGGGCGGCGTTCGGGTGGCGCGTGGCCCTTCTCGGATTCTTCGTCGCCGTCTTCATCGCGATCGCGTGGGCGGCCGCGGCGTTCCTCCTGCGGCGCTTCTCGAACTTCTTCCGAAGGGAAATCCCGTTCGGGCCGCACCTTGCGGCCGCGGCGATCCTCTTCGTCGTCGCGCGGGGCCCGATCGTCAGCGCGATCGACGCCTTCGCCGGCGCGATCGAGCGCGTCGCGGGCGCGCCCACCGCGATCGAGTCGCGCGACGCCGACTCCGACGCGCGGCGCGAAAAATCGCGACGCCGCCTCCCCGCAGAACTTGCGCAACCCCGCGACGAGCGGTGAAATGCGGCCCGCGGCTTCCGCACGCGAGGATGGAGCCTCGCGCGGCCGCTCTCGACATCCAGGCTCGGTCGAACCGAGACCGGAGTACCCGCAGGAAGGGATGCCTCCCCCCATGAAGACGACCATCGTTTCGCCGCGCGCGACCTCGCGCCTCTCCCGCCTCGCCCTCGCGGCCGTCGCCGCCTTCGGCGCCACCGTCCTCCTCGGCGGCTGCAACAACGCGCAGAAGGACGAGCTCGCGATGCTCCGCGACGAGAACTCGCAGCTCTCGATGCAGCGCGACGAGGCCCGCAGCGCCCTCGAGTCGAGCGAGGCCGAGCGGCGCCGTCTGGAGCAGGAGAACGCGGGCCTGCAGGGCCAGCTCAACGAGATTCCGCCCGCCGCGCCCGCGACCACCGCGCAGGCCGGCTCGAACCTCGACCTTCCCGAAGGCGTGACCGCGGAGAACCGCAACGGCCAGCTCGTCCTCACCATCGAGGGCGATGTCCTCTTCGATTCGGGCAAGACCTCGCTCAAGGACAACGCGAAGCGCACGCTCGACAAGGTCGTCGGCGAGATCCGCGGCAAGTACCCGAACGCGCAGCTCCGCCTCGTCGGCTTCACCGACACCGATCCGATCAGGAAGTCGGGCTTCAAGTCGAACTACCACCTCGGATTCGAGCGCGCCTACACCGTCGGGCAGTTCCTCGTCGGAAAGGGCATCGACAAGTCGCGCATCGAGTACGCCTCGTGGGGCCCCGAGCTCCCGCGCGCCTCGAAGAAGGAGTCGCGCCGCGTCGAGATCGCGATCGTGAACGAGTGAACCGCGCGCTTCGGCGCGCCCATCGGCACCACCGCGCGGAAGACGGCTGCGACCCCAGGTCGCGGCCGTCTTCCATTTTCAGCCCTCCGCCGATCGCGCGGCGGTCACGGGACTTCCGGACATGACTCGGGCGGCGCGTCGACTCGCGCGCGGGCCTCGCGCTTCCGGCGACGACGGCGCGCAGGCGCGACTCCCGTCACTCCGCGCGCGAGCCGCCGAAGAGATCGACCGCGATGCCCTCCTCGCGGATCCGATCGAGCAGGAGGTTCACCTTGAGGAGCGCATCGTCGAGGCGCTTCGACGCGTCGGCGAGGTTCTCGTAGAGCGCGGGGTCGCGCAGGAGTCGCCCGACCGTGCCGTCGCCCGCGCGCGCCGTCGCGAGCAGCCGCTCGAGCTCGGCGAGCGACGCGCCCGCGCGCTCGAGAACGGGAAGCGCGCCATCGCGGAGAACCGCCGCATCGGCCTCGACCGACGCCGCAAGCGTCTCGATCCTGTTCGCCGCGAGCGACGCGTCGCGCAGGAACTCGCCCGCGCGCGCGGCCGCGTCGCGCACATCGGTGCGGAGCTGCTCGTCGTCGAGCCAGGTCTTCGCCGCCGTGATCGCCCGCGAGGCCTCGTCGAGCGTCGTGTCGAGCTTCCGGATCGTCGTCCGCAGGTTCGCCCCGTCGCCCGAAGGCGCGCGCACGAGTTCATCGAGGCTCCGCGCGAGCGCGCCGAGTTCGCCGAACGACCGCACCATCGGCTCGAGCCGCTCGTCGAGCTGGTCGATCAGCCGCGTCTCGATCGGCTGCACCTTGCCGCGCAGCCGCACCGAGCCGTCGGTCGGGTAGAGGCGGGGGGCCTCGGGAAGCGGAAGGACCGCGGTGAGTTCGAGCCGCGCGCCCGAACCGAGCAGCGACGCCTGCACGCTCGGGAGGCTCGGATCGGGAATGCCTACGCCGTCGTCGATCATCGCCGTCACGAGGACCGGCTTCTCGCGGTCGTTCCAGATCTCGACGCGCTCGACGGCGCCGATGGGAACGCCGTTCAGCGTGACGAGGCTGCCCTTCCGGAGTCCGCCCGCCTCGTTGAACGCGACCTCGACGGGCCAGCGCGAGACGAAGACCGACTCGATCTCGCCGAAGAGGAAGAGGAGCGCCGACGCCGATCCGAGCGCGCCGATCGCGCACGCGCCGACGAGGAGGTTGCGCACGCGCTCCCTCATGGCAGGTGCCTCGCGCCCTGCGCGCTCCGCGCGCTCTCCGCGTTCGCGGCGGTCACCTCGCGGATCGCGCGCAGCTCGTCCTCGCTCGCCTCGCCGCGCAGGAAGCGCGACACGACCGGGTCCCGCGACTCGCGGAACGCGGCGGGGGGACCCTCGAGGATCACCTGTCCTTCGTGCAGCATCACCATGTGATCGGCCACCTTGAACGCGCTCACGAGATCGTGGGTGACCACGATACCCGTCGCTCCGAGCTCCTGCTTGAGCTTCAGGATGAGCTCGTTGATGACATCTGAGCGGATCGGATCGAGTCCCGTCGTCGGCTCGTCGTAGAGAACCACCTCGGGATCGAGGACGACCGCCCGCGCGAGCGCGATCCGCTTCTGCTGCCCGCCCGAGAGTTCCGACGGCATGCGGTCGACGAGCTCCTCGAGCCCGACGAGACGGAGGACGCGCCGCACGCGCCGCTCCTCGTCGTAGGCGGCATCGCCCGCGCGGGCGTGCCCGACGACCTCGCCCAGCATGTCGCCGAGCGTCCCGCCGATCGCGCCCCCGCGCCCGCTCGCGAGCTCGCGCAGCGGAAACGCCACGTTGTCGCGCACGCTCATCGAGTCGAAGAGGGCGCCCTGCTGGAAGAGGAAGCCGAAGCGGCGGCGGATCGGCGCGAGCGCCCGCTCCGAGAGCGTGTCGATGCGCGCACCCTCGAAGAGCACCTGCCCCTTGTCCGGCCGGATGAGTCCGACGATGTGCTTGAGCATGACGCTCTTGCCGCAGCCCGAGGGACCGAGGACGACGGTCGTCTTGCCGCGCGGAAAGTCGAGCGTGACGCCGCGCAGGACGGGCGTCCGTCCGAAGCGCTTCTCGAGTCCGACGATGCGGACCGGGGCGTCGGCCGCGCCTCCCGATCGCCCCGCGGAATCGCCGGGCGCGGGCCCGCCGGGCGTCGTCGCGGGGCTGTTCGTCTCGGGCGGCATCTCCGTATCATCGGCGGCGTGACCATCCGCCCGCAAGTCGATGCCTCGCCCGCGTCCGAAGCCGGATGCGCCGCCCTCCCCGAGCCCTCCTGCGAGGTCACGCATGTCGGCCGCGTCTTCCGCGTCGAGCGCCACCGCGTCGCGACGCGCATCGCGGGCGAACCGCTCGTGAAGGATGTCGTCCGCCATCCGGGCGCCGTCACCGTCGTCGCCGTCCGCGACGACGGCATGCTCGTCCTCGTCCGCAACCAGCGCTTCGCCGTCGCCGAGCGGCTGCTCGAGTTCTGCGCCGGCAAGCTCGAGCCTGGCGAGGACCCCACCGACGCCGCGCGCCGCGAGCTCGAGGAGGAGACGGGATACGCCGCCGGCAGGATCGAACCGCTCGGCATCTTCTACACCTCGCCCGGCTTCACCGACGAGCGGATGCATGTCTTCCTCGCGACCGCGCTCACGCCCGTTCCCCAGCGGCTCGAGCCCGGGGAAGACCTCGAGGTCGCGGTCCTTTCCCCCGAGGAGCTGCGTACCCTGATCTCCCGCGGCCAGGTGGCCGATGGGAAGACCCTCGGCGCCTACCTCCTCTGGCAGCTCCGATCCTCTCTTTGACCGCCGCGGTCGCGACGACGGCCGACCGACACCAACGCCGCGCTCCCCGAGGCTCCTCCGACCAAGCCTCCTCCGACCGAAGCCGCCAGCACCGCCCCCCTCGCCGCCGAACCATGCACCCCTGGGACGAAACCGACGAACGCCCACGCCCCGCCGGATACGGCGGCGATTGGCGTGGCGCTCGGCCGAGTTTCGACGACCCGATGACCTGGGCGCTCGGCGTGGCGCGCGTCCGCGGGATCACGGTGCGCGTGCACGTCTTCTTCCTCGTCTTCCTGCTCGCGATGCTCGCACGCTCCGCGA
>JBJOHC010000008.1:0-10712 GCA_046047955.1 Planctomycetota bacterium
AGAGCGAGCGCGAGGCCCGAGGCGAGCAGGATGGCGCCGGCGACGCGGGCGAGCCGCGCGGACCGGTCGGACGCAGGATTCGTGCGGAGCATTCTGCGAGCGTGGCGGGGGAAACGCCGAAAGTCAAGACGCCCGCGGCCTGCTCCGACTCCGACGCCCGTCCGTCCCCCCGCCCCGATGCCCTTCGCCGTCCTCCAGGCCCTCATCGCCGCAGCCCCCCCGGGCGAGCCCGCGCTCGTGCCGCTCTTCGAACGCGCGGCGCGGCTCTTCGCCGACGACACGGGGGCGGGAACCTGCGAGATCTGGGTCTGGCGCGCCCGCCGGCCCGCCGAGCGCGAACTCGAGCGGATCGCCCTCGTCGGTCCCGCGCTCGACGCCGAGCACTACGGCGAGTTCACCTCGCGGCTCGAGGAGCACTTCGTCGACTCGCCCACGGCGACGCCGTTCCACTCCTGCACGGGCGACCAGTGCGTCGTCCACCTCACCCTCGGCATGCACGGATTCGTCCGGCTCGCGCGCCACGGGGCGGCCTTCACCGACGACGAACTCGAGCCGATCCGCCACGCCACCGTCGCCCTCGCCGAGGCGCTCGAGGCGCGGATCCCCCGTTCCGAACTCGCGGAGCTCTCGCGCTGGCTCCTCCTCCGGAACGAGATCGACCGCCGCGTCGCGCGGGCCTTCGCCGCGGTGCGCACGGTCGCCGATCTCGGCCGCACGATCGCGCGGATGGCCGACGAACTCTTCGCGGTCGAATACTCGGGGATCTACTTCGTCGACCCCGAGGATGACCGCCTGCGGCTCGTCTACGCGCACGGACTGACCGAGGCCGAACGCGCCGCCGCCGAGGCGACCGCGATGGAGCGGCATCCGGGCCGCGTGCTCCGGACCGGCGTCGCGGTCGATGTCTCGGACACGAGCCACGACGACGCGGGTCCCACGGGCGGCGCGCCGAGCCACGGTCATGCGATCGGCTCGCGCCTCTACCTTCCCGTCCACACCGACGGCCGCGTGGTGGGAACGGTCGGCTTCGCGAGCGCGCGCCACCACGGCTTCCACGCGCGGCATCGCCAGGTGCTCGGTTTCCTCTGCGACTTCGCGGGGCTCACCTACGGGCGCCTCGTCGCCGAGCGCGGGAACGAGCGTCGCGGCGAACTGCTCGACGCGCAGTCGCGGGCGCTCGAACGGATCCTCGGTGCCCGGCGCTGGCTCGATGTGGCGCACGCGGCCCTCGCGATCGTCGGGTCGGAGGTCGGGGCGGGCGCGCTCGCGCTGATCGAATTCGCGCGGCGCGACGATCCCGCGGGGCTCGCGAGCCGCGTCGAGTGCGTCTGGCAGCCGGTCTTCGGGCTGCCGTGGCTCCACGGCGCGAAGGTGGCGACCCTCGACGACGCGCGGCGCGCGCGGCTCGAGCACGGCGAGAGTCTCGAGATCGAACTCGACGAGGGCCTCGCGCCCGCGATCCTCAAGCCGGTCGTCGCCGACGGGTTCCTCTGGGGCGCGCTCCTCTTCGAGCCGAAGTCGGGCGCGGCCCGCGCACCCGACCGCCCCGAGCGGACGGCGCTGCGGACGCTCGCCCAGGCCTTCGCGACCGCGATCGAGCGCGAGCGCGTCACCGCGGCGCTCGCGCAGCGCGAGCGCATGGAGGCGGTCGGTCGGCTCGCCGCGGGCATCGCCCGCGACTTCAACGACCTCCTCTGGCCGATCGTCCTCTACAGCGAGATGCTCGCGCGCAACGAGTCGCTCGACGAGCGCTCGCGCGCGATGCTCGGCGACATGCACCTCTCGGCGACGCGCGCGACCGAGCTCGTCGGGCAGGTGCTCGCGCTCTCCGCGCGGCGCGACCGCTTGCTCGAACTCGTCCCGGTCGCCGAGATCGCGAACGAGGTCTCGGTCCACCTGCGTCGCACCGCGCCCGCCACGGTCGAGGTCGAGGTCGCGATCGACGCCGAGGTCGGACAGGTCCTCGGCGACGGCGACCTCCTGCGGCAGGCGCTGACGCACCTCGTCGCGAACGCGCTCGAGTCGATGGAGGCGGCGGGAAGGCGCGGCGGACGGGTGCGGCTTCTCGTCGACCGCGCCGAGCGCGACGGCTCGTCCTGGGTGCGCATCGTCGTCGAGGATGACGGCGCGGGGCTCGACGAGGAATCGCGGGCCCGGCTCTTCGAGCCGTACGGGACGCGCGCGGCGCGAGGCGCGCGGCGTGGCGAGCCGGGCGCCGATGCGACGAGCGAGGCGATGGGACCGCTCGGACTCAGCGTCGTCCACCGCGCGATCGCCGAGATGGAGGGGCATGTCCTCGTCGAGAGCCGGCTCGGCGTCGGCACCCGCTTCGAGGTGCTGCTGCCGCTGCGCGGCGGTGCGCGACGCGGCACCGATGCGCGCCTTGCGGGCGGGGCGGCGCCCTCCGCGCCCGTCGCGTCCGCCGACCAGCCGATCGGCGGCGCCGTCGCCGCGGACGGCGTCCTCGCGCGCCCGACGGCGGCGACACGCCGCGGTCCGCGCGTCCTCCTCGTCGACGACGACCCCGTCGTTCTCGTGGTCGTCCGGGAGATGCTCGAGTCGTTCGGGTACGAGGCGGTTCCGACCGCGTCGCCCCTCGAGGCGATCGCGCGCCTCGAATCCGGCGAGCCGTTCGCGCTCCTCCTGACCGATCTCACCATGCCCGAGATGACGGGCATCGAACTCGCCCGCGCCTCGCGGCGCCTGCGGCCGTCGCTTCCGATCGTCTGCTGCACGGGTTTCGGCGACGAACGCACCGAACGCCGCGCGCTCGAGGCGGGCATGACCGCCTTCGTCCGGAAGCCGATCGATCTCGACCGCTTCGAGCGGGTCGTCGCCGACGCGATCGCGGCGGCACCCGCCGCGGCGCCGACGGTCGCCGCGCGTTCGGATGGCGCACCCGGCTGAGGCAGCGCGTCACGCGCCCGACTTGGAGCCAGGCGGGGATGCCGACGGAGGCGTTCGCAGGACGACTCCCGAGGCGAGGCGGCGCCACGCCCGTCCCGGCGTCCCTCTCCGCGCGGCGTCCGCTGCTCGAGGCGTCGGGATCTCGCGGCGCCAGATGCTCGAAGTCTCGGCTCCTCGAAGTTTCGGATCCTCCAAGCGTCGGATCCTCCAAGCGCCCGATGCTCGAAGCGCCCGATGCTCGAAGCGTCCGATGCTCGAGGCCGACCCCTTACGGCTTCTCCGTCAGGATCCGCGCCTTCACGCAGTCGAACTCCTCCTGCGAGATCGCACCGGCATCGAGCGCCTGCTTGAGATCGAGGAGCTGCTTGCCGACCGTCGGATACTCGGTGTTGCGCGCGCCGCCGACGGCCACACAACCCTGGAGCGCCGCGACCGCCCCGAGCGCCGCGATCGCGGGCAGGCGGCGTCCGCGGAGGAGGGCGTCGCGGCGCGCGGCGGCGCGAAGGATCGCGAGGCAGCCGCCGCGCGCGGTGCGGGTCGCGGTGCGCGCAAGGCGGTCGAGGGCGCGGGCCGCGCCGTTTCCGCGGTCGCAGTCGGGCGTCGCATCGCGGGGAGCGTCGTTGGGGGAGGGGGCGGTGTGCATGGTGGCGTGGACGAGTAGGAGCAGGAGCGGAAGGGGGGCGGAAGCGAGGGGAGGAGGGGCCGTGCGTCGCGGGCGACCGTCCCAGGTTCTGAAAGATGGAGGTCCGAACGACGGGTCCCGAATGATGCGGGCCGCCGTCTTCCGATTCCACCGCGAAGGATTCCGCCATTCGCACGATCCGTCACCGCGATGCGGAGGGCGACGGTTCTCCCGGCGACGATGGGCGGCGCCGATACCGGATCGCCGCCGCCACGATGCAGAGATTGAGGAGCGCGGTTCCGAGCGCCCCGAGGATCGACTCGAGCTCGCCGTACTTCTCGGTGTAGACGAAGAGGCAGATGTTCGCGAAGGCGAACAGGCTCCACGCGGGGATCGACACGCCCTCCGAGGACTTCGTGCGCAGGATCGCCGCGAGCTGGAGCGCCGTCGCGGCCGGGAAGACCACCGCGGGCACCCAGCCGAGGAATTCGAAGAGTCGCTCGGCCATCGGTCCGTCCACGCGACGCTTATCGGGAAGGGCGGTCGCGGCACTTTGGGCTTCTTTCCAACGGAACGTCTCCGAGGCGTTGGCGCGCGCGGGTTCCAAGGTAGGCTTTCGGATCATGCTCCCGCCGCGTTCCGTCGTCGTCGGACTCCTCTCCTTCACCTCGCTGTCGTCGGCGGTCCTCCTCGCCGGCGCGGTGCCGCTTCCGAAGGATGACGGGCAGGCGACGCACGCGAAGTCGACCCCCGAGGATGTCCTCGTCCGCCGCGCCGAGAACGCCCGCGACTCCTGGTGGGCCTACCGCGAGCTTGCGAAGCCCGCCGTTCCCGAGGTCGCCGCCGAGTCGTGGTGCCGGAACGACGTCGACCGCTTCCTTCTCGCCGCGATGGAGGCGAAGGGCCTCGCCCCCGCGCCCGAGGCCGACCGCGCGACCCTCATCCGCCGCGCGTCGCTCGACCTGACGGGCCTGCCCCCGACGCCCGAGGAGGTCGACGCCTTCGTCGCCGATCCCGCGCCCGACGCGTACGAGCGCCTCGTCGACCGGCTCCTCGCGAGCCCGCACTACGGCGAGAAGTGGGGGCGCCACTGGCTCGACCTCGTCCGCTACGCCGACACGAACGGCTTCGAGCGCGACAGCGACAAGGAGGCCGCGTGGAAGTACCGCGACTTCGTCGTGCGCGCCCTCAACGACGACATGCCGTACGCGCGCTTCGTCGAGGCGCAGCTCGCGGGCGACGAACTCCCCGACCGCGACTACGACACGCTCGTCGCGACGGGCTTCTACCGCCTCGGCCTCTGGGACGACGAGGTGCCCGACCTCAAGCAGGCCCTCGCCGACGACATGGACGGCATGGTCGACACCGCCGCGCGCACCTTCCTCGGGATCAGCATGAACTGCGCCCGGTGCCACGACCACAAGGGCGATCCGATCCGGCAGAGCGAGTACTACGCCTTCAGCGCGTACTTCGCGGGCGTCGCGCCCTACAAGGAGAGCCCGTTCAACTCGATCGAGGCCGACAACGTGCTGCGCATGGTGCGCCGCGACTTCGGCCGCGCCGACCCCGAGGTCGAGATCGCCGCCTACAACGCGCGGCGCGACGCGCTCGTCGGCGAGCTGCGCGCGCTCGAGGGCCGCGATCCTGCGGCGTTCGCCGACCTCGCGCCCGCCGAGGGGCTCGTCGCCCACTTCGCCTTCGAGGACGGGCGCAGCGCGAAGGCTGTCAACGCCGTCGCGGGCGGCGCGCCCGCGAGCGTGCGCGACGCGGGATTCGGCGTCGAGGGCCGCGTCGGGAAGTCGTTCCGCTTCGACGCGGGCGACGACCGCGTCGAGGTCGAGCGTCCCGTCGGCGACGACTTCACGATCTCGTTCTTCTTCCGCACCACCGATGTCGGCGGCGGCTCCGACGGCGACCGCCGCTGGTTCCTCGGCAAGGGCCTCGTCGACGGCGAGGTGCCCGGCATCGTGCGCGACTTCGGCGTCTCCTTCATCGGGAACGGCTATGTCGCCGCGGGCACGGGCGAGCCCGAGACCTTCATCTCGTCGGGTCCCGGCCACAACGACGGCCGCTGGCACCATGTCGCCTTCACGCGCTCGCGCGCGACGGGCGACATCGCGCTCTTCGTCGACGGCGTCGCGGTCGACCGCGCGCGCGGCTCGAAGGCGCGGCTCGATACGCCGCGCAAGCTCGCGATCGGCGCCATGCATCCGGGCGGCGGACCCTTCTCGGGCGACATCGACGAGGTGCGCTTCTACGACCGCGTCCTCGGCGACGACGAGGTGCGCTCGATCGCGCACGGCGTGTCGCCCGCGGCCGCCGCGCGCGAGTCGGTCGCCTCGGCGAAGGGCGCCGACGCCGCCGCGCGCCTCGACGAACTGCACGCGCAGCTCGCCGCGCTGCGCCCGCCCGACTGGAAGGGCGAGACCGTCCTCGCGGTGCGCGAGATGCGCGAGGTGCCGAAGACCTTCGTGATGCAGCGCGGGAACCCGCACGCCCTCGGCGCCGAGGTCGAGCCCGCGGTGCCCGTCGTCGCGGCGCGCTTCGCGCCCGCGCCCGCGGTGCCGCCTGCGCACGGCGAGAGCTCGGGCCGCCGCCTCGCGCTCGCGAAGTGGATCACCGACCCGCGCAACGGCCTCGCGTGGCGCACGATCGCGAACCGCGTCTGGCAGCACCACTTCGGGCAGGCGATCGCGCCATCGCCGAACGACTTCGGCCGCCTCGGCGAGGGACCGACGCATCCCGAACTTCTCGACTATCTCGCCGCGACGATGGTCGAGGAGGGCGGCAGCCTCAAGGCGATGCACCGGATGCTCATGACGGGCTCCGCGTACCGGATGTCGAGCGTGCCGTCGGCCGACGCGCTCGCGAAGGACGCGCCCAACGAGCTCCTCACGCGCTTCCGCCTGCGCCGCCTCGGCGCCGAGGAGCTGCGCGACGCGATGCTCGTCGCGAACGGCACGCTCAACCCCGCGATGGGCGGGCCCGCGGTGCGTCCGCCGCTCCCCGACGAGGTCCTCGCGACGAGCTCGCGGCCCTACGAGGTGTGGCCGCTCTCCGCCGAGGAGGAATGGACGCGCCGCAGCCTCTACATCATGCTCAAGCGGTCGCTCCGCCATCCGCTTCTCTTCGCCTTCGACCAGGCCGACATCGACGCGCCGTGCCCCGTGCGCTTCCAGACGGTCGTGCCGACGCAGGCGCTCTCGATGCTGAACGGCGGACTCGTGAACGAGGAGGCCTCGAAGCTCGCGCGCCGCCTCGAGCGCGAGCATCCCGGCGACCTGCGCGCGCAGGTCGTCCGCGGGCGGCGCCTCGTGAGCGGCCGCGCGCCCGACGCGAAGGAGGTCGACGAGGCGGTCGCCTTCGTCGAGGAGCTCGTCGCGAAGGACGGCCTCTCCCGCGAGGCCGCGCTCGACGCGTTCGCGCTCGTTCTCCTCAATCTCAACGAATTCCTCTACGTCGACTGACCGACCGACGCCCGACCGACCGACGCCAGCCCCACGCGACGGAGCCCGCCATGCACGACCCGATCGAACGCCCGCGCAACACCTTCTGCGGCCGCACGCGCCGCGAGTTCCTCTGGCAGGCGGGCGGTGCCTTCACCGCGCTCGGCCTCGCCGACCTTCTCGGCGGCGACGGCTTCCTCGGACGGCAGGCGCGCGCGTTCGACGGCGTCACGCCGCTCGCGAACCCGCTCTCGCCGAAGGGCCAGATGATCCCCGGCAAGGCGAAGAGCGTCATCTTCATCTTCTGCTACGGCGGCCCGAGCCATGTCGACACCTTCGACTACAAGCCCGAGCTCTACAAGTACGACGGCAAGACGATCCAGGTGAAGACGAAGGGGCGCGGCGGCGACAAGAACGAGGGCCGCGTCGTCGGACCGAAGTGGAAGTTCCGCCAGTACGGCGAGTGCGGCGCGTGGGTGAGCGACCTCTTCCCGCATGTCGCGACCTGCGTCGACGACCTCGCGTTCGTGAAGAGCATGTACGCCGAGAGCCCGATCCACGGGTCGGCGATGCTCATGATGAACTCGGGCAAGCTCCTCGGCGGCCCGTCGATGGGTTCGTGGGTGAACTACGGGCTCGGCACGGTGAACCAGAACCTGCCCGGATTCGTCGTCATGCTCGACTCGGCGGGCGGTCCGATCTCGGGCGCGAAGAACTGGTCGAGCGGCTACATGCCCGCGATCTACCAGGGCACCGTGCTGCGCGGCGAGGGCCCGCCGATCCTCGATCTCGCGAATCCCGAGGGCCGCACCGACGCGGTGCAGCGCTCGGTCCTCGACCGGATGAAGATGTGGAACACGCGCCACGCGCTCCTCCGCTCGGGGAACTCCGAGCTCGAGAGCCGCATCGAGAGCTACGAGCTCGCGTACCGCATGCAGTCGACGGCGCCCGAGGCGGTCGACCTCTCGGGCGAGTCGAAGGAGACGAAGGAGCTCTACGGCTGCGACGAGGAGCGCACCGAGGAGTTCGGCAACAAGCTGCTCCTCGCGCGGCGCCTCGTCGAGCGCGGCGTGCGGTTCGTGCAGGTCTACTCGGGCGGCGGCCACAACGACGAGTCGTGGGACGCGCACGGCGACCTCAAGAAGAACCACGAGTTCCACGCGGGCCGCACCGACAAGCCGATCGCGGGACTCCTCAAGGACCTCAAGCGCCGCGGTCTCCTCGAGGAGACGCTCGTGATCTGGGGCGGCGAGTTCGGCCGCCAGCCGACCGCGGAGTACGCGGAGGGCACGGGCCGCGACCACAACTCGTTCGGCTTCACGATGTGGATGGCGGGCGGCGGCATCAAGGGCGGCGTGACCGTCGGCGAGACCGACGAGCTCGGCGCGACCGGCGTCGGCGACCGCTATCACGTGAAGCACCTGCACGCGACCGCGCTCCAGTGCCTCGGCCTCGATCCGAACGCGCTCAGCTACTTCTACGCGGGCCTCGACCAGAAGCTCGTCGGCGTCGAGGGGGCGGAGCCGATCTCGCAGCTGATCGCGTGACGGGTGCGCGCCGGGCGGGGGGCGTGCCGCTCAGCGCCGCGTGCGCGCGGGACGCACGGCCTTGTCCGCGCGCGGCTTCGGCTTCGCAAGGCGCGCGTGCCGCGCGAACGCCGCCTCGACGAGCGTGCGCGTGAAGCCCTCGTGGCCCGCGGGATCGTGCGCGAGGCAGAGGTCGGCGCCGCCCGCGTCGGCGGGTGGGTAGTAGATGCCGCAGTTGAGGTTGATCTCGAGGACATGCGGGACGCCGTCGGCGTCGACGCGCACGTCGCAGCGGCCGAAGCTCGCCGCGCCGATCCTGCGGAAGAAGCGCGCGCACTCGTCGCGCAGCCGCGCGTCGAGCGCGGGGTCGGCGACGGGCGCGGCCTCCATGCCGCCGTACTCCTCCCACTTGAGTTTCTCGTGCTTGAAGGTCTCGCCCTTCGGAAACGCGTACTGGATCGGCGTGTAGGCGATCGGCCGCGCGGGATCGCGCGGATTCTCGGCGACGAGCACGGTGCACTCCGTCCCCTCGATGAACTCCTCGACGAGCGCCGCGCCGTGGCGCGCGATCATCCTCTGCGCCTGCGCCGCGAGGCCCGCGGGCGTCGCGACGCGCGAGCGGCGGCTCAGGTCGACGCTCGCGTAGCTGTTGTGGTGCTTCACGAAGAGCGGGAAGCGCAGGGTGCGCGCGGCGCGGGCGATGTCGCGCTCGCCGCGCACGATCATGCCGCGCGGGGTGGCGACGCCCTCGGCCTCGCACGCCGCCTTCATCGCCATCCGCGTCGGCTCGTAGCACGACGAGGTCGCGCCCACGAACGGGACGCGCGCGCGCTCGAGCGCCTCGACCACCTCGATGCCGGGCGTCGTCTGGTCGGCCGCGCCGTCGCAGAGGTTGAAGAAGAGGTCGAAGCGCCCCGACGCGATCAGCGACTCGACGAGCGGCAGGCACTCGTGCTTCCCGACGAGGGTCGCCACATGCCACGCGGCGTCGGGCACGAAGGGCCGCGGATCGCACGGCCAGTCGTTGTCGGGGAACGGGACCGCGTCGAGGTCCTGCGGCGTGAGCAGGCAGATGCGGAGGCCGCGCGTCTGGATCGGCATCGCGCGCGAGGGTAGCGGTTCGGCGCGATCCGCGCGTCGCGCGCGTAACATCCGCGCATGGACGGACGCGGCGATCGGACCTCCTCGCGGATCACGGGCGTCGACATCGCGCGCGGGCTCGCGCTCCTCGGCATCCTTCTCGTGAATGCGCGGCTCTTCTTCCTGCCGCTCGGGTTCGCCATCGATCCGTCGATCGAGGTGCCGGGACTCGAAGTCACGGTGGCCGACCGCATCGCGTGGAGCGTGGTCGAGACGCTCTGCAGCTTCAAGTTCATCTCGCTCTTCTCGATGCTCTTCGGGTTCGGGATCGCGGTGCAGGCGTCGCGCGCGGCGGCGGCGGGGCGCTCGCGATGGGGCGGCGGGCTGCGTCGGCTCGCGGTCCTCCTTCCGATCGGGCTCCTGCACGGATTCCTCGTCTGGTACGGCGATGTGCTCGCGATGTACGCGCTGCTCGGCGTGGTGGTCCTCGCCGCCTCGCGCCTCTCGCCGCGCAAGGCGCTGCTCGCGGCGATGCTCGCGGCGTCGGTCGGGATCACGCTGATTCTCGCGGGGAGCGCGCTCAGGATCCTCGCCGAGTCGTTCCCCGAGCCGGCGACCGGGCGCGAGGTGGCGGAAGTCGAGGTGGCTTCCGCGGAAGTTGCGGAGATGGAAGTCGCGGAGATCGAAGTCGCAGAGAGCGAGGTCACAGCGTTCGAAGCCGCCGACGCCGAAGCGACCGAGCGCGCGGAAGGTGCGTCCGATCTCGATGCGGGCGCGGCGGATGCGCTCGGCGCCATCGAAGTGGCGGCCGTGCCGCCCCCGCGCGGCTGGCGCGCGATCGTCGACGCGGGCTTCAATCCCGCCGATCCCATCTTCGTCGAGGCCGAGATCGCCGCCACGCGCGAGGGGCCGTTCCTCGACGCGCTCGCGTTCCGCTCCTTCAGCTACGCGACGGGCCTTCTGATCTCGGCCTTCAGCTACGGGTGGCACGCGCTCGCGATGATGCTCCTCGGCGTCTGGGCGCATGCGTCGGGGCTCTTCGCGGCCGATGGATCGGCGCGCCGCCGACGGCTCGCGCGGTGGGCGCTGCCGACGGGCCTCGCGCTCTCGCTGCTCGCGGTCCTGCCGAAG
>JBJOHC010000009.1:0-4775 GCA_046047955.1 Planctomycetota bacterium
CCGCGCCGATGGCTGATCCTGCTCGCCCTCACGGGCAGCCTCGCGATGATCTTCGTCGATGTGACGGTCTCGGGTGTCGCGGGACCGACGATCGCGGGCGAGTTCGGCTCGGACGCCAACGGCGTCGCCTGGATCGCCAACGCGTACATGGTCGCGCTCGCGGCGCTCATGGCGATCGGCGGGCGGTTCGGCGACATCCTCGGCAAGCGGCGCGCGTTCGAGGCGGGCGTCGTCGGCTTCGCCGCGGCGAGCGCGATCTGCGGACTCGCGGGCAGCATGGAGATGCTCCTCCTCGGCCGCGCGCTGCAGGGCGCGAGCGCGGCGCTCATGCAGCCTGCGTCGAGCGCGCTCGTCATCGAGTGCTTCGCGCCCGGCGAGCGCGGGAAGGCGATGGGCGTCTACATCGGGATCCCGATGACCTTCTTCGCGCTCGGGCCCGTCCTCGGCGGACTGGTCACCGAGCATCTCGGCTGGCGCTGGGTCTTCTTCGTGAACCTGCCGATCGCGCTGATGGCGCTGGTGCTCGCGTTCCGCGCGAAGCCGCCGAACCGGCCGAGCGCCGATCGCGCGATCGACCTTCCGTCGGTCGCCATGCTCGTCACGGGTCTGCCGCTTCTCGTCGTGTCGCTCCAGGAAGGCGCGCGCGCGGACGGTGCGGGTTCGATCCGGCTCGCGGAACCAGGCTTCCTCGCGGCGCTCGCGGGCGGCGTCCTCCTCTGCCTCGGCTTCGCATGGCGGCAGCTGCGCGCGGCGCGCCCGCTCGTCCGCCTCGGGCTCTTCCGCGACCGCGCGCTTCTCGCGAACACGCTCCTCATCGCCGTCATGCAGTTCGCGATGGCGGGGCTCGTCGTCGAGGGCTCGGTGTACGCGCAGGAGGTCCTCCGCTACGACGCGACGAAGGCGGGCGCGAGCCTGATGCCGATGCTCGTTCCGGTCATCTTCCTCGCGCAGGTCGCGGGGCGGCGGTACGACCGCGTCGGCGTGCGGCCGCTCGCGCGGATCGGGACGCTGTGCGCGACCGCGGGCTTCGCGACCTGGGGTGCGGGATGCGTCGCGACGAGCTATCCCGTCATCGCCATCGGAATGATGCTCCTCGGCGCGGGGGTCGCCTTCATCATGTCGCCGGCGAACACCGATGCCCTCTCGCGCGCCCCCGACGAACTGCGGGGACAGGTGTCGGGGCTGCTGCAGACCTTCCGGCAGGCGGGCGGCGCGCTCGGCGTCGCCTTCGCGGCGGCGATCGCGACGGCGCTCGAGGCGCTCGGCCAGCCGCTCGGGACGGCGATCGGCGGGGCGATGTTCGGCGGCGCGCTCATCGCGGCGCTCGGCGTCGTGGTCGCATGGCGGATGCCCGCGATCCTTCCGCCGAAGCGCGGATGACCGGGCGCGGACGCGTGGCCGCACGCAGGTACGCTTCCGCGCCATGTCGCCGCGCCTCGCGCTTGTCGTCGCCCCCCTCCTTCTCGTCGGCTCCAACGTCTTCATGACCTACGCGTGGTACGGCCACCTGAAGGACATGAAGGCGAAGCCGCTCTGGATCGCGATCCTCGCGAGCTGGGGCGTCGCGTTCCTCGAGTACTGCCTGCAGGTGCCCGCGAACCGGATCGGCTACGAACGCGCGGGTTTCTCGCTCGCGCAGCTGAAGGTGATGCAGGAGGTGGTGACGATGGGCGTCTTCGCGGCGTTCGCGGTGGTCTACATGCGCGAGCGGCTGTCGATGAACTTCGTCTACGCGGGGCTCTGCCTCGTCGCGGCGGCGTGGTTCATGTTCCGCGACCTGAAGACGGCGTGAGCCGCGGCGCGCGTCACGGCATCGAGCGTTCGGCCTCGCGGCCGACGGTGTCCATGCGGTGCTTGCGGATCTGGTTGCGGCGATAGACCTCGGACTCGATGTTGCGCGCGGGGACCATGCCGCGCTCCCACTCGGCGAGTCGCGCGGCGAGCGCGGCGACGCGGGCGGGTTCGCGGTCGGCGAGGTTCGTCGTCTCGCCGGGATCGCGCGCGAGGTTCACGAGGACATCGGGATTCCCCTCGACGCGGATCAGCTTCCAGTCGCCCTCGCGGACGGCGCTCGCCACGCCGCGGCGCCAGAAGAGGCGCTCGTGCGGCGCGGCGCCCCCCCGTTCGCCGCGCAGGAAGGGCGCGAGGTCGACGCCGTCGAGCGGCTCGGGCGCGGGCGGCGCACCCGCCGCGGCGAGCGCGGTCGCCGCGATGTCGAGCGTGCTGACGGGAGGCGAGAAGGTCGAGCCCGCCGGCACGACGCCGTCCCAGGCGACGATGAACGGCACGCGGATGCCGCCCTCCCACTTCGATCCCTTCATGCCGCGGAGCGAGCCGTTGTCGGAGCCGTTGTTGGTGGCGCCGCCGTTGTCGTTCGTGAAGACGACGAGCGTGTTCGGCCGGAGCGCCGCGAGCACGCGGCCGACGCCCTCGTCGACGGCGCGCATCATCGCGCGCTCGGTCGGGCGGCGACCCTCGTGCGTGCGACCCTCGGGCCCCTTCGGGTCGAGCGCGGGATCGCGCGCATGCATCGGCGTGTGGACGCCCGTGAAGCTCACGAAGAGGAAGAGCGGCTCGTCGCCCGCCGAATCGAGCGCGCGCACGGCCTCGTCGGCGAGGAGGTCGGTGAGGTAGAGGTCGGCGAGTTCGGGCGAATCCTCGTCGAGCGGCGCGCCGTTGCGCTCGAGCCGCTGCGCGCGGCCCGCGCGCGGGGCGGCGCGGTACGAGCGCGATCCGCCGAGGAGCCCGACGAACTCGTCGACGCCGTTCGCGTTGGGATGGTGCTCGGGCAGCGCGCCGAGGTGCCACTTGCCGAGGAAGACCGTGCGGTAGCCGGCGGGCTTCAAGAGCTCGGGCAGGAGCGCGGCCGCGCCGGGAAAGCCCCACTCGCCCTCGCCCTCCTTCAGCTGGTTTCCGTTGAACTCGTGGCCGACGCGCTGCTGGTAGCGGCCGCTCAGCATGCCCGCGCGCGACGGGCTGCAGACGCTCGCCGTGACATAGGCCTGCGCGCAGACCGCGCCGCGCGCGGCGAGGGCGTCGATCGCGGGCGTGGCGCCGTCGGTCGCACCCGTGAAGCCGAAGTCGGCGTAGCCCGCGTCGTCGGTGAGGAGGACGACGATGTCGGGTCGGCGGTCGGGCGCGGGGGGATGCCCCCCGGCGCGGCCTGCGGAGCGGCATCCACCGAAGAGCGCCGTGGCGGCGAAGGCGAGCGGGATGAATCGCAGCAGCGCGGGCGCACTCGGCATCGCAGGACTCTACCGCGGGGCGACCGTTACAGTGCCGCGCCGATGACCCACGCCGCCCCGTTCCGAACACGCGTTCTCCGCGGCATTCTCTCCGAAGCGCCGATCGCCCTCGCGCTCGCGACGGGTGCGATCGTCCTCTCGCACTGGTCGCCCGCGGGCCCGATGAACGCGCCCGCGAACCTCGCGTGGAGCGCGTGGCTGGTCGCCGCGATCCTCGCGTGCGCCTTCCGCGCGATGTCGCATGCGGACGCGCTCGCCGAACACTTCGGCGAACCGCTCGGAACGCTCATCCTCACGATCGCGGCGATCACGATCGAGGTCGCCGCGGTGTCGGCGGTCATGCTCGGCGAGGGCGGCGAACCCGAGGTCGCGCGCGACACGATGTTCGCGGTGCTGATGATCCTCCTCAATCTCGGCGTCGGGCTCGCGGCGATCCTCGCGACGCGGCGGCGCACCGAGGTCGAGTTCAACGCGCAGTCGGCGGCGGCGTATCTGCCGCTCATCGTGGCGCTCGCGTCGGTCGTGCTCGTCCTTCCGCGCTTCACCTCGAGCGAGGAGGGCGGCTGGATGAGCGATCCGATGGAGATCTTCGTCGGAAGCGCGGCGTTCGCGATCTACGGCGTCTTCCTCTGGATGCAGACGACGCGGCACCGCGCGTTCTTCGCCCATCACGGCGTGAACGAACGCGAGGACGACGCGCGACGCGAGGCGCGTGCGGAGCACGAGCGGCACGAGAAGGCGCACCCGTGGCGGAGCGGCGTCCTCCTCGTTCTCGCGCTCGTCGGCGTGGTGTCGATCGCCGAGGGGCTGTCGACGCGCGTGCGCGGCATCCTCGACGAGAACTACATTCCTGCGGCGGTCGGAGGGCTCTTCATCGCGCTCCTCGTGCTCGCACCCGAGGGCCTTGCGGCGCTGCGCTCGGCGGCGCGCGGCGACATGCAGCGCAGCGTCAACGTCCTCCTTGGAAGCTCGCTGTCGACGATCGGCCTGACGGTGCCCGCGGTCATCGCGATCCGCTTCGCGACGGGAACCTCGCCCGAGCTCGGGCTCGAGGCGCCGTCGATCGTCCTCCTCGCGACGACGATCGGAGTCTCGTTCCTCACGCTCGGGCGCGGCCGCGTGAATCTCGGGACGGGGGTCGCGCATCTCCTTCTCTTCGTCGCGTGGATCGTGACCATCCTCGACGAGGCGGTCGCGGCGTCGCGCGGCAGCTGAGCGCGCGGGGCGCGGGGCGAGCCGACGGTGGACCGAGGTCCGAACCGAAGGTCGAACCGAAGTCTGAACTCCGAACCGAAGGCCGAAGTCCGAACCGAAGGCCGAAGTCCGAACCGAAGGCCGAAGGCCGAACCGAAGGCCGAAGTCCGAACCGAAGGCCGAAGGCCGAACCGAAGTCCGAGGTCCCAACCGAGATCCATGTCGGTCGGAACCCGCGGCGGTTCGGGTACGCTTTCCCGCATGTCGACGCGTCTTCCGCTCCGTCCGTGCGGCCTCGCCGCCAGCCTGCTCGCGACCGTTCTCCTCACCGCGACC
>JBJOHC010000010.1:0-2949 GCA_046047955.1 Planctomycetota bacterium
GCGCCCCTCGAGAATCCGCAGGATCGTCGGATCGACCTCCCTCTCCCTCGCAGCACGCGGTTCCAAGCCGCCCCCGTGCGACGCGTGCGCGAACGCCACGCCCGACCAGAGCAGCACCGCAAGCCCGAGCGCCCGCGAGAGGACGCAGGGCAAACACCGGTCGCGTGTCGGAGGACGCGGCGCCGGCGAGGCCCGCGCATCCACCGCCCGATCACCCGCGCGTCCGCCACGCGCCCATCCGCCGATCCGCCGCCACGCACGATCCACCCGCACGCCACGCCGACCGCTCCGCGGCGCGCCGCGGCGTTCGATTCCCCTTCGATTCGTCGCCATGACCTTTCCCTCCCGCGTGCGAACATACCGCTCGCCGCGACGCACCCCCGCGTTTCCGACACTTCTGCGGAACGATTTCCGACATCGACGCGGGCCCGACCGGGGTCACCCGCCCGCCGCGCTCAGATGCGGAAGCGGCGCAGCGAACGCGTCTCGTCGAGCAGCGCGCGCACGCCCGTGAGGAGCACCTCGTGATCGAACGGCTTCGCGAGGAAGCGCTGGTGCACCGCGAGATCCTCGCCGCGCACGCCCTCGTCGTCGGTGTGTCCCGACATGAAGAGCGTCGCGACGGGGCCGCACGCGTCCTCGACGCGGCGCGCGAGATCGCGTCCCGACATCCCCGCCATGACGATGTCGGTGACGAGCAGGTCGAACGCGCGCTCGCGCTCGGCGCGCAGCGCGGCCTCGGCGGGATCGGCGGTCGCGACCACCTGGTAGCCCGCGCGCGTGAGGAGCGTCTCGAGCAGCCGCCGCACGAGCCCCTCGTCCTCGACGAGGAGGATGCGTTCGCCGCGCCCGCCGCTCGCGCCGGCCCGCTCGGCGGGCGCCTCGGGGGAATCGGCGTCGATTCTCGGGAAGAGGACGCGGAAGGTCGCTCCCTTGCCGGGCGCCGACACGACCTCGATCGTCCCGCCGCACTGCTCGACGAGTCCGAACACCGTCGAGAGCCCGAGGCCGCTTCCCTTTCCGACCTCCTTGGTCGTGAAGAACGGCTCGAAGATGCGCGCGCGCGTCGCCTCGTCCATGCCGACGCCCGTGTCGCGCACGACGAGCTCGATGAAGCGCCCGGGCTCGACCGAATCGCTCACATGCTCCTCGCGCCGCGCGACGCGGATCGCGAGTTCGCCGCCCCGGGGCATCGCGTCGCGCGCGTTCACCGCGAGGTTCATGACGATCTGCTGGATCGCCGAGGCATCGGCCCAGACAGTTCCGATGTCGCGCGCGACCTCGACCGAGAGCTCGATGTGCTCGCCGATCAGCGGGCGGATGAGCTTCTCGATCTCGGCGATCTCCTGCGCGAGGTCGAGCGCCTTCGGACGCAGCACCTGCTGGCGGCTGAAGGCGAGGAGCTGGCGGGTGAGCGTGGCGGCGCGGTCGGAGGCCTTCTGGATCTCGCCGACCCACGGCCGCACCGCGTCGCCCGCGCCGAGCCGCGAGAGCGCGAGCGCCGCGTAGCCGTGGATCGCCATCAGGATGTTGTTGAACTCGTGCGCGATGCCGCCCGCGAGCCGGCCGACGGCCTCCATCTTCTGGCTCTGCCGGAGCTGCTCCTCGAGTTCGGAGCGCCGCTGCATCTCGTGCTCGATCCGCGCGTTGCGCTCGATGAGCTCGCCACCCGAACGGCGCAGGCGCGCGGCGAGCTCCCGGAGGTCGCCGAGCGTCGACTCGTGCGTCTGGAGAAGGACGAGGAAGTCGCCGCGCGGGTCGTGCGGCGGGAAGTCGTCGAGTCCGAGACCGAAGCGCGCGAGATCGGAGACGCGCGTGATCCACGGTCCGCCCACGAAGAGGAGGCATCCGCCGCAGCTGCAGGACTCGCGCGGGAGGAACTGCCCGCGCAGCTTGAACTCGGGGTTCGAGCGGAGCGCGAGCACGAAGACGTCGTGTCGGTGGAGCGCGATGTCCTCCTCGCTGCGGACGCCCGTCGGGCGCTCGATCTCGAAGACCTCCGCGAGCGGCGCGCCCACCGCGACCTCGGGTGCGAGCGTCGCCCAGCGGGCGCCCGTCATCCCGATGCGGAGCTCGTGATCGAGGACGAAGCAGAACGGGAACAGCTCGCGCACGAGCCGGACGTCGCTCGCCTGTGGATCGCTCGCCTGCGGATCGCCGCGTGGATCGCCGCGCCCGGTCGCCGCATGGTCGTCGCTCACGCCGTGGGCTCCGCGTCGGCGGCGCGCCAGGTGACGAGGAGGAGATCGTGGGGCCGCTCGCCTTCCACGCGCTCGCAGGTCGCCTCCGCGACGACGCCGAAGCGCTCGCCGAGACCCTTCACGAGTCCGACGACGAGCGGCGCGAGTCCCGCGCGATGCGAGAAGTAGTGGAGCCGGAGCGAGTTCGCCGTCTCGTCGGTGACCGCGAAGCTCGGTGGCGCGAGATCGGGAAACGAGAGGCGCACGCGCGTGTGCAGCTGGTCGAGGTTCTTCAGGAACTCGGGCAGCGTGCGGCCCGCGCTCTTCATCAGCTCGCCGTAGCCGGCCTCGGCGGTGTAGAGCACCCAGTAGCGGCCGAATTCCTCGAGGATCGCCTCGGCGGGCGCGCCGAGCTCGGCGCTCGCCGCGCCGACGAGGTCGTAGGTCGTCTTGTCGGCGTACTGCTCCATCGAGACGAAGGGTTCGTCGGGCAGCCCCGCGCGCGTGCGGATGCGGTCCCAGGTCTCGTCGCCGAACTTGCTGCGGACGAGGCCCTCGACCGCCTTGTTGATGAGGCCGTACATGCGCGCAGCGTAGCCGACGCGCGGCGAGCGGCGAAGCGGCCGCGCTGGGCGCGCGGTGGACGCGCGGGGGCGTGCGGTGGCGCGTGGCGGAGCGCGCGAGGTTCGCTGGAACGGCGTGGCGCGTGGACGACCGCGATGCGTGGGCGTGCGCGATGCGCGAAGGCCTCGGCGATGCGTGAAGACCG
>JBJOHC010000011.1:0-9045 GCA_046047955.1 Planctomycetota bacterium
GGGCGCAGGACTACGAAACCCAACGCCTCGCGGCCCGAGTGCGCATTCCGCGCGACCCCGTTCCCCGAGCGGCGTTGGTCCGACGCCTCGCGCCCCCCAGGCTCAAGCACGAGCTCAGTGCCCGAAGAGCCGGCCGAGCAGCGTCGACGCTTCCTTCTCGTGCTTGAGAAGGAGATCGAGCTCGCCCGCGTCGAAGTAGATGCCGCCGCACGAGCCGCAGACATCGACATTCACATTCTCGTGGCGCTTCTCGGTCATCTGGCCGCCGCACTTCGGGCAGCGCATCCAGTGCGCGCTCTTCGCCTGCGACTCGGCGGCCGACGCGCGCTGCGCATCGAGCTTCGCGCGCAGCGCGGCGAGCGCCTCGCGCTCCTTCTCCTTGAAGGCGGCCTCTTCCTGGTCGTATCCGGTCGGTTCGATGTTCGAGCTCATGTGGCGTCCAAACTGGTGTCGAGGCGGCGTCCGAGTGGGCGTCCGCGCGGGTCCGTCCGCGCGCGAGGGCGCCGCGGAGGAGGCCCGTCGCGGTCCGCGATCGAGCCGTGAGGATAGCGGAGGGCGCCGCCCGAGGGGTCGCGGCGGGAGCCGCGCCGCGCGATTCCGTCGCTAGACGAGCGCCGACGGAATCGGCTTCGCGACGATCGAGCCGGGGCCGTCGCCGAAGCTCGTGCCGATCGCGCGCGCCGCGGCGATGAGCGGGTGGTCGATCGGCACGAGCCGCTGCTTGCCCGCGGTCTCGAAGAGGTCGATGTCGGAGAAGATGTTGTTCTCGCGGACGACCATCCTGTTGCGCTTGCCGCTCGCGAGGACGGCCATCGCGTGGAACCCGAAGTTCGTCGCGAGGATCCGGTCGGGCGGCGTGGGCGCGCCGCCGCGCTGGGTGTGGCCGAGCACGGTCGTGCGGGACTCGATCCCCGTGAGGTCGGAGATCTCGGTCGCGACGAGGTTGCCGATGCCGCCGAAGCGGATCGGGTCGGGGCTCGTCGGGTCGTAGCGGCCGATCACCTGCTGGCCGTTCTTCGGCCGCGCGCCCTCGGCGACGACGACGATCGCGAAGCCCGGGCCCTTCATGCGACGCTCGATGTCGTCGGCGATCTGGCGGAGATCGAAGGGAAGTTCGGGCAGGAGGATGACGTCGGAGCCGCTGGCGACGCCCGAAGTGAGCGCGATCCAGCCCGCGTTCCGGCCCATCACCTCGCACACCATCACGCGGTGGTGGCTGTCGGCTGTCGAGTGCAGGCGGTCGAGCGCCTCGGTCGCCGTCGCGACGGCGGTGAGGAAGCCGAAGGTGATCTCGGTGCCGACGAGGTCGTTGTCGATCGTCTTCGGCACGCCGATCACGTTGATGCCCGCCGCGGCGATCGGCGCGGCGCACGCCATCGTGCCGTCGCCGCCGATCACGATCAGCGTGTCGATGCGCTCGTCCTCGATCGTCTTGAGGCACTTCCCCGTCACGTCCTCCCAGATCGGCTGGCCCTGGGCGTCGCGGCCCGTGCAGTAGCGCGCGGGATTCGCCTTGTTGTTCGAGCCGAGGATGGTGCCGCCGCGCGTCAGGATGCCCGAGACGTCCCTGATGCCGAGCGGACGGACGCGGTGCTCGATGAGCCCCTGGAAGCCGTCCTCGATGCCGATGACCTCGATGCCGTACTGGAGGATCGCGGTCTTGGCGACGGCGCGGATGACGGCGTTGAGGCCGGGGCAATCGCCGCCACCGGTGAGGATTCCGAGTCTGCGGATGGTGGGAGACATGTGTGTTTCGCGGGGTGCGGGAAGTTCCGCAGCGTAGCGGAAGCGTGCTGCGCGCGCGATGGTCCGCGCGGCGGATCGCGTCGCGCGCACGGCGGGGATGAAACCCGCCATACTTCCCGCCATGCCCGATCCGTCGTCCGCTTCCTCCGGCACGCCCGACGCGACCTGGTCGCCCGGCTCCTGGCGCGGCTATCCCTGCCCGCAGCAGCCCGCCTATCCCGACGAGGCGGCGCTCGCCCGCGCGCTCGGCGAACTCGCGACGCTGCCGCCGCTCGTGACGAGCTTCGAGATCGAGTCGCTGAAGTCGGCGATCGCCGAGGCGTCGCGCGGCGAGCGCTTCATCCTCTGGGGCGGCGACTGCGCCGAGAGCTTCGCCGACTGCCACTCGGCGGCGATCGCGGCGAAGCTGAAGATCCTGCTCCAGATGAGCCTCGTGCTCGTGCACGGCACGCGGAAGCGGATCGTCCGGATCGGCCGTTTCGCGGGGCAGTACGCGAAGCCGCGCAGCACGCCCACCGAGATCCGCGACGGCGTCGAACTCCCGAGTTTCCGCGGCGACAACGTGAACCGGCCCGAGTTCACGCCCGAGGCGCGCACGCCCGATCCGGCGCTTCTCCTGCGCGGCTACGAACGCAGCGCGCTCACGCTCAACTTCGTGCGCGCCCTCATCGACGGCGGCTTCGCCGACCTCCACCATCCCGAGAACTGGGATCTCGACTTCGTGCGCCACTCGCCGCTCGCCGCCGAGTACCAGCGCATGGTCGACTCGATCGGCGAGAGCCTGCGCTTCATGGAGACGCTCGCGGGCGGCACCGTCGCCGCGATGCAGCGGATCGACTTCTACACGAGCCACGAACTCCTCGTCCTCGCCTACGAGGCGGCGCTCACGAGGCAGGTGCCGCGGCGCGACGGCTGGTTCAACCTCTCGACGCACCTGCCGTGGATCGGCATGCGCACCGCCGATCCGCACGGCGCGCACCTCGAGTTCTGCCGTGGAATCCGCAATCCGGTCGGCGTGAAGGTCGGTCCTGGCGCGACGCCCGAGGCGCTCCTCGAGACGATCCGCCTCCTCGACCCCGCGGGCGAGCCGGGGCGCGTCGTCCTCGTCACGCGATTCGGCGCGCACCAGGTCGGGCGCGCGCTGCCGCCCCTCGTCCGCGCGGTGCGCGACTCGGGGCGGCCCGTCGCGTGGATCTGCGATCCGATGCACGGGAACACCGAGACCGTCGTGCCGACCGCGGGCGAATGGGCGGGAAAGCCCGTCAAGACGCGGAAGTTCGGGCATGTCCTCGCCGAGGTCGAGCAGGTCTTCGAGGTGCATCGCGCCGAGGGCACGGTGCTCGCGGGGGTTCATGTCGAACTCACGGGCGAGGATGTGACCGAATGCATCGGCGGCGCGCGGGGGATCTCCGAGGAGGACCTCTCGCGCGCGTACCGCTCGCAGGTCGATCCGCGGCTCAACTACGAGCAGGCGCTCGAGCTCGCGATGCTGATCGCGCGCCGGGCGGCGCCCGCGCGCGGCTGAGGCGGCCGCGTCGCGCTTTCCCGCGACCGATATACTCGCCCCCCTATGTCGCGCCGTCGCGTCGTGATCACCGGACTTGGACCCGTCACCGCCCATGGCGTCGGGATCGACCCCTTGTGGGAGGCGCTCGTCGCCGGACGCTCGGGGCTCGCGCCCGTCCGCGCCTTCGACGCGTCGGGCTTCCGCGCCGCCGCGGCGGCCGAGCTGCCCGCGACCTTCGATGTGAAGGAGCATGTGCCGAAGTCGTACCGCAAGGCGACGAAGGTCATGGCGCGCGACATCGAGATCGCCGTCGCCGGCGCGCTCGCCGCGGTGCGCGACGCGGGCCTCGCGACGCGCGGCACCGATCCCGACGCCGCGCCCACGATCGCGCCCGACCGCTTCGGCTGCCACATCGGCGCGGGGCTGATCGCGGCCGATCTCGATGAACTCACCGCGGCGCTCGTCAGCTCGAAGTCGGCCGACGGCGCGTTCGATCCCGCCCACTGGGGGCAGCAGGGGATGCAGGAGCTCACGCCGCTCTGGCTCCTCAAGTACCTCCCCAACATGCTCGCCTGCCATGTGACGATCATCCACGACTGCCAGGGGCCGTCGAACACGATCACCTGCAACGAGGCGTCGAGCGGGCTCTCGATCGCCGAGAGCCAGCGCGTCATCGAGCGCGGCGCGGCCGACGCCTGCCTCTCGGGCGGCGCCGACAGCAAGATCAATCCGATGGCGTACCTGCGGCAGGAGCTCGCGGGGCGGTTCGCGGCGTGCCCGCCCGACGCCGATCCGGCCACGGCGGTGCGCCCCTTCGATGCGGCGGCCTCGGGCACGCTGATCGGCGAGGGCGGCGGCATCCTCGTCCTCGAGGCCGAGGAGACGGCGAGGGCGCGCGGCGCGCGCATCCACGCGGTCCTCTCGGGAACGGGCGCGTCGCAGAGCTTCTGCGAGGACACGGTCGGGCTCGTCCCCGACGCGACGGGCGAATCGCTCGCCGACGCGATCCACCGCGCGCTCGCCGACGCGGGCGTCGCGCCGTCCGAGATCGACGCGATCATCCCCTACGGATCGGGCGTGCCCGATCTCGACGGACTCGAGCGGAACGCGCTCGCGCGCGTCTTCGGCGACGGTCTCGCCACGAAGCCGATCGTCACGCTCGCCCCGTCGGTCGGCGCGACGATCGCGGGCTTCGGCACCATCGCCGTCGCCGTCGCCGCGCGCGCGCTCGCCGAGCAGCGGCTGCCCGCGCGCCTCGCGACGACGGGCGCGGTCGGGCTCCTCGCGAACGCCGCGCCGAGCGAGGCGCGCGCGCTCCGCCACATCCTCGTCTCGACCCCGAGCCTCGGCGGGCAGAACAGCGCCGTCGTCGTCTCGAAGCCCGCCTGAACGCGCAGGAATCCACCGATGACCGCCACGAGCCATCCGTCCTCCTCCGCGAACCCCGCCCGCCGCGTCGTCGTGACCGGCATGGGCTGGATCACGCCACTCGGTCACGACATCGACGGCGTGTGGGCGCGTCTGATGAAGAGCGAGTCGGGCATGGGCCCGATCACGCGCTTCGACGCCCGCACCTTCCCGACGACCTTCGCGGCCGAGGTGCGCGACTACGCGATCGACCGCTTCGTGAAGGATCCGTCGGTGCACGCGACGGCGGGCCTCAACTCGCAGTTCGCCCTCGGCGCCGCGAGCCAGGCGTGGCGGCAGTCGGGACTCGGTTCGTACGCCGCGCTCGATCCGAAGCGCGTCGGCCTCTATCTCGGCGCGGGCGAGGGCGTCCTCGACTTCGAGGCGTACGCCGCGTCGAATATCGCGGGATGGAGCGCCGAGGCGCGCAAGGTCGAGGGCGCGCGCTGGGCTGAGACCGCGCACCGCGTGCTCGAGAAGATGCGCGAGGTCGAGCAGGAGCCCAACATGCCGCTCGCGCACCTCGCGCGCGAGTTCGGGATCCGCGGGCCCGCGCTCAACTGCCTCACCGCCTGCGCCGCGAGCACGCAGGCGATCGGCGAGGCGTGCAGCCTCATCCGTCGCGGCGACGCCGATGTGATGATCTCGGGCGGCACGCACACGATGATCCATGTGCTCGGCGTGACGGGCTTCAACCGCCTGACCGCGCTCTCGACCTCGAAGGGCGATCCGACGAAGGCCTCGCGGCCGTTCGACGCGACGCGCGACGGCTTCGTCATGGGCGAGGGGTCGGGCATGATCGTCCTCGAGAGCCTCGAGCACGCGCTCGCGCGCGGCGCGACGCCGCTCGCCGAGGTCGCGGGCTACGGTTCGAGCGCCGACGCGTTCCGCATCACCGACATCCATCCCGAGGGGCGCGGCGGCGCCGCGTCGATGGCGATGGCGCTCGCGCAGGCGGGGATCGATCCCCGCGCCCGCCGCGCCGACGGACGCGCCGCGATCGACTACATCAGCGCGCACGGCACGGGCACGAAGGAGAACGACTCGATCGAGACGCGCGGCGTGAAGCGCGTCTTCGGCGAGCACGCGAAGGACATCCCCATGAGCTCGATCAAGAGCATGATGGGGCACCTGATCGCCGCCGCCGGCGCGGTCGAGTTCATCACCTGCGTGCTCGCGATCCGCGACGGCATGCTGCCGCCGACGATCAACTACCAGACGCCCGACCCCGACCTCGACCTCGACTACGTGCCCAACGCGGCGCGCCCCGCGAAGGTCGACATCTGCCTCTCGAACAGCTTCGGCTTCGGCGGGCAGAACGACACGCTGGTCGTGAAGCGCTTCGCGCCCTGAGCGCTGGCGGGGCGCCGCGAGTCGCACGCGCGGGCGCCTGGTGAAGGCGAACGCCCGCGGCGGGCGACGGCTTTCGGTCTCACGACTTTCGGTCTCGCGGCTTTCGGCCTCTGGGAGTGACGGGCGCTGCTTCGGCGCGCTGAGGGGGTGCCCGACCTCTTCAGAGGTCGGACGGCGGGGCGTTGGCATGGCGTCTCGGAGTCGGCCGACGGCGGTGTGATCGATGGGTCCTGTGTTCCGACGTCTGAAGACGTCGGGCGCCCACGATCTCGGACGGCCCGCGGCCGCGCTCCCGCCGGGACGAGTCCATGGTCCGTCTCTCGATCCCTTCCTCGTTTCATTCCTCGTTCCAGCCCTCCGTCCATCGCGCACCCCGTCGGCTCGCGGAAAAACGAAGAAGCCCGCTGTCGCGGGCTCGTTCGCGGGAGAGAGAAATGTCCGTTTCGCGGGGCTCGCCTGTCTTCAAGCCGCGCGGGAGTGTCCTGTTCGACCTTGATGGCGGAATCCGCTGGCGTGGCCTGTCATGCTTCGTCGCGATTTCGCGAGATTCGCCGGGGGCGGCGCTTTCGCTACGCTCCGCCCCGTGACCGGCGCCGCCGAGACCCCACCCGTCCGCCGATTCCGCGCGGTCCGCCTCGCGGCCGCGCTGGCGGTGGGCGCGCTTCTCGCGGCGACGGTGCTCGCGCTGCTCCCGCCCGCCGCACGCCCCGTCATGCCGCCCGATCCCGAGGCGCGCGGCGAGGCGTTCGAGCAGGCGATCGCCGCCGCCGTGACCCGCGTTCGCGCACCCGGCGCCGAGCGCTGGGCGGTCGCCATCGATCCCGCCGACCTCAACGCCTGGCTCGCCACGCGACTCCCGAAGTGGATCGCGCACGACCCGGCGCTCGCCGTCCTCGAGCCCGCCTGCGCCGTCCGTCTCGGCGCCGCGGAGGGGGCGCTGGTCCTCGAGGCGCCGCTCGCGTCGTCGTCGGATCGACTCGTGGGAACGCTGCGGCTTCCGATCGCCGTCGTCGGGACGGAGGCGGGTGCGCGGCTCTCGCTCGAAGTCGGTGGCGCATCGATCGGTCGCCTGCCGATCCCCGCGTTCGCAGGCCTCGCCGACCTCGGTGAGCGCCTGCGCGACGCCCTCGCGCGCTTCGAGCCGCTGGGCGCGGGGCAGGGCGGCGACCTGCGGTTCCGCCTCGCCGACGACCGCACGGTCGAGCTCCGGGCGATCGCCTGCGAGCCCGGACGGATCGTCGTCGAATGCACCACGCATCCTGCGATTGCGACCGGGGGCGGCGCCCGCTGACCGCGGGCGACTCCGCGACGCGACCGCCCGTCGCGTTCGACGGCGTTCCGCGCGTCCACCGCGTCGGGACCTTCGGCTACATTGCCCGCCCCATGGCTGAGCTCACGATCAACGGCAAGAAGCACGCCTTCAAGCCCGGGCAGACCATCCTGCAGGCCGCCCTCGACGCCGATATCGAGATCCCGCACTACTGCTACCACCCGGGTCTCTCGGTGGTCGCCAACTGCCGCATCTGCCTCGCCGAGGTCTGGGCGCCCAATCCGCGCTCGGGCCGCCTCGAGCCGCTCCCGAAGCTCGTCCCGACCTGCCAGCAGACCGCCTCCGAGGGCATGGTCGTCTACACCGACAGCCCGAAGGCGACCGCCAACCAGAAGGCGGTCATGGAGTTCCTCCTCATCAACCACCCGGTCGACTGCCCCGTCTGCGACCAGGCGGGCGAGTGCCACCTCCAGGACTACTCGTACCAGTACGGCCGCGGGCAGAGCCGCTTCACCGAGGCGAAGAACAAGCAGCCGAAGAAGGACATCGGCCCGCATGTCCTCCTCTACAGCGACCGCTGCATCATGTGCACGCGCTGCGTGCGCTTCACCCGCGAGGTGACCGAGACGAACGAGCTCATGGTCGACGGCCGCGGCTCGACCGAGCAGATCGACGTCTTCCCGGGCATGGCGCTCGACAATGAGCTCTCGGGCAACGTCGTCGACCTCTGCCCCGTCGGCGCGCTTCTCGACAAGGACTTCCTCTTCCAGCAGCGCGTCTGGTTCCTCAAGAAGACGCCGTCGATCGACGGCCTCACCTCGTCGGGCGACAACATCTCGGTCGAGCACAACGACGGCCGCGTCTACCGCGTGAAGCCGCGTCCGAACGCCGAGGTCAACCAGTGGTGGATCACCGACGAGGTGCGCTACGGCTGGAAGTTCGCGCACTCCGAGGCGCGCCTGACGATGCCCGCGATCAAGGGCCGCGACGCGTTCGACCCGCTCGAGCCCGCGAAGGCGTGGAGCGAGGCGGTCGCGGCGGTCGACGCGGCGATGACGCGGCTCTCGTCGGTCGAGAAGAAGGGCCTCGCCCTCCTCGTGAGCCCGATGCTCTCCTGCGAGGACGCCTACCACCTCGCGCGCTACGCGCTCTCGGTCGATCCCGAGGCGCTCCTCGCGGTCGGTCCCGTGCCCGTCTCGGGCGAGGACAAGACCTTCCGCGGCGGCTTCACGATCCGCGCTGAGAAGGCGCCCAACGCGCGCGGCGTGCGCCGCGTCCTCGAGGCGCTCGCGGGCGGCCGCCCCGTCGCGAACGCGCAGGGCTTCGAGCAGGCGCTCGCGAGCGGCCGCTTCGGCGCCGCGATCGTGACGGGCAACTACCCGAGCGACTGGGTGACCGCGTCGATGTCGTCGGCGCTCGCGAAGGTCGCGACGGTCGTCGCGATCGACACGCTGCCGAACGCCGCGACCGCGATGGCGACGGTCGTCCTGCCCGGCGCCGTCTGGCTCGAGAAGGCCGGCACCTTCGAGAACGCGACCGGCCGCCTGCAGGGCTTCGAGAAGGCGATCGACCCCGTCGAGTGGGCGAAGAGCGAGTCGCAGATCGCGCTCGATCTCGCGGCCGCCCGCGCGGGCCGCGCGCCGCTCGGCTACTCGTCCGACACGACGCGCGCCGAGATGGCGAAGGTCGCGGGCCTCGAGTCGATGACCGCCGCCCACCACGCGCCCGTCCACCGCGAGACCGTCGACAGCGACATGGTGCT
>JBJOHC010000012.1:0-4832 GCA_046047955.1 Planctomycetota bacterium
TGCCGGAGTACTCGCCGTGGCGCGAGAGGTCCCAGTCGCCGCGGTCGTGCACGCCCTCGATCTCCTGCCAGCCGAAGGGGAACAGGAACTCGACGTCGACGGCCGCGCGGGCGTAGTGGGCCAGCTCGTCGTCCGCGTGGGCGCGGGTGCGCAGCCGGTCGGCGTCGAGACCGATCTCGCGGTGGAAGCGCAGGCGCTCCTCGCGCCAGTGCTCGAACCACTTCTCGCGCTCCGAGGGGTGCACGAAGTACTCGAGCTCGGCCTGCTCGAACTCCCGCGAGCGGAACGTGAAGTTGCGCGGATTGATCTCGTTGCGGAACGCCTTGCCGATCTGCGCGATGCCGAAGGGGACCTTCACGCGCGTCGAGTCGACGACGTTCTGGAAGTTGACGAAGATGCCCTGCGCGGTCTCGGGGCGCAGGTAGGCCTTCGAGTCCTCGTCGCGGACTGCGCCGCAGTGGGTCTCGAACATCAGGTTGAACATGCGGGGCTCGGTCAGCGAGCCCGGCTCGTCGGCATCCGGCCCGATCGTGCGGGCGCGCTCCTCGGCGGAGATCGCCGTGAACGGCCGGAGCACGTGCCTCGCCGGGTCGGGCGCGTCGCACTTCTCGTACTTGCAGAGGGCCTTCGTCGCCTTGGTGCGGGCGGCGTCGTCGCCCTCGACGAACGCCCAGAGGCGCGAGCCCGCCGCGAGCGAGCCGAGCACCACGAGGTGGTCCGCTCGGTAGCGCGCCTTGCTCGCGCGGCAGTCGACCATCGGGTCGTTGAAGCCGCCGACGTGGCCGGACGCCTGCCAGACCTTCGGGTTCATGATGATCGTGCAGTCGAGGCCGACGATGTCGACGGCGTCGCCGGTCGGCCCGATCAGCTCGCGCTGCACGACGTCCTGCCACCACGCGTTCTTCAGGTTGCGCTTCAGCTCCGTGCCCAGCGGGCCGTAGTCCCAGAAGCCGTTGATGCCGCCGTAGATCTCGGAGGACTGGAAGATGAAGCCGCGGCGGCGGCAGAGGGCGACGATGTCGTCCATCTTCTTCGGGGCGGCGGGCGAGGGCGTGGGGGTCGTGACTTCGGACATGGTTCGTTCCTGCGGCGCGGCCGCGTGGGGAGCGCAGGATATCGGCTCGGACGGGCGGTCCGAATCGGCGAATCGGGGCGTGTTTCGACGCTTTCCGCCCGCGGGCGGCGTGCGTTCAGTCGGGCTTCAGGCCGAGGAGCGTGAAGAGCTCCATGCGCGCCGCGGGGCTCGAGAGGAACGAGCCGTGCAGCTTCGAGGTCGTGGTGACCGCGCCCGGCTGGCGGACGCCGCGGTAGCACATGCAGAAGTGCCGCGCCTGGATCACGACCGCGACGCCGTGCGGGCGGAGGGTCGTGTTGATCGCGTTCGCGATCTGGGCGGTGAGCTTCTCCTGGACCTGCAGGCGCTTCGAGTAGATGTCGACGACGCGCGCGAGCTTCGAGAGGCCGACCACGCGGCCGTTCGGGATGTAGGCGACATGCGCCTTCCCGACGAAGGGCACCATGTGGTGCTCGCAGTGGCTGTGGACCTCGATGTCCTGGAGGAGGACGAGCTCGTCGTAGCCCTCGATCTCGCCGAAGGTGCGCTGGAGCGGCTCGAGCGGGTCGGCGTGGTAGCCCCAGAAGTGCTCGTGCATCGCCTTGACGACCCGCGCGGGCGTGTCGACGAGGCCCTCGCGGTCGGGGTCGTCGCCGATGAACGCGAGGAGCGAGCGCACCTGCTCCATCGCCTGGCGGCACGCGGGGGTGTCGAGGTCCGGTTCCTGCATGGGGGCGACCATCCTATCCGAGCGGGGTGGGGGGCGCACCCCTCCGACGGGCGCGTCCGAGACCCGTATCCTGCCCGCCATGCAGCGCGCACGAATCCATCGGGGCGGGGTCCTCGCCAAGGTCCTCGTCGTCCTCGTTCTCGTCGTCGTCCTCGCGGTCGTGGGGGCGGTCGTCTTCCTCGATTCGATCGTGAAGACGGGCATCGCCGCGGCGGGCACGCACGCGCTCGGCGCGAAGACCGCCGTGCGCTCGGTGTCGATCGGCATCGTCTCGGGGAAGACCTCCGTCGAGGGGCTCGTCGTCGACAATCCGAAGGGCTACTCCGACGCGAAGTTCGTCGAGCTCGGGTCGATCGCGGTCGATGCGGGGCTCTCGTCGTTCACGGGTGAGAAGATCGTGATCGATCGCGTCGCGCTCGCGGATCTCGTCGTCGAGATCGAGAAGGGCGCCGACGGCACGCTCAATGTGAACGCGATCGCGGACCACCTCAAGGAGGTGACGGGCACGGGCGGCGAGCCGGCCGAGAAGCCGGATGAGAAGCCGGCCGAGCCCGCGGGCGAGTCGAAGGAGGCGGTCGTGAAGGAGCTCCGCCTCGAGCGGATCCGGGTCAATCTGCGCAACCTCGTCGGCGGGAAGGACGGCGTCGTCGAGGTGAAGCTCCCCGACATCGTGCTGCGCGACCTCTCGTCGAAGGGCGGCGTCGATGTGCTTGCGAGCGAGCTGTCCGGCGTGGTCGTCGGCTCGGTGATGCAGGCGGTGATCGCCGCGAACATCGAGGGGCTCGGCAGCGAGGTGATCGGCGGCCTGCAGAACGCGGTCGGCGGGATCGGCGAGGCGATCGGCGGCGCGCTCGAGGGCGCGGTCACGAAGGGCGTCGAGGAGGTCGGTGCGGCGCTCGAGGGCGTGGGCCAGAAGCTCGGCGAGTCGCTCGGCGATCTCGGGAAGGGCGTGACCGAAGGCGCGGGCAAGATGCTCGAGGGCGCGGGCGAGTCGCTCGAGAAGGGCGTCGGCGGCGCGCTGAAGGGGCTCGGCGACGGGCTCTTCGGTGGCGGGAAGAAGGACGAGAAGAAGGACGAGAAGAAGTGAGCGCAGGCGCCGCGCGGCTCGTGGCGGCCGATCGGGCGACGCGCGCCGCATGGACGGGGCGCGTCGATGGCGACGCCGCGGATGTGCGGCGGTGGCACCAGGAGGTGCGGTTCGTCGATCTCGCGACCGAGGCGCTTACCGATGCGGTTGTCGCTGCGTCCGAAGCCGCGGGCGGTGCGGGCGCGCTCTGCTTCGTCGGATACGCGAGCGACGAGGGCGTGCGGCGCAACCTCGGGCGGACGGGTGCGGCGGCCGGACCCGCCGAACTGCGGCGTCGGATGGCGCCACTCGCGGCGGTCGAGGGCGTGGCGCTTCTCGACGCGGGCGATGTGGCGGTCGATCCGTCGGCGGGCGGCGACCCGGTCGCCGACGCGCAGCGCGTGCTCGCGGATGCGGTCGAGGCGATCGCGCGCGCGGGCGCGCTGCCCGTCGTTCTCGGCGGCGGGCACGACCAGGCGCACGGGCTCTTCCTCGGGCTCGCGGCGGCGATCGGCGCGGCGCCCGCGTGCGTCAACTTCGACGCGCACCTCGATCTCCGCGAGATTCCCGCGGAGGGTCCGCATTCGGGGACGCCCTTCACGCAAAGCTGGGAGTGGTGCCGCGCGCGCGAGGCGCCGTTCCGCTACTGCGCGCTCGGCGTCCAGCGCGCGGGGAACACGCGCAGACTTCTCGAGCGCGCCGAGTTCGCGGGCGCGACCGTGGTCGACGCCGACGGCTTCGCGCTCGACCATGTCGACGTCGTGATGGACGCCGTGAACGACGCGGTCGACGAGGGCGAGATCGCGCTCTCGATCGATCTCGATGTCTTCGCGGCGGCGTTCGCGCCGGGCGTGAGCGCGCCGAGCGCGATGGGCATCGCGCCCGACGCGGCGTTCCGCCGCATCCTGCGCGGTCTTCTCGCGAGCGGTCGCGTGAAGGGCGTCGAGATCGCCGAGCTCAATCCGTCGCTCGATGTCGACGGCCGCACGGCGCGACTCGGCGCGGCGCTCGTCCACGAGATCGCGCTCGCCTGCGCCGACGCGGCGGAGGACGGTCGATGAGCGCGACGCGCATCGGGATCGATCTCGGCGGCACGAAGATCGAGGCGGCGGCGGTGGTCGGCGAGCGCGAGATCCGCTGGCGCGAGCGCGTGCCGACGCCGCAGGGCGACTACGAGGGCACGATCCGCGCGGTCGCGTCGCTCGTCGCGCGGCTCGCGTCCGACTGCGGGCTCTCCGCCGACACGCCCGTCGGGCTCGGCGCGCCCGGGTCGATCTCGCCGGTCACGGGCCTGCAGCGCAACTCGAACTCGACCTGCCTGAACGGACGGCCCTTCGTCGAGGACCTCGCGCGCGCGCTCGGGAGACCCGTCCGCATGGCGAACGACGCGAACTGCTTCGCGCTCGCCGAGGCGGTCGCGGGCGCGGCGCGCGGCGCGGGCGTCGTCTTCGGCGTGATCCTCGGGACGGGCGTCGGCGGCGGCGTCGTGATCGACCGCGTCGCGCGCGACGGGCGCAACGCGGTCGGCGGCGAGTTCGGTCACGGACAGCAGCAGGGGCTCGCGGCCGAGGCGCTCGCCGAAGGCCGCGCGCACGAGCCGCGGTCGTGCTACTGCGGGCTCGTCGACTGCCGCGAGCAGTACATCGCGGGGACGGCGGTCGAGCGCGAGTTCCTCGCGCGCGCAGGCCGTGCGCTGCGGCTTCCCGAGATCGAGCGGGCGGCCGAGGAGGGTGACGGCGAGGCGTCGGCCGCGATCGCGCGATGGGCCGAGCGCGTCGCCATCTCGCTCGCCGATGTCGTGAATCTCCTCGATCCCGATGCGATCGTCCTCGGTGGCGGCGCGAGCAACCTCCGGGCGGCGACGGAACTCGTCCCCGCGCGCGTCGCGCACCACACCTTCGGCGACTGCTTCACGACGCCGATCGTGCGCGCCGAACTCGGCGACAGCGCGGGCGTCGTCGGCGCGGCATGGCTCTGGTGAA
>JBJOHC010000013.1:0-14755 GCA_046047955.1 Planctomycetota bacterium
CGCGCCTTCACCGAGCGCCTCGCGCGCCATCGCCCTCGTCCAGCGGCTGTTCGCGACGAGCGGCACGCCGCGTTCGACGAACACATGGCGGCGGAGCATCCACTCGTCCTCGATGAGCGACGGCGCGAGCGCGGGATAGCGCGTCGCGGTCGGGCACGACGCGTCGCAGCCGCTTCGGAGTCGCGTGCAGGTGTACGCGTACGCGCAGCGCCCCGTGACGAAGTGCTGGTCGTGCATGTACGCGGCCGTCGCGACGCCGCGGTCGACGAGCGCGGCGAGGAGCGAGACCGACCATCCCGCCCAGTGCAGGTTGCCCGCGAGGACGAGATCGGGCCCGAACGAGAGGACGCGATCGACGACGCGCGCATCGCACGCGCGCGGCTGGCGCGGATCGTGGACCGCGGATTCGGGAACGGAGTGGACGCCGAGCCACGCGCCGCGAAGCGCGCGTCCGCGCGGAGCGAGCGCCGCCGCCCCGGGATCGTCCGCGGGCACGACCCGCGCTTCGTGCATCTTCCCGCAGCAGACGACGGCGACATCGTGGCCATCGAGAAGGAGGCTCTGCGCCTGCCGCCGCATCGCGGTGCCGGCGCCGTACTCGAAGCCGAGGTCGGAGAGAAGGACGATCCGCAGCGCGCCGCGGGCCGCGAGCCGCGCCCCCGCCTCGGCGACGAGTTCGCGCGCCCTCAGTGCCACGACCGCACCCACTGCGCGCGCGACCAGTCGTAGAGAAGGAACGGCCGCCGCTCGAGGAGCCCCCAGCGCCCGAGACGCCGCTTCAACTCGGGCGGCAGATGACGGCGAAGCCCGACGCGCAGCATCGCGCCGAGACGCGTCGGTGCGCGCCCACCGTCGCGCTCGAAGACGCCACGCGCCTCCTCCGTGTAGCGCGCGAACGCGACGGCGGTCTTCTGCCCCGCGCGGCGGCGGAAGAGGCCGAGCGGCACCTCGACCTGCCAGAGCGGCGCGTGGCGGATGAACCGCGACCAGAGTTCGTAGTCGCCCGCGAACTGCAGCGAGGTGTCGAGCCGCGCGCCCGCGCGCTCCCAGAGCGAGCGGCGCCAGAAGGTCGACTCCTGCTGGATGAATCCGTCGGCGGGCCAGCCGCAGCCCGCGAGATTCTCGCCGCGGTCGATTCCGCGACGGCTGAATCCCGAGAGGCGCGCGGTCGCGATGGTCGCGCTCCCGTCGTCGATCGCGCAGGGAAACCCACTCGTGATCCACTCGACCTCGGGGAACTCGCGGAAGAGGCGCACCACCGTCGCGAGCGTGCCGGGCAGCCACTCGTCGTCGGAGTTGAGCCAGGTCATGATCTCGCCGGTCGTGCGCGCGAAGCCACGGTCGATCGCGTCGTACATCCCCTTGTCGGGTCCGCTCTCGACATGGGCGAAGTGCCCCGAGTAGCGCGAGACGACCTCCATGGTGCCGTCGGTCGATCCGCCGTCCATCAGGACATGCTCGATCCTCGGATGGCCCTGCCGGCGGATCGAGTCGATGGTGCGGCCGATGTACGCCTCCGAGTTGAAGCTCGGCGTGACGATCGAGACGGTGGGGAGCGCATCGTCGCCCGAGCCGTGCACCGCTTCGCTCACTGCCACGAGCGCACCCCGCATTCGGGCCGCGAGCGCGGCGTGAAGACGACATCCACCTGCCAGAGGCAGCCGTCGCGCGCGCGCCACATGGGCTCGCAGAGATCGACCGCCATGAAGCCGCGCTCCCACATCCACGCGAGCATCGCGTGCAGCGGAAGCGCGCCATCGGCGAGTTCGAACGCGTAGCACTCGACGACGACGAGGGACGCCTGCGCGAGCGTGTCGCGCGCGCCCTCGAGGATCGGAACCTCGTATCCGTGCGTGTCGAGCTTCACGAGGTACGGGCCGGCGAGCGCGCGCTCGCGGATCTCGTCGTCGATCGTCGTTCCCGGGAGCGCGATCCAGTCGGGCGAGCCGCGCTCCGAGTGGATGCGGCCGCCGTAGGGGTCGGCGGTGCGTTCGAACCAGAGCTCGCGCCGCGCGGGGCCGACCGCGGCGATCGCGTGCTGCATCGCGGGATTCCGCGCGCAGGCCGCCTCGAGCCCCGGACGGTGCGCGTCGTTCGCCTCGAGGAGAAGCGCGTGCGCCCGCGGCCACACCGAGAGCGCCATCGCGCTCCACGAGCCGTCGCTCGCGCCGACATCGACGATGCTCGCGATCTCGACGCCGCGCGACCACGCGCGATGGAGCGCCGCGCGCGTTGGAAGATCGAGGCCAGGCGATGCCGCGGCCGGATCGGCCTTCGCGACCCGATCCATCGCGTGACGCGACGCCCGTCCACCGAGGAATCGGGCGCGCACGCGCGCCGCGAGCGCGGAGGCGAGCTCGCGTCCCGACGCCAGCCGGGCGCGCAGTCCGTCGCGCTCGCGCTCCGCCGACGCCGCGCGGGCCGCGAGCGCGCGCACCTCGTCCTCGAGCGCGGCGATGCGCGTGAGCGCGGGCTCGGCGAAGAGCCGAAGCGGCGTGTCGCGAGCGGGTCCCGCGGCGTTCTCGTGCTCGTGTCCGGATGGCGTCGTCATGTCCGGTTCCGAAGTGCCGTCTTCCGGTCTCCCCGCAACGGGAGACTCTCCTTCTCGCGTCTCCGCGCCGAGCGCGGTGTCCTCGCCGGCGGCGTCGCCCGCGAAGCGTCGTCCGGACGGCGTCTCATGCGAGACACCGCAGATCCTCATAGAGCGCGAGGTAGCGCGCCGCCTGCCGTTCGGGAGCGTACCGCGCCCTCGCGAAGGCCGACAGCGCGGGGCGTGCCGCGCGAAGTTCACCGATCCGCGCGAGGGCGCGCGCGATCTCCGCGGAGAGCGCCGCGACGTCCCCGACGGGTGCCATCGCACAGGCGGGCGCCTCGCCGAGCATGTCGGGCACGCCGCCCGCATCGAATGCGACGCACGCGGTTCCCGCGGCCATCGCCTCGAGGACGCCGTTCGGAAGGTTGTCCTCGAGCGACGGCAGGATGTAGAGATCGGACGCCGCGACGACTTCGGCGAGCGCGATGCGGTCGGCGAGTCGCCCCGTCGCGATCGCGTCCGCGGGAAGCACGACCTGCCCCGCGTCGCCGAGGACGACGAGGCGCGGGGCGATCGACGCGCGGCCCGCGAGACCCGCGAGCGCCTGCAGGAGTTCCGTGAATCCCTTGCGCCGCTCGCCCGCGGCGTCGGCGCTGAAGAGAACGGCCGCCTCGTCCTCGCGAAGTCCGAGCCGCCTTCGCCCCGCGGCGCGGCGCGAAGGCGTGAAGACCTCGAGGTCGACGCCGTACGGAATCGTCTCGACGCGGCGCCCCGCGAGAAGCGCGCTCTCCGCCGCGCGCGCCGCAAGCCATCGGCTCGGCGCCACGATGGCGAGGTCGCCGCGCCCGTACGCCGCGCGTCTTGCGGCGAACCGCCAGGCGACGAGGCCGTGCGGATCCTCGACGAGCTGCGGACAGCGCGCGCATCCCGTGCGCCACGCCTCGCAGCCACTCGCGTAGTGACAGCCTCCGGTGTAGGCCCACTCGTCGTGCAGCGTCCAGACGACGGGCTTTCCGAGCGCGAGGAGCGCTCCGATCGCCTCGACCGACGCGAGGCCCGCGATCCAGTGGAGGTTCACCACATCCGCCCCGGTGATCGAGGGATGCGCGGCGATGTCGCCGCCGAGCCCACCCGACGAGAACATCGTGTTCGAGACACCGGTGCGGTTCGCGGCGATCCAGCGGTCGTCGATCACGCGCCAGGCGCCCTCGTCGACGGGATCGCGCGCGACCGTCGCGACCGAGGCGTCCTCCGACTGGCGCTCGAGGACGAGCATGCGGCTGTCGACGCCCGCCTCTCGAAGCGCGGCGTGCAGCCCGTGCGCCGCGCGCGCGGCGCCACCCGACTGCTCGTTGGTGCTGAGGTGGACGACTCGCATCGCGCGGCACTTCTACCAATTCCGGATTCCACGCGTCACGCGCGCGCGAGCGGAAGGATCGTCCCGCGCGGAAGCGCGCGCCAGTCGGGCCAACCCGGATCGCAGACGCCGATCCGCGTCGCGACCCGCACCGCGGCCGCCATCGCGACCCGCGACGGATGGAGTCGCGGAAGCGCTGGAATCCCGCGTCGTCGGCGGACTTCACCGACCTCGCGCGCGCCCGTCGAGGCCGATTCGGTCGCGGTCTTGGACGCCGCGTGCCAGCGGAACGCCGCGAGCGGCCCCCGCAGATGCGCGCAGCGTCCCGACTCGAGGAACCGGCTGAAGAGGTCGTAGTCCATCGCGAAGCGCAGCGAACGGTCGACGCCACCCGTCCGCTCGTAGAGCTCCCGCCGCCAGCACGCCGTCTCCTGGTGCGTCCAGGGGAAGCGGTTGAGCCAGCGCGACGAATGCCCCGGCAGCGCGCGACGGCCGGTCACGCGGCCTTCGCCGTCGATGACCGCGCGGTCGCCATGCACGAACTCGACGGCGGAATCGCGGGAAAACGCCTCGCGCCAGCGACGGATCGTCCACGGCAGGTGGAGGTCGTCCGAGTTGAGCCACGCGAGGAGCTCGCCCTTCGCGCGCGTGAAGCCGATCGCGATCGCGTCGGCCTGCCCCGCATCCTCGCCGACGATCGTCGCGGCGAGCCGCGGCCTCCAGCGTTCGAGAACGGCGGGCGTCCCGTCGGTCGAGCCGCCGTCGACGACGATCACCTCGAGGGCATCGTCCTCCTGCGCGAAGAGGCTCGCGAGGCAGTCGTCGAGCCAGACCCCCTGGTTGAAGCTCGGAACGACCACGCTCAGGAGCGCGGGGCGCGCCATCGTCAGGAGACCTCGGCGGCGTCGAGTTCGGCGGGACGCGCGGCGGAGTCGCGAACCGCGGCGCTTCGCGGAGACGCCGAACGGGCGACGAGTTCGACCGGCGCGGCCGGATGCGGCACGGGCAGGGCGATCGGCGCGGCGGCGGGCGCGCGGCGCGTCCAGAGGTCGAACCCCGCGATTCCCGTGGGCCGCAGCACGAGCCTGCGCAGGAGGAAGGCCGCGAGCGGCAGCACCTTCGTGCGCGAGTGCGCGAGGCCGACGCGCAGCGTCTCGAGATCGGCCTGCGAGCGGAAGGTGTTCGAGATGCCTCCGAGGCGGAAGTTCGCGAGCACCTCGTCGAGCGCGTGGAACCGCTTCCCGCGGCGCCAGCAGCGCTCGAGGAAGTCGTAGTCGAGCGTGGTGCGGAACCGCGGATCGAATCCGCCGAGCTCCTCGTACACGCGACGCCGCACGACGGTCGAGCAGTGGAGCGTGCGGCACTGGACGCCGAGTCGGTTCACCCAGCACGGAGCGAGGACGCCGAGACAGCGGCCGTCGCGGTGATGGAAGCGCGCGTGTCCGTGCACGAGATCGATGTCCGGGTCCGACTCGAACGCGGCGAGCACGCGTTCGGCGGCGCCGTCCTCGAGCCAGTCGTCGGCGTTCACGAGAAAGACGACATCGGCCGAGAGCCGCGCGATCGCCTCGTTCCACGCATGCGCGATGCCCGAGGCGCGCTGGCGGAGGATCTCGAGCCGCGTGCCGCTCCCCGCTCCCGCGGCGCGCGCGAACTCCGCCTCGACGACCTCACGCGTGCCGTCGGTGGAGCCGCCGTCGATCACGATGTACTCGGCGGGCGCGCACCGCTGCCCGAGCACCGAGCGAACGGCATCGAGCACGGTCTCCCGGGCGTTGAGGGTTGCGGTGACGACGCCGTACTTCAAGCGCATGATTCGCGTCCGAGGGCGCGAGTATAGTGGAATGGCGCCCGTCTCCGCGGAAGCGTCATCGCGGGCGCGCTTCGCGCTTCATTTCCGCGCCGACGCACGGCGGGATGGGGCGAACCCCCCGCCACCGCGCCGTTTCCCCCGATTCTCCGCATGTCGACCTATCTCATCGTCAACGGGATCGGCGACACGGTGGTCTCGTTCCGCGGACCTCTCGCCGCGGCGCTCGTCGCGCGGGGGCACCGCGTGGTGGTCTCGACGCCCCGCCCCGTCGAGATCGAGCCTCGCGCGGTCGAGCGCGCGCTCGGCGAGCTCGGCGCGGAATGCGTCTTCTCTCCACTCGACCGAACCGGCCTGAATCCGTTGCGCGAGCGCGCGGCGGCGCGGCACTATCGGGCGCTCTGCGAGCGCGTCGCGCCGGCGGGCGTCTTCGTGTCGAATCCGAAGCCGGTCTTCCACGCGATTCCCGCCGCACGGGCGGCGGGCGTTCCGAAGCGGGTCGCGATGATCACGGGCCTCGGCTACGCGTTCATCGGGCGCGGAGCGAAGGCGGCGATCCTTCGCAGAGTGGCGATCGCGCTCTACCGCCGCGCGCTCGCGCAGGCGACGACGGTCCTCTTCCAGAACGGCGACGATCTCGCGTACTTCGAAGGTGCGGGGCTCCTCGCGCCGGGCGTTCCGGTCGCGCGCACCGGCGGATCGGGCGTCGATCTCGCGCGCTTCCCCGAACGGCCCGTTCCCGAGGGCGCGCCGGTCTTCCTCATGGTCGCACGGCTCCTCGGCGACAAGGGCGTGCGCGAGTTCGCCGAGGCGGCGCGCATCGTGCGCGCCGCGCGACCGTCGTGCCGATTCCGGCTCGTCGGATGGATCGATTCGAACCCCGCGGCGATCGCGCGCGCGGAGCTCGACGGCTGGATCGCCGACGGGCGCCTCGAATGGGCGGGCCGGCTCGACGATGTGCGCGGCGAACTCGCGGCAGCGAGCGTCTTCGTCCTTCCGTCCTACCGCGAGGGGACGCCGAAGTCGACGCTCGAGGCGCTCGCGACGGGTCGTGCGATCGTGACGACCGACGCTCCCGGCTGCCGCGAGACGGTGCGCGAGGTCGATGCGCCCGCGCCGATCGGCCGCGGACCGAACGGCCTCGTCGTCCCCGTCCGCGATGCGCGCGCGCTCGCCGACGCGTGTCTCGCGCTCGCCGACGATCCCGCGCGCGTGGCCGCGATGGGCGCGCGCTCGCGGCATCTCGCCGAGCGGGTCTTCGACGCCTCGCTCGTCAACGCGACGATCGTGGAGGCGCTCGGCGCATGAACCTGCCCGCACGACCATGGTTCGACCGCGCGTCGCCCGTGCCGCGCGCCTGGCCTCCGCCCGCGCGCGACGCCGCTCGCGCGACCATCGACGCGGTGCGCGCGCGCGACCGGCACGGCGACGCGATCCATCTTGCGGCCGCGGCCCTCTTCGCCCTTCTCGCGACGCTCGACCACGCGCCGAATTCGATCGCGTTCGCGATCCTGGGCGGCATCGCCCTCGTGCGCGGCATCGTGTTTCCCGCGCTCTACACGCCGCTCCTGCGATGGCCGCCGCTCTGGTTCGGTGCCGCCTGGGCGCTCTGGTGTCTCGCGAGCGCGGCCTGGGCGCCCGCCCAGGCGGACTCCGCGCACCATCTCGCGGGGATCCGCGCACTCCTCGTGCCGATCGCGCTGTGGCCCATCGTCCGGCATCGCCGCGCGCTCGCGTGGGCGCTCCTCGCGGGCATCGCGATCAACGCGGTGGCGCAGGTCGCGCAGCGCGCGGGACTCCTCGCGCCGAGTTCGCACGCACCGCTCCGACCGTCGGGAATCGTCGCGCTCCCCGCAGTGGCGGCGATCTCGGGTGGGATCGGCGTCCTCCTCTCGATCGCGCTGCTCTCCTCCGCCGCGCGGGGCGCACGCGTCGCCCTCGCGGTCACGGCGCTCGTCTCGGCCGCGGGCGTCGCGCTCGCGGCAAGCCGTGGTCCGGCGCTCGCGCTCGTCCCGACGGCGATCCTGCTCGTCGCGCTCCTCGTGGCGTTCCGTCACGCCAGACCCGCGCGCGTCGCGTTCGGAACCCTGATCGCCGTCGCCGCCGCGGCCGTCGCCGCGCCGTTCGTCGCCGCCGAATTCACGCGCTACCTCGCCGACGCCTTCGCGACGCACCGGCCCGGCGGCTTCTCCTCGATCGCGCTGCGCCTCTACTGGTGGGAGGAGGCGCTCGGATTCTGGCGAAGCGCGCCGATCGCCGGGCATGGCGCGGGATCGTTCGCGCCGCTTCTCGCGGTGCGGGAATCGGCCCTCGAGTTCGCGCGTGAATCGAGCGTTCCGCACGCCCACATCCTCCAGCAGCACCCGCACAACTCGCTCCTCCGCGCGCTCGCGGAGACGGGGCTCGTCGGTGCGCTGCTGCTCGCGGGAACCGCGGGAGCCGTCCTCGCCGCCGCGTTCGCGCGGGCCCGACGCGACGCGCTCGCCGCCGGCGCCTTCGCATCGCTCGTCTTCGTCGGACTCGCCGCCATGACGGAGTGCCCCGAGTTCATGACGATCAGCGCATCGCAGGCCGCGATCGTGGCGGCGATCGGCGCGCTGCCCGGTGCGCGCACCGGCTCCTCCGCGGGAGACGGGGATCGGTCGCACGACGCCGCCTGATATCCTCGCGGCGTGTGCGGATTCGCGGGACTCGTCGACTTCGCGGGCGGCGCGGCGGTTCCGACCGACGCGCTCGCGGCGATGGCGCGGGCGCTCGCCCACCGCGGCCCCGACGATGAACGCGTCCTCTTCGACGAGGCGACGCGCACAGGGCTCGCCTTCCGCAGGCTCGCGATCCTCGACCTCTCGGCGGCGGGCGCGCAGCCGATGCGCTCCGCGTGCGGCCGATACGAGCTCGCGTTCAACGGCGAGATCTACAACCACGCCGAACTCCGCGCGCGTTTCGGCGGCGGACGCGCGTTCCGCGGGCACTCGGACAGCGAGGCGATGCTCGCCGCGATCGAGGCGCTCGGAATGCCGGCGGCCCTCGGCGAACTGCGCGGCATGTTCGCCTTCGCGCTCCTCGACCGCGAGGCGCGCGCCGTCTGGCTCGCGCGCGACCGCTTCGGCGTGAAACCCTGCCGCTACGCGCTCACAGGCGGACATGCGCTCGGCGAGGGCGGATTCACGGTTCCCACTGGCGCCGCCCTCCTCTTCGCGAGCGAACTCGGCGCGATCCGCGCGCATCCCGGCTTCACCGCGACGATCGACCGTCGCGCGCTCCACGCCTATCTGACCTTCGGCTGCGTCCCCGCGCCGATGTCGATCCACCGCGAGGCGCGCACGCTCGAGCCGGGCCACTTCCTCCGGCTCGACCTCGCGACGCGCGAGGCCCGCGTCGAGCGGTGGTGGAGCGCCGAGACGCTCGCGGTGGCCGGACGCCGCGATCCATTCACGGGCGGTGACGCGGAGGCGATCGAGGCCGTCGACCGCGCGATCACGGAGAGCGTGCGGCTGCGCATGGTGGCGGATGTTCCCGTCGGCGCGTTCCTCTCGGGCGGCATCGACTCGTCGCTGGTTCTTGCGGCGATGCAGGAACTCTCGCCATCACCCGTCCTCGCGTTCACGATCGGGAGCGACGACCCCGACTTCGACGAGTCGCCGCATGCCGCCGCGGTCGCGCGCCATCTCGGCGTCGAGCACCGCGTGCTGCGCCTTTCGGGGTCGCATACTCTGTGCGACATAGTCTCACGCGTCGCAGAGTGTTGGGACGAACCGTTCGCCGACAGTTCGCAGGTTCCGACGCTCCTCGTCGCCCGCATGGCGGCGGAGCGCGTGAAGGTCGTCCTCTCGGGCGATGGAGGGGACGAACTCTTCGGCGGCTACTACCGCTACGGACACGCGCCCGCGATCGCGAGGCGCCTCGCACGGATGCCGCACCGGCTGCGCGCCGTCCTCGCGCGCGCGCTGCGCGCCGTTCCGTACGGCCCGGCCAACGCGCTCGGACGCTCGATCCCCGGACTTCCCTTCGACCGCCTCGGCGACCGCGCGCACAAGCTCTCGCGTCTCGCGGCGCTCGACGGCCTCGGCGCCATCCACGCGGCGCTCGCGCGCGTGTCGGACGATGCGCACCGACTCGTCCCGGGCTTCGCTCCGCCGGGCGACGCGCTCTCCGGCGCGAACTCGACGCTCGATCCGGTCGTCCGCATGATGATCGCCGACATCGGCCGCTACCTCCCCGACGACATCCTCGTGAAGGTCGATCGCGCCACGATGCGCCACGGGCTCGAGGCCCGCGAACCGCTCCTCGACCAGCGCCTCGCCGAACTCGCGTTCCGACTCCCTCCATCGATGCGGATCCGCGACGGCGAGCGGAAATGGATCCTGCGCCGCGTCCTCGAGCGCCGCGTTCCACGCGCCCTCTTCGAGCGGCCGAAGTCGGGATTCGCGGTCCCGATCCTGCGCTGGTTGCGCGGTCCGCTCCGCCCCTGGGCGGACGCGCTTCTCGAGCCGGCGCGGATCTCCCGAAGCGGCCACCTCGACCCGGCCGCCGTCACCCGACTCTGGTCCGACACCCTCGCGGGGCGCCGCGGCGGCGAGGCGGCCGAGATCTGGAGCGTCCTGATGTTCGAGTCGTGGCTCGACGGACAACGCGGGCGCTGATCCGCGCTCGCGCGCGAACCGCGGATTTGCCGATAGATCCGCGCCGCGCGCGCGTTCTCCGAACGACTCGCGCCTCCCCGCGGTCACGGCCGCCGACCCTCCCACGGGACGACCGTCCGCCCCGCCCCGCCCGGGTTCCGCCCGCCGATCTCCCCGCCGAACTGCATGTCCGACCCCCGCCCCGCGCCGATCCTCCTCTCCCCCCCGCACCTCTCGGGCGGCGAGAACCGCTTCGTCGCCGAGGCGTTCGCCACGAACTGGATCGCGCCACTCGGCCCGAACGTCGACGCGTTCGAGCGCGGGATGGCGGAATTCCTCGCCACGCCGGACGAGCGGCTGCACTGCGTCGCGACCTCGTCGGGCACCGCGGCGATCCACCTCGGGCTCCTTCTCCTCGGCGTCGGCGCGGGGGATCTCGTCCTCTGCTCGAGCTTCACCTTCGTCGCGAGCGCGAACCCGATCCGCCAGTGCGGCGCCGAACCCGTCTTCATCGACAGCGACGAGGCCACTTGGAACATGTCGCCGCGCGCCCTGCGCCGCGCGCTCGAGACGCTGCGCGCCGAGGGCCGCACGCCCAAGGCATGCGTCGCCGTCGATCTCTACGGTCAGGCGTGCGACTTCGACGCGATCGCCGCGATCTGCGGCGAATTCGGCGTTCCCATCCTCGAGGACGCCGCCGAGGCGCTCGGCGCGAACGCCCACGGCCGCCGCGCGGCGACCTTCGGCGAGGTCGCGGCGCTCAGCTTCAACGGCAACAAGATCATCACCACCTCGGGTGGCGGCATGCTGGTCACGCGGCACGCCGCCTTCGCCGAACGCGCGCGCTTCCTCGCGACGCAGGCGCGCGAGCCCGCGCCCCACTACGAGCACGCGCACGCGGGCTTCAACTACCGCCTTTCGAACGTCCTCGCGGGAATCGGCCGCGGACAGCTCGAGGTGCTCGCCGACCGCGTCGCCCGCCGGCGCGCGATCGCCGCGCGCTACCAGGCGGCGCTCGGCGCGATCGAGGGCGTGCGCTTCATGCCCGCCCCCGCGTGGAGCGAGCCGACGCGCTGGCTCACCGCGCTGACGGTCGACCCTGCCCGCGCCGCGACCTCCCGCGACGGACTCCTCGCCGCGCTCGAGGCCGAGCGGATCGAGGCGCGTCCCGCGTGGAAGCCGATGCATCTCCAGCCGCTCTTCGCGGGCTGCCGCATGTTCCCGCACGAACCGCGCCGCGCGCCCGTCTGCGAGCGGCTGTTCGCCGACGGCATCTGCCTGCCCTCAGGAAGCTCGATGCGCGACGACGAGGTCGACCGCGTCGCACGCGTCGCCTCGCGCGCGCTCGCGCCCGCGCAGGCGCACGCCACGCGCGCCTGACCGCGCGAAGACCGCCGCGCCGCGCGCGAGGTAGCATGGCGCGATGCCCATCCTCGTCACGGGAACCGCCGGCTTCATCGGCATGCACGTCGCGCGCCGCCTCCTCGCGCGCGGTGAACGCGTCGTCGGCATCGACAACCTGAACCCGTACTACGAGCCTGCGCTCAAGGAGGCGCGGCTGCGCGAGCTCGCGCCCTACGAGGCGTCGGGCCAGCTCGAGATGCACCGCGCCGACCTCGCCGACCGGACGACCGTCGAGTCGCTCTTCGCGCGGCACCGCTTCACGCGGGTCGTGCATCTCGCCGCGCAGGCGGGCGTGCGCTACTCGATCGACCACCCGTACGCCTACATCGACTCGAACATCGTCGGCTTCCAGCACATCCTCGAGGGCTGCCGCCACTACCCGTGCGCGCACCTCGTCTACGCGAGCTCGTCGTCGGTCTACGGCGGCAACGCGAAGCTGCCCTTCTCGATCGACGACGCCGTCGACCATCCGATCTCGCTCTACGCGGCGACGAAGAAGGCGAACGAGCTCTTCGCCCACACCTACTCGCACCTCTTCCGGATCCCGACGACGGGACTGCGCTTCTTCACCGTGTACGGCCCGTGGGGGCGTCCCGACATGGCGCTCTTCAAGTTCACGAAGGCGATCCTCGAGGGTCGCCCCATCGACGTCTACAACCACGGGCGCCACCGCCGCGACTTCACCTACATCGACGACATCGTCGAGGGCGTCGTGCGCACCCTCGACCGCCCCGCCGCCGCCGACCCCGCCTTCGACGCGACCGACCCGAATCCGGGCACCTCGAACGCGCCCTGGCGCGTCTACAACATCGGGAACTCCTCCCCGGTCGAGCTGATGGACTACATCGCCGCGATCGAGTCCGCGCTCGGACGGAAGGCGGAACTCAGGCTTCTTCCCCTGCAGCCGGGCGACGTGGCCGACACCGCCGCCGACGTCACCGCGCTCGAGAAGGACATCGACTACCGCCCCACGACCCCCGTCGCCGAGGGCATCGCCCGCTTCGTCGAGTGGTACCGCGGCTACCACGGCGTCTGAACGCAGCACCCGCGGCGGACCGCTACGCTGCGCGCATGGCGAGCGTCTGCTTCTACTTCGAGCTCCACCAGCCCTGGCGCCTGCGCCGCTACTCGGTGTTCTCGACGGACCCCTTCTACTTCGACAACGAGGCGAACGAGCGCATCCTCCGCAAGGTCGCGGACAAGTGCTATCGACCCGCGACGCGGAAGATGCTCGACCTCGTGAAGCGGCACGACCGCCGCTTCCGCTGCTCGTACTCGATCACGGGCACCGCGCTCGACCAGCTCCTCGCGTGGGCGCCGGATGTCATCGACACGCTGAAGGAACTCGTCGACACGGGCGCGTGCGAACTGATCGCGGAGACGAGCCACCACTCGCTCAGCTTCCTCTTCTCGCGCGACGAGTTCGACGCGCAGACCGATCTCCACCAGCGGCGCATGCAGCAGGTCTTCGGCGTCACGCCGACGGTGTTCCGCAACACCGAGCTCATCTACTCGAACGAGCTCGCCGCGCACATCGCGCGCCGCGGCCGCCACAAGGCGATCCTCTGCGAGGGCGTCGACCGCCTGCTCGGATTCCGCTCGCCGAACTACCTCTACGCGCCGCCGGGCGAGGGCGATCTCGACGCGCGGCCGCTCAAGCTCCTTCTCAAGAACTACCGGCTCTCCGACGACATCGCCTTCCGCTTCTCGAACCGCGGCTGGAAGGAGTGGCCGCTCTCCGCCGAGAAGTTCGCGGGCTGGGTGAACCAGATCAACGGCGACGGCTACATCTGCAACCTGTTCATGGACTACGAGACCTTCGGCGAGCACCAGTGGGCCGACACGGGGATCTTCGAGTTCCTCGACGCGCTGCCGGGCGCGGTCTACGACGCGAACCCCGGGCACAACGACTTCCTCACGCCGTCGCAGGTCGTCGACATGCACGCGCCCGTCGGCGAGTACGACGTGGCGAACTTCATCAGCTGGGCCGACAGCGAGCGCGATCTCTCGGCGTGGCTCGGCAATCCGATCCAGGACAACGCCGCCGCCGAGCTCTACGCGCTCGAGGGCGCGGTGAAGGCGCGCCACGCCGCGGGCGACCCGTACATCCTCGAGGACTGGCGGAAGCTCACGACGAGCGACCACCTCTACTACATGTGCACGAAGTACTGGTCGGACGGCGATGTCCACAAGTACTTCTCGCCCTACGACTCGCCCTACGACGCGTACATCAACTTCATGAACGTGCTCGACAACCTGCGCGCGCGCACGGGGCTTCCCGTCGCGGGCAAGCGCGTCGCGGGCGCGGGCGGCGGCGTCTAGGCTTTCGGCTCTCGGCTTTCGGCTCTCGGCGCTCAAGCGCCGGGCGGCGCGCCGGGCGGCGCGACCGGCGGCTCGGCCGCGGTTGGAGGATCGCTGGCAACGACTGCGATCCTGCGATTGTGCCGGAAGAGGACGCCGATCGAGACCAGGCCGACGGGAGCGACCACGACCAGCTCGGCCACGCGGTGGACGAGCTCCGCGACGATCGCCTGACCCGTCGTCACCTCCTGGTGCGAGACGAGCGGAGCAAGCAGGCCGACGACCCATTCGCGGATCCCGAGTCCGTTCGAGACGAAGGGGACGAGCGTGGCGAGGACGCCGATCGACCCGAGGACGATCGCCGTCTCGAGCTCGACCGGCGAACCGACGAGCTGGAACGACGCCCACGAGCGCAGCGTCCAGAGCGCGAGTTCCGCCTGTCGGACGAGAAGCGCCGCCGCGAGCGGCCGGAGGCGCGGCACGATCGCGAGCCCCGCGAGCGCGGCCGGCGCGAGAAGCGCCCATTCACGCGGCGCATCGACGCGGCGCAGGACGACGATCGCGAGGAGGAAGAGCGACGCGACCGTTCCGCTCAGCGCGATCGCCTCGAGGATCGTGCGCAGCGTGTGCGCGGCGCGGATTCCGTGGCGGATGCGGTGGTAGGCGACCCGCCCGACGAATCCGGGCTTGAGCGGCAGGTAGTTCGCGAACGCGCTCGCCGCGATCAG
>JBJOHC010000014.1:0-3593 GCA_046047955.1 Planctomycetota bacterium
CCCGACACCTCGGGCTCCCGCGCGCCATCACGGCGCAGATGCCGACGACCGACACCTACAGCCTGCCGCAGAGCCAGCAGGAGTTCTACTTCGGCCTGCCGTATCCGCTGCTCGACCTCCGCCTCGGGTGTTCGCGCGAGGGGATCTCCGCCGAGCGCGCGGCGCCCGCCCTCGGCATGCGACCCGAGGAGGTCGAACGCATCGGACGCGACATCGAATCGAAGCGCCGCGCCGCCGAGCGGCTCGACGGAGACGCACTGCTCGCCGGCGACGCCCGCCGGCGCCATCACCCGAATGGAGAGGAAGGAAACCGATGAACGCCCTTACGAACGCCGCCGCACCCATCGAATCGCGCGCAGGTCGCGCACTGAAACGGACGAGGGGACACGCCCTGTCCGGCACCCAGACGATCGCCTGGTGGAGCGCGGCACTGCCGCTTCTCGCCGCATTCTCCGCGACCGCCTCCGCGCCGCCCACCACCGAGCCGCCGCCACCCGAGAAGGCCTCGACCGCTGATCTGGTCGACCTCGCGCCGCTCGACGCGGTCGGCGCGCCCTGCTGGAGCGAGCTCGGCGCGCGACGCATCTACTTCGCGCACGCGTCGGTCGGACGCAACATCCTCGACGGCGTCGAGGAGATCCTGCGCGAGCGTCCGTCGATCGGACTCGCGGTGGCCTCCTGGCGGGCGTTCGACGAATCCGATCCGGAGCGCCCGCACGGGAACGGTGCGAGCGACGAGACGCAGCGCGCGGGCGGTGGGCGCGATGGGGCGCGCGGTACGCCGAAGTCCGGGGTGCAGGAACGCGACAAGGAACGCGAGAAGGAACGCGATCGCGAACACGCTCCGAACGCGGACGCCGCCCGACGGGCGGGACAGGACGGGAACGCCGACGAGGGCGGCCGACGGATCGCGCGCGCCTTCCGCACGCCCGCACTCGTCCATGGTCCCGCGGGTGCGAACGGTTCTCTCGACGCGAAGATCGACGGGTTCGAGCGCATGCTCCGCTCGCGCGAGGGCGACGGCGTCGATCTCGCGATCCTCAAGCTCTGCTACGCCGACATCGGGCGCGGCACCGATGTCGACGCGCTCTTCACGCGCTACGCCGATGCGGTCGAGCGCGTGAAGCGCGAGCGGCCCGAGATCCGCTTCATCCACTGCACCGTGCCGCTGCGCGCGGCGGGTCATGGCGCGAAGGCCGCGATCAAGCGGCTCGTCGGCGCGGGCGAGAATGCGGCGAACGCGCGGCGCGGCCGCTTCAACGAACTCGTCCGCCGACGCTACGCCCGCGAGGAGATCCTCGACATCGCGGACATCGAGTCGCATGCGCCGGACGGCACGGCCACGACCGTCGAGTACGACGGCGTGAAGTGGCCCTGCCTCGCCGACGACTACACCGACGACGGCGGCCATCTCAACCGGCATGGGCGACTTCTCGTCGCGCGCGAGATGCTGCTGGCCCTGTCGCGGACCTGTAGCGCCTCGCCCATTCCGACGACGACCGCCGGTGCGGAGACGGGCAGTCGGCGCGGCGATGCGGAGCCGGGGAGCCAGTGACCGCCAGCCGAGGACGGTGATCGGGAAACCGCCGCGCGCCGGCCGCCTTCGCGGCGGTCGGCGCGCGGCTTCAGGCAAGGGTGGTGCCCATGATCGAATTCGATGGACCCTCGTGTGATTTCGAGCCCATTCCCGCGCGCGTGCGCGAGCGATTCGGCTGGACCGCCGTGCGCGACGCGCGGCTCTTCGCGGCGTCGTGCGAGCCGTCCGGCGCGCGGCGGGCGACGGTGCTCGTCATCGGTCCGATCGGCTCCGAACGCGAGCGCGCCCTGCGGACGACGACCTGCCTCGCCCGCACGCTCGCGCGCGAAGGTGTCGCGACGCTGCGCTTCGACCATCGCGGGATCGGCGAGAGCGAGGGGGAGTTCGCGCGCGCGACCTTCGCCGAGTGGACGGCCGATACGCGTGCGCTCGCGATGGCGCTCGCGCACGACGGGAACGGTGCGCGGCGCGGCGCCGACGCGCCGCCGCGCGCACCGCTCATTCTCCTCGGTATCCGCGCGGGCGCGACGATCGCCGCCGAGCTCTTCACCGACGGCGTCGGGGACGGGCTTCTCGTGATGGGCGCGCTGGGGGCGCGCACGCTTCTCCTCGACATGGCGCGACGCGCCGCGGTGGCGGGCCTCGTCGAACGGGCGCGCGGCGGCGCGCATGCGGATGGCGGCGCGGAGGGGACCGCGGGCGCGACCGAACGCCTCCGCCGCGGCGAGTCCGCGTGGGTCGACGGCTACGAGATGACGCCCGCGCTCTGGCACGAGGCGGCGGCGCATCCGCTGCGACTTCCCGAGGAAGTCGACGCGCGGCCGTGGGCGAGGATCGAGCCCGTCCCCTTCCCGAAGCCGACGACCGCGCAGGTACCGCGCCTCCTCCGGCTTCCACTCGTCCGTTTCTGGGAATCGTCCGATCCGCTCGTCGCCGACAGCGACCTGCTCACCGACCATCTCGTGGCCTGGATCGACGGGCACGAGAGCGACTGGCGACGCCGCGCCGCGACGAGGATCGGCGCGGAGCCCGGTCCGCGCGCCGTCGGCATCGCGGAGGCCGTCCCATGATCCATCCCATGATCCATCCCACGAGCCGTCCCATGAAGCGACTCCCCGCGATCGTCGCCTGCCGCGGCGAGAGGCTCGTCGGCACGGTGCATGAACCCGCGCGCGACGCCGCGCGCACCGCCGTTCTCCTCCTGAATCCCGGCCCCGCACCGCGCGCGGGGAACAGCGACCTCTCCGCACGGCTCGGCGACGCGTTCGCGCGCGCGGGCGTGCGCACCTTCCGGTTCGACCAGTCGGGCGCGGGCGACGCGACGGGCGAATCGTGGCGCACGCTCGACGACTGCCGCGCGGAGAGCCAGCGCGGCGAACGCCCCGTCGCGGAGGTGGGCGCGATCGTCGATGCGATCCTCGCGCGCGACGACACCGATGGCGTGATCGTGGGCGGTCTCTGCGCGGGCGCGACGATCGCGATGCGCGTCGCCGACGCGCGCGGGCGCGCGGGCGCGGATCTCGCGGGGGTCGTCATCCTCGAGCCCGATCTCCGGAGGGCGGCGCCCGACGGCTCAATGGCCGCGCGACGCCGCAGGTTCGTCCGCACGACGCGCGCCGCACTCATGCGCATTCCGGTCCTCGGGCGCGTCCTCGGCACGATCCTCGCGCGCGTCCGTCGAAGCACAGGCACCGCGCTCGCGCACGCCGGGCCGATGCGCGACCCGATCGATCCGAACCTCCTCGGCGCGTGGCGGCGGACGCTCGCACGCGGCACGCCCGTCCTCGCGGTCACCGCGCTCGGCCTCGACGGCGACCGCGATCTCGACGAACTGCTCGGCGCACTCGGGGATCCGAGACTCGGCGATCCACGGTCCCGCGATTCACGGCCCCGCGATTCAAGGCTCAGCGATTCAAGGCGCAGCGATTCAAGACTCAGCCATTCAAGGCTCAGCGATACACGAATCGGCACGCGCGACACGCACCACCCCACGCGCCTGCGCATCTCCGACGCGAACCACCTCTTCACGCTCGCGGGATGCGTCGATCGCGTGGCC
>JBJOHC010000015.1:0-16079 GCA_046047955.1 Planctomycetota bacterium
CGAAGTGGGGTCGAAGTGCGGGCGTTCGCTACGCTCCGCGCATGACGCCGCCCCTCCTCGAGTTCGTCGACCGCTGGAGTTCAGGCGTCGGGCGCGCGGCGAACTTCGCGACGCTCGCGCTCGCGGCGGTCTCGTTCGCGCTGATGCTCGCGTGGCTCGTCGCGCGCGCGCGGCCGGGTGCGCGCGCGCGGCATGTGGCGCGCACACTCAAGCTCGCCTTCCTCGGCACCGGGTGGTCGTGGTTCGCGACGGCGTTCGCGCTGCGCGCGATCGAGCCCGTCCATTCGGCCTGGACCATCCTTCTGCTCCTGCCGTCCGCGCTCGGCGTCGCGGGTGTCCTCGCGGCGGCGGCGTGGCTTCTCGCCTTCGGCCGCATCGAGCGGGAGGACGCGTGCGGCGGTTGCGCGCACACGATCGAGGCCGCGCAGTCGACCTGCCCCGAGTGCGGCTGGTGTCGCGGCGAACCCGCGCTGGTCCGCGAGCGGCGGCTCGAGGCGCTCGGGATCGGCGCAGGCGTCGCGACCATCGCGGCGGGCGTCGCGCTCGTCGCGATCGCCTGGCTCCCGCTCGAGTGGCACTACGCCTACGACGCGACGCTTCGGGCGATCCTGCCTTCGGGCTACGCGGCCGAGATCCTCGAGGTCTCGGGCGAGGCGCGGCAGCGGTTCGTCCTCGGATCGCGCGGCACGCGGTTCGAACCCGAGCCCATCGGACCGCTCGTCCTCGGTCGACCGACCGCGCGGTTCTCCTTCACGACGCTCGAGATCCTCGAGCACGCCGATCCAGCGTCGGTCGACGCGACCTACCGCGCCGACATCGAGCGCGGCGTCGCCTTGCCCGCGGGCCAGGCGAACTCGATGCTGATCACGATGCCCGACGCCGATCCGCTCGCGCAGACGAAGTTCGAGATGCCCGCGGACGCCACGCTCGGTTCCCCCGAGTTCCTCGCGGAAACCTCGCTCGCCTTCCTGCGCGGAATCCTCGGCGATCGCGCGCCGAAGTGGCCCGCTCCGCTCGAGAGCGCGCGCGTGACGGTGCTGTACGCGCAGCCGTCATGGTCGACGGTCCTCCTTCCGTGTCTCGCGGCGGGTGTCGGGTTCGCGGTCGTCGCGCGGCGCGGGTGGCGACGGGCCTCGGCGGGGCGCGCCTGACGCGCGGGGCGCGGGCGCGCGCGCGGTTCACGGCCAGAGCGTCTGCACGATCTCGAAGGCGATCAGCAGGATGATGATCCACTCGAGCGTCTCGCTCCGGTACTGGGCCTGCCGCCCGGCGAGCCGTTCGTTGATCGAGTCGAGCGTCGCGAGCTTCCGCTCGATGCTGCGGTGCCAGTCCTCGAGCCGCAGGCAGCGCGACGCCGCGCGCTGCACGCGCGCGAGGTGCTGGTCGCCGAAGAGCTTGAGCGCGTTCGCCACGCCGTCGTAGAGCTGCGCGCCGTCGAGCTCGAGCCCGCTCACGAGGCGGAGGTTCGCGCGCAGGCGCAGGCGCGCGAAGAGCGAGCGCTCGTTCACCATCGCCCAGACGAGGTCGAGGCCGCGGTCGAGCGACGCGTCGAGATGCTTGAGTTCGACGAGCTGGACGTTCGCGAACTCGAGGACCGCGAGCGTCGCCGCGGGTTCGGCGTCGACGACGAAGGCGGCGGCCCAGTCGGCGACGACGAGGTCGCGCGGCCCGTACGAGATCGGGTTCGCGACCGCGTCGCGGATCTCGTCCTGCGAGAGCGGCTGGTCGTCGAGCGAGAGGAGCGCCGCGAGCCGCTCCGCGCCGAAGGCGGAGACGCCGACCGTCGACTCGGCGGCGAGCGACGCGGGGTCGACGACGAAGACGATGAAGTCCTCGACGGCCGTGGCCGCGGCGTCGCCGATGGGCCGCGACACCGCGTCGCCGAGGAGGGCGAGGAGTTCGGCGAGCGCGCGGCGCGCGTCGGCGAGGAGCGCGTCGTTCGCCCAGAGCGCGGCGGCGAGCGGACGGAGCGCGTCGAGCGTGCAGCGGAACGGGATGCGGAAGGCGATCGAGACCGCGCCGAAGTCGTGGATCGTCGCCTCGATCGTCGGCGCGGTCGCGAACTCGCCGATCGCGATCGGCGCGCGCGCGAGCGCGACGACGAGCGGCTTCACCGCGAAATCGATGTCGGCGGGCAGGCGTCGCGCGTGCGGCAGCGGGCGGCGCGCCGCCTGTGGAATGCGCGACTCGGCGCGCGCGAGGTCGATCGCCGCGCCCGCTTCGAATGCGAAGAGGACGCGGGTTTCGCCGACGAGCTGGTCGTTCGCGTGCTCCATCGTGCGTCTCGCCCCGGGGACCGCGGCGTCGATCGTCGCGCGGCGGCCCTTCTTCAGTGGACGACGACGCGCACGCGCCGCGACTCGGCGGCGGGCACGTCCTTCTCCCACGACCGGCGTCGCTCGAGGAGGATCTCGGTCTCGCCCCGCGCGACGAGGTCGAACGACATCGTCGCGATCATCGCCGCGCCGACCGACTCGCCCGGCGTCGCACGACGCTCCTCGGTTCCCGCGTCCGCGACGACCTTCGGATCGAAGCCCGACGCCTGCCACGCGTAGCCCGTTCCCGCGCGGAAGGGGAGATCGATCGCGACGCGCGTTCCCGGGACACCGCTGAAGAAGACGGTCTCGGGCGTCGTTGGCGCGAGCGTGACGACGGTCTTCGGCGCCTTCTTCGACGCCATGTCGGTCGTGCTGCAGGCGCCCATCGCCACGAGCAGGGCGAGGCCGACGGCGCGCGGGAGCTTCGTGTGCTTCGTTCGGTGCATCGTGTTCCTCCACCTCGCGCGTCACGCCGCACGCGATGCACGGCGCGCGCGTCTCACGCGAGGAGTTCGTCGGGATTCTCGAGAAGCTTGACGACGGCGTTCAGGAATCGCGCACCCTCGGCGCCGTCGACGACGCGGTGGTCGCACGACAGCGAGAGCGGCAGCACGAGTCCCGCGTAGAACCTGCCGTCCTTCACGCAGACGCGCTCCTTGGCGCGGCCCGCGGCGAGGATGGCGACCTCGGGGTAGTTGATGACGGGCGTGGCGAACATGCCGCCGTAGCTGCCGACATTCGAGATGGTGAAGGTGCCGCCGAGCGACTCCTCGCGGGAAATCGTGCGGTCCTTGCACTTCGCGGCGAGCGACTTCACGCTCTGCGCGAGCTGGACGGGCGCCATCGCCCCCGCGTTCCGGATGACCGGCACCATGAGGCCCGCGTCGGTGTCGACCGCGCAGCCGAGGTGGACGGCGCCCTTCAGGATGATCTCGCCCTTCGCGTCGTCGACGATCGCGTTGAGCGAGGGGAACTTCCGCAGACCGCGGCAGACCGCCGTCATGATGAACGGCAGCATCGAGAGCTTCTCGCCGACGACCTTCGAGTACTCGCGGCGCTTCGCCTCGAGCGCGGTCACATCGGCCTCGTCGACGACGGTGAAGTGGACCGCGGTCTGCACGCTGCGCGAGAGCGCCTCGGCGATCTTGCGGCGGACGCCGCGGAAGGGCACGCGCTGCGCGACATCGTTCTGATCGATGTGGACGGAGCCCGGGGCGATGGTCGCGGCGCGGGGCGCGAAGCCTCCGGTCGCGGGTGCGGCGGTCGTGGCCGTCGTGGCCGTCGTGGCGGCGCCGCTCGCGGCTCCACCTTCGGCGAACGCGGCGACATCGCTCGCGGTGACGCGCCCGCCGCGGCCGGTACCGGGCACGCGCTGGATGTCGACGCCGAACTTGCGGGCGAGTCCGCGGACGGCGGGCGTGGCGAGGGCCTTGCCCGCGCGCGCGATCTCGGCGACCTCGGGCGCGCGGCGCGCGAAGCGGTCGCTCACGGTGAGCGTGCCCGAGACGCTGCCGACGACGGTGCCCGCGTCGCCGCCCGCCTCGGCCGGCGCCTCGGCGACGCCCGCGGCGATCTGGCCCGACATGCAGGCGTTGCCGTTCGAACCCGCCGCGGCGGTGGTCTTCGCGGCGGGTGCGGCCGCGGGTGCGGCCGTGGGTGCGGCCTTCGCCGCGCCGAAGCGCACGAGGACCGCGCCGACCTTGATGATGTCGCCGGGGTTCCCGCAGAGCTCGCTCACCGTGCCCGCCCAGGGCGACGGCACCTCGACGAGCGCCTTGTCGGTCTGCATCTCGGCGAGCGTCTGCTGCTCCTTGACCGTCTCGCCCGCGGCCACCTTCCAGCTGATCAGCTCCGCCTCGACCAGGCCTTCGCCGAGGTCGGGCAGGATGAAGTGGCTCTTGTCCGAGGGCTGCTTGACTCCGGCCATGGTGTGTTCCTGTCTCGTGTCGGGGTCGCGGGCGCAGGCGCGCGCGCGGGGCGATCTTGTACCACAGGGGGCGAAGGGTAGGCTCGCGGTCGGCCGCGCGCGGGTGCGGCGGGTACCGTGCGCGCATGAGCGAAGGCGCCGAGAACCACAGCGGAACGGGCGGAATCGGGGAGTTCGACGCGGGCGGCATGGACTGGGCGCTGCCCTACGACGCGCGGCGACCCGCCGTGTGCGGCTCGATGGCGGTCGCGACGAGCCAGCCGCTCGCGGCGCAGGCGGGCGTCGAGATCATGCGGCGCGGCGGCAACGCGGCCGATGCGGCGGTCGCGGTCGCGGCGGCGATGACCGTCCTCGAGCCGACGACGAACGGGATCGGCGGCGACGCGTTCGCGCTCGCGATCTTCGGCGGCGAGGTGGTCGGGCTGAACGCGTCGGGACGCGCGCCGCGGCGGCAGTCGCGCGCCGCGTTCGACGGCATGGTCGGGATGCCGAAGCGCGGCTGGGGTCCCGTGACGGTGCCGGGCGCGGTGTCGGGATGGGTCGCGCTCTCGAAGCGATTCGGGCGGCTGCCGTTCGCCGATCTCATGGAGCCCGCGATCCGCTTCGCGCGCGACGGCTACCTCGTCGCGCCGCGCACGGCGGACCTCTGGCGCCGCGCGCATCCGGCGTTCTCGAAGTTCGACGAGTGGCGGCGCGTCTTCGCGCCCGCTGGCCGCGCGCCCTTCGCGGCCGAGCGCGTCGTCCTCGCCGACCACGCGCGCACGCTCGAACTCGTGGGGCGGACCGAAGGCGAGGCGTTCTACGCGGGCGCGCTCGCGAAGGCGATGGCCGACGCCGCGCGCGCCGACGGCGCGTTCCTCGACGAGGCCGACCTCGCGGCGCACTTCGCGGACGCGGCGGCGCGCTGGGTCGCGCCGCTCGAGATGCCGTTCGGCGACGCCGCCGACGCGCCGCGCATGCTCGCGATCCCGCCGAACGGACAGGGGATCGCGGCGCTCATCGCGCGCGGAATCCTCGAGGAATCGCGGGCGAATCCGCGCTTCGCCGACCTCGACCCCGACTGCGCGGACTCCGTGCACCTCGCCGCCGAGGCGATGAAGATCGCCTTCCGCGAGGTGCATCGCGAGGTGGGCGACCCCGCCGCGATGCGCACGACCGCGGCCGCCATGCTCGACCGCGCGCGCCTCGCCGCGCTCGCCGCCGAGATCGACCCCGCGAAGGCGAGGGACTTCGACCACGGACCGCCGAAGACGGGCGGCACGATCCTCCTCGCGACCGCCGACGACGAGGGCAACATGGTGTCCTTCATCCAGTCGAACTACGAGGGCTGGGGTTCGGGCGTCGTCGTGCCGGGCACGGGAATCGCGATGCAGAACCGCGGCGCGTGCTTCACGCTCGAGAAGGGGCATGTGAACGAGTACGCGGCGGGCAAGCTGCCGTACCACACGATCATTCCAGGCATGCTCGTCGGGCGCGATGCGGCGGATCGAGCGCGGCCGCACCTCGCGTTCGGCTGCATGGGCGGCTACATGCAGCCGCAGGGGCAGCTGCAGATCGCGTCGCGGCTCGAGGACCGCAGCGCGAATCCGCAGGCGGCGCTCGACGCGCCGCGGTGGCAGGTGAGCGACGGGCTCAGGCTCGATGTCGAGCCGGGCTTCGCGCAGGCGACCCTCGACGAACTCGCGCGCCGCGGGCACGCGGTGAAGGTTGCGTCGGAGAAGTCGATCTCGTTCGGGCGCGCGCAGGCGATCCGGCGCGTCGACGGTGGGTACATCGCGGCGGGCGACATGCGCGGCGACGCGCAGCCGGTGGTGGCGTAGGTCGCGGGACGGGGTCGAGGGCGCCCGTGTCGCGGATTCGCGACGGACGCGAGCCGTTCGCGCGGTTTCGAGGTGAAGGTCCTCCGCGCGCGGCGCGCGAGGCGGGGTGGATCGACACGGAGGCTCCACCATGACCGGCAGGACGATCGACATCCTTCGACGGACGGCGTGGGGGCTCGCCTTGGGGAGGACCTGGCGCCGGACTCGACGGCGGGGTGCGCGGTCTGCGCGAGGCGTCGCCTGCGTGCGCCTCGGATGGACGGGCGGACTCGTTCGCGCGGCGCTGCTCGGCGCAGGCATCGGCGCCGCCGCCACCCCCGCGTCGGCCGATCTCGAGTGGTTCGACGCGGTGGCCGCGGGATCCCGCGGGGTGCTGCTCGCCGAGATCGTCGCCGCGAGCGACGCGGTGCTCGAACTCGACGCGGAATCGCTCCTCGCGGTCGCGGACCTGCACGCGCGGTACGCCGCGCGTTGCGCCGAGGCGTGGGCGAACTCCGTCGGCGTCCGCGGCGAGGGGCGGCTGCTCGCCGAGGAGCGGGTGGCGTCGTTGCGGGGGCCGTTCCTTGAGGCGCTTCGTGAGCAGCTTGAGGCGAAGCTCGCGTTGAAGTCCGCTGCGAAACGCGAGGTGAAGTTCGAGGCAGGGCTCGAGGTGGAGTTCGAGGCAGGGCTCGAGGCGCGGTCGCTCGCATCCGCCACGGTGGCGCTCCTCGCGGCGCTCGACGATGTGCGCGCGGCCTTCGGCGCGCGTGACCGGGCGTTCGCCGAGGTCCGGCGCGCCGTGCTCGCGCTCGCCGCGGAGCACCGCGACGCCTCGGTGCTCGCAACGCTCGCCGAGGCGCTCGCGGCCTGCCGCCGCGCCGACGGCCAGGGGCCGATGCCGATCGCGCTCGCCCTCGAGCCGCTCGGGTCGCGGCTCGCGGAGGCGATCGGCGACGGGGCGGCGGAGGAGTTTCGGATCCTGCTTTCACGCGCGGTCGAGCGACCTCGGGACGCGCGGCTTCTCGCGCGGCTCGCGCTCATCGTTCGGAACGCATCGACCCTCGCCGCGGGCGATCGAAGCCGGCTGCTCGCGTCGGTCGAGCGGGCGGCCGCCGGGCGCCGCGCGCGGCTCCTCGCGCCCGCGCAGGCGATCGCCGACGCGCACGCCCCTGCGAGAGACGAGGTCGAAGCCGCGCTCGGGGGTGCCGAGGACGCGCCCGCGAACGGCGGCGCACGACGCATGACGCCGGCCGAGCGCACCTGGCGCCGCGGCGAGGCGCGCGACGAGGGCACCATGGCCGCGGCGTTCGCGGAGGTCCTCGGCGCGGAGCGCGCGAACCTCCTCCTGCAGCTCGTGCGCGGCGACTTTCACGATCCTGACGGCGGCGAATCGAACGACGCCGCCGACGCGGCGCTCCTCGCGCTCGTCGGCGCCGAGGGGTTCGCGCGGCTCGTGGCGGGCGACGAAGGTCCGTTCTGGCGACCGGTCGAGATCATGGGTTCCATCGAGGAGCAGTCCGATCTCCTCCGCATCCTCGGTCCGTGGACGATGGAACTCCTCTCGTCCATGCTCGCATCGCCGCCCGACGAGTCGGAGTCGGCGGTGCTCGAGGTCCTGCTTGAGGACCACCGCGCGCGGCGACGCGAGATCCTCGCGAACCTCGCGCCCGGTGCCTTCGCCGACGCGCTCCTCGACGAAGGCACGCGCGTCCTCGAGGATCTTCGCGCCGCGCTGCCCGACGCGCGGCTCTCGGAGCGCGGCGTCGCGCTCGTCCGGCTCGCGAGCGTCGAGTCGGGCGCCGCGCTCGGGGCGCTCGGCGGACTGCTGCTCGAGACGGGCGACTGGCTGCAGGGCGATCCGCCCGCGGGTTCGCTCGCGCTTCTCGCGCTCGGCGCGCCGCAGCGGTTCGCGCCGCCGCTTCCGTCGGCCGCGCGCGTCGCGCTCGCCGAGGCGCTCGCGCCCGACGCCGACGCGATGCGCGAGGCATGGCTCGACGACCTGCGCCGCTTCCGCGCGCATGCCGCGCTCTCGTCGGCGAGGGCCGCCGAACTCCGTTCGAGTCACCAGCGGCTCGCGATGGAGATGTCGCGCCGCCGCGCCGCGGGTGAGGAGATCGCGCGCGAGGAGCTGGACGCGTACGGCGGAATTCTCGCCGAAGCGTCCGCCGAGGAGGCGCGGATCGCGTGGTCGACCGTGCCCGTGCGCGAGTCGATCCTGCTCTCGGCGTGGTCGCGCGTCCTTCGCGTCGTCGAGCGGCTCGAGGCGAAGGCGAGGGACGGCGGCGAGTCCAGCGACGGGGCCAGCGACGAGAACGCCGCGCTCGCCGCGCGCGTCGTGACGGCCGCGGCGTGCACGCCGTTCGGTCGCGCGGGCGACGCGGGACTTCGTCTCGGCGAGGCGCTTGGCGGGATCGACGACGACGCGCTCGTGCGTCGCGTCGCGCGCGCCTATTCCGACTGGATCGACGATCCCGTCACGCCGCTCGTCGAGGAGATCGCGCGGTGCCGCGCGCTCCAGTCGGCCGACCGCCTGCTCGAGCGCGGCGAAACGGAGCCCCTCGCCCGCGTCGCGCGCGAGCGGATCGCCGGATCGATCCTCGCCTCGGAGCGCGCGCTCGCCGGGGCGACGCGCGCGTGGATCATGCTGCGAGATGCGGGGCATCCGGCGGCGCGCGAGGCGTTCCGGCCCTAGCGAAGCGTCTCAGTCCTCGCGAAGCGTCGCACTCCTCGCGAACCGCGTCATTTCTCGCGAAACGCCGCACCCCCCACGCCGCGCCTCAATCGTCCGCGCGCGTGAAGACCGCCCGCGGCGTCGTGCCGCGCAGGAAGTAGGCGCCCGCCGCATCGGGCACGCGGCCGTCGAGGCGGAAGCCCGCAGGCGGCCGCACGCGCACGCCGTCGCGGGCGGGTGCGTCGAGCTCGACCTCGACGGCGTCGGGCGTCCACGCGAGGCGCACCACCGACACGCCGCCGCGCGCGCGCAGGCCGCGCACCTCGCCCTTCGGCCACGACAGCGGCAGCGCGGGCAGGAGCTCGACGAGGTGTCCCGGCATGCGGCCGGGCGCGAACGCGCCGTCGTCGGCGACATGCGACTGGAGGAGCGCCTCGGCGATGCCCGCCGCGCCGCCGAAGTTGCCGTCGATCTGGAAGGGCGGGTGGTCGTCGAAGAGGTTCGGGAGCGTCGACTTCGCGAGCAGCGCGTGGAGGTTGTCGCCGACCGCCTTCCCGTCGCCGAGGCGCGCGAAGAAGTTGACGAGCCACGCGCGGCTCCAGCCCGTGTGACCGCCGCCGTTCGCGAGGCGGAAGTCGAGCGACCGGCGCGCCGCCGCGAGGAAGTCGGGCGTCGTGTCGCGCGTGAACTGGGCGCCCGGATGGAGCCCGTAGAGATGCGAGATGTGGCGGTGGCCGGGCTCCGCCTCGCCGAACGGCCGCGACCACTCCATGAGCCGCCCGTCGGCGCCGACCGTCGGCATCGCAAGCCGCTCGCGCGCCGCGCGCGCGCGCAGGACGACCTCGTCGTCCGCGACGCCGAGCACCGTCGCCGCGTTCGAGAGGTTCGTGAAGACGTCCCACACGATCTCCTGGTCCATCGCGTTCCCCATCCCGATGTTCGCCTTCTGCCCGTCGGCCGTGACGAAGGTGTTCTCGGGAGAGGAGCTCGGGCCCGCGACGAGCCGTCCGGTCGCGGGGTCCTCGCAGAGGTAGTCGAGGTAGAACTCGGCGGCGCCGCGCAGGATCGGGAACGCGCGCGCGCGCAGGAACGCCTCGTCGCCCGAGTGGAGGTAGTGCTCCCAGAAGTGGCGCGTGAGCCAGCCGCCGCCGTGCGGCCACATGCCCCACACCGTGAGACCGATCGCCTCGGTGAACGCCCACGCGTCGCTCGTGTGGTGCGCGACCCAGCCGCGCGCGCCGTAGAGGCGGCGCGCGGTCTCGCGGCCGTTCTCGGCGAGCCGCTCGCTGAAGTCGAAGAGCGGCTCGTGGAACTCCGCGAGGTTCGCGACCTCGGCGGGCCAGTAGTTCATCTGGATGTTGATGTTGACGTGGTAGTCGGCGTTCCAGGGCGCCTCGAGGTGCGGGTTCCAGACGCCCTGCAGGTTCGCGGGCATCGTGCCGGGGCGCGAACTCGACGCGAGGAGGTAGCGTCCGTACTGGAAGTAGAGGGCGAGAAGGGCGGGATCGTCGGCGCCCTTGCGCACGGCGGCGAGGCGCTCGTCGGTGGTGCGCGCGGCGAGCGCGGGATCGCCCCCGAGATCGAGCGAGACGCGCGACATCGCGGGCGCGAACGACGCGAGATGCCGCTCGAGGAGCTCGTCGAACGGGCGCTCGATCGCGGCGCGCGCGCGATCCGCCGCGGTCAGGCGCGGGTCGGCGAGGCGGACGGTGGGATCGATGAAGGCGCGGAAGTCGGTCGCGCCCGCGACGACGACGGTGTACGCGCGCGTCTCGCGGCCGACGCCGGGCGTCGCCTCGACCTTGCCGACGGACGCCGCGGGCTTGCGCGCGATCTCGACGGTCGCGCCGGACTCGTCGTCGCAGCGCATCGCGGCGCAGCCCGCGAATCGCACGCCCGCGTGCTCGCCGTTCACGGCGGTGGCGTAGACCGCGTGGAACTCGGTCGTCCGACGCGTGGGCGTCGCGTCGACGCGCGACTCGAGCTTCTCGACCGAGAGCTTCGTGCCGCCGCCCGCGAGCTCGTCGCGCCCGATCGCGACCGCCGCGACGAGCGGCCGATCACCGAGCGCCTCCCAGCGCACGACGACGACCTCGTCGGCCGCGCTCGCGAAGACGCGGCAGCGGAAGCGCGATCCGCCCGCGGTGAACTCGGTCGTCGCGACGCCCGTCGCGAGGTCGAGCGACCGGCGGAGGTCGGTCGCCTCGCCGAGGTCGTCCGTCCACCGCGTGCCCACCGTGCAGAGCGTCTGGTGGCTGCGCACGAGCCGTGGGCTCATGAACTCGTCCTGCATGATCCTCTCGGCGCCCTTCACATCGCCCGCAAACCAGAGTTCGCGCGCCTTCGCGAGGACGCCCGCGGCGGGATCGCGGTTCCGGTCGAGCGGCCGTCCCGCCCACACCGACTCCTCGGCGACCTGCACCGTGCCGAGCGCGTCGCCGAAGACCATCGCGCCGAGCCGGCCGTTGCCGACGGGCAGCGCCTCGGTCCACTTCGCCGCGGGTTCGTCGTACCAGAGCTCGAGCACGGGCGGCGCGGCGACGGAGCCCGCGCGGGCGATGGTCGCGAGGGCAACGGTGACGACGGCGACGGCGGTGCGCGCGAGCGTGCGCGCGCGGAGGAGCGGGCGGGTCATGTCGGCAAGGTACGCGGCGACCGCACGGACGGCGCGCGACGCTCGGGTACAGTGCCCTTCCCGCGGAAGTCCGCGGCACTCCCGCGGAACCCGCACACCGGAGACACCCATGCGCGCCACGCCCCTCGCCCTCGCCGCCCTCCTCGTCTCGCTTCCCCTCGTCGCGGCCGCGCAGAAGGCGGCGCCGGGCACCACGCCTCCGGTCGAGACGCCGGGCACGGGCCAGAAGCTCGGCTCGACGACCGATCCCTTCACGCACGACGGCAAGCCGATCAAGCTCGGCGACGCCGTGCGCCTCTTCAACGGCAAGGACACGAAGGGCTGGAAGGCGTTCGTCCCCGACCTCATGAAGGACGGCGATCCGATGTCGGTCTGGTCGGTCGCGGACGGCGTCCTCCGCTGCGCGGGCCGGCCGATCGGCTACATCCAGACCGAGGAGCTCTACGACAACTACGTCCTCGAGCTCGAGTGGCGCTTCGATCCCGAGAAGGGCCCGGGCAACTCGGGCGTCCTTCTCCGCACGATCGGCGAGGATGTCGTCTGGCCGAAGTCGATGGAGGCGCAGCTCCACTCGCGCAACGCGGGCGACTTCTGGAACATCGGCGAGTACCAGGCCACCGTCGACGCGAAGCGCACGAACGGCCGCCACACCGTCAAGCTCCACGAGACGAACGAGAAGCCGCTCGGCGAGTGGAACCGCTACCGGATCGTCGTGAACGGCGGCACGATCGAGCTCTGGGTGAACGGCCTCCTGCAGAACGTCGCGACCGGCGTCGAGGTGAACAAGGGCCGCATCGCGCTCCAGAGCGAGGGCGCGTACATCGAGTTCCGCAACATCGTGCTGCGGCCGATCGAGCAGTGAGCGATCGCGCCATGACCGACGCGCAAGAGGCTCAACCGCACGAGACTCAACCACTCGGGGCTCAACCGCACGGGGAAGCGGGCGTCGGCACGCGCCTCGCCCACCTCGGGCGCCGGCCGTTCGACCACCACGGCTTCGTCAACACGCCCGTCCACCGCGGCTCGACCGTCCTCTTCCGGACCTTCGACGAGCTCGAGGCCGCGATGCGCGTCGACTTCCGCCGCGGGCCGTACACCTACGGCCTCATCGGCAACCCGAACGCGCGCGAGCTCGAGTCGGTGCTCGCGTCGCTCGACGGCGGCGCGGGCGCGGTGGTCGTCGAGAGCGGGCTCGCGGCGGTGGCGCTTCCGCTCCTCGCGACGCTGTCGGCGGGCGACCACCTGCTGATGACGGACTCCTGCTACGGACCCACGCGGCACCTCTGCACCGATGTCCTCGCGCGGATGGGCGTCGAGACGACCTTCTACGACCCGCGCGCGGGCGCGTCGATCGACGCGCACTTCCGCCCGAACACGCGGCTCGTCTTCATGGAGAGCCCGGGCTCGCTCACCTTCGAGGTGCAGGATGTGCCCGCGATCGCGGCGGCGGCGCGCGCGCGCGGCGTCTCGACCGCGATCGACAACACCTGGGCGACGCCGCTGCGCTTCCGGCCGGTCGGGCACGGCGTCGACATGGTCGTCCACGCGCTCACCAAGTACCAGTCGGGCAACAGCGACATCCTGCTCGGCGGCGTCGTCTGCCGCGACGAGGCGCACTGGGCGCGCGTGAAGGACGCGGCGGTCGCGCACGGCCACTACGCGCATCCCGACGACTGCATGCAGTGCCTGCGCGGCATGCGCTCGCTCGAGGTGCGCCTCGACCGCCACGAGCGGAGCGCGCTCGAGGTCGCGCGCTGGCTCGAGTCGCGCGCGGAGGTCGCGCGCGTCCTCCATCCCGCGCTCGCGTCGCATCCCGACCACGCGCTCTGGCGGCGCGACTTCACGGGTTCGAGCGGCCTCTTCGGCTGCGTGCTGCGGCCGTTCGCGCGCGGCCGCGACGGCCTGCGCGACTTCCTCGAGGCGCTCCGCTACTTCGGCATGGGCTTCTCGTGGGGCGGCTTCGAGAGCCTCGTCGTCGCGAGCGACGTGCGGCGTTCGCGGAGCGCGGGCCCGTGGATCGACGACCCCGCGCTCGAGGCGGCGCCGCTCCTCCGGCTCCAGATCGGGCTCGAGGACCCGCGCGATCTGATCGCGGATCTCGCGCAGGCGTTCGAAAAGGCGCGGTAACCAAGGTCCGCGCGATGGGCGTCCCGCGAGGTCGTCCCGTGAAGGCGTTCCTTGAAGGCACGGTGCTACACTTGCCGCCCGCCCGGCCCGAACGCGGTCCGCGGCGTCAGCGAGCACGCCATGCCCATCACCACCGCCTACGAAACCAAGATCGACCGCATCTCGATCCTCGACGAGCACGGGAACTTCGACGAGAAGCTCGGCAAGGGACTCATTCCCGACGCCGACCTCGTGAAGCTCTACGAGGCGATGGTCTCGTGCCGCCAGCTCGACGAGGTCGCCTTCCGCCTGCAGCGCTCGGGCCGCATGGGCACCTACCCGCAGAACATGGGCCAGGAGGCGACGAGCCTCGGCGCGGCCTACGTCCTGCGCTCCGACGACTGGATGGTCACCTGCTACCGCGAGAACTGCGGCCTCTTCTGGCGCGGCGTCCCCAAGGAGGCGATCCTCCTCCACTGGATGGGCGACGAGCGCGGCAACGCGATGCCGAAGCCGCACTTCGTGACGCCGATCTACGTGCCGCTCGGCACCCAGATGCTGCACGCCGCGGGCCTCACGATGGCGGGCCGCTACCAGGGCTCCGACCGGATCGCCTGCACCTTCTTCGGCGACGGCGCCTCGAGCGAGGGCGACTTCCACGAGGCCTGCAACTTCGCGGCGAACCTGCACATCCCCGTCGTCTTCGTCTGCCAGAACAACTTCTGGGCGATCTCGACGCCGTCGCGCATCAACAGCGCCGCGCCGACCTTCGCGCAGCGCGGCCTCTCGTACGGCATGCCCTGCGTCCAGTGCGACGGCAACGACCTCTTCGCGACGGTCTACGCGACGAAGCAGGCGGTCGAATACGCGCGCAAGGAGGGGAAGCCCGCCTTCATCGAGATGGTGACCTACCGCCTCGGCGACCACACCACCGCCGACGACGCGAAGCGCTACCGCGACCAGGCCGAGGTCGACGCGTGGAAGGCGCGCGATCCGATCATCCGCATCCGCAACTTCATGGTCGCCCGCAAGCTGTGGGACGACGCGAAGGAGGCCGCGCTCCGCGAGAAGGTCGAGCACGAGAACGCCGAGGCCGTCGCCCGCGCCGAGGGGATCGCCGCGCCCCACCGCGCCGACTTCTTCGACTCGATGTACGCCGAGACGCCCGCCGACCTCCTCGTGCAGCGCGACACGATGCACACCCACTCGCTCGCGCAGGATCCGTCGCAGCTCCCGCCCGAGGCGCAGGAGCGCGCGCGCCAGCTCGCGGCCGAGGCCGCGGCCGCCGCGCACCACTGACCGCGCGGCGCAGGCGATCCCTCCGGTTCCACACCAGCAGACCCGACCCGTCACCGGACCGAACACCATGGCGAATCTCAATCTTGTCCAGGCCATCAACCTCGCGCTCATCCAGGAGATGGAGCGGAACGGGGACATCGTCCTCCTCGGCGAGGACATCGGCGTCAACGGCGGCGTGTTCCGCGTGACCGAGGGCCTGCAGAAGCGCTTCGGCGAGAAGCGCGTCTTCGACACGCCGCTCGCGGAGAGCGGCATCATCGGCCTCTCGATCGGTCTCGCGATGGGTGGCCTGCACCCCGTGCCCGAGATCCAGTTCGAGGGCTTCCTCGGCCCCGCGTACGACCAGATCTGCTCGCACGCCGCGCGCATGCGGAGCCGCACCCGCGGCGCCTTCACCGTGCCGATGACGATCCGCATCCCCGTCGGCGGCGGCATCCACGCGCCCGAACTCCACAGCGACTCGCCCGAGGCGATCTACGCGCACACGCCCGGCCTCAAGGTCGTCATGCCGAGCTCGCCCTACGACGCGAAGGGACTCCTCGTCTCGGCGCTGCGCGACCCCGATCCCGTCCTCTTCTTCGAGCCGAAGCGCATCTACCGCGCATACCGCGAGGAGGTCCCCGAGGACGAGTACACCCTGCCGATCGGCAAGGCGCGCACCGTCTGCGAGGGCGACGATCTCACGATCGTGAGCTGGGGCGCGAGCGTCGTCCAGTGCATGCAGGCGATCGAGAAGGCGACCGAGTCGGGTGGACCGTCGATCGAGCTGATCGACCTCCGCACGATCTACCCCTTCGACATGGACGCGATCGAGGCGAGCGTGCGCAAGACGGGCCGCTGCGTCGTCGTCCACGAGGCGCCGCTCACCTGCGGCTTCGGCAGCGAGATCGCCGCGCGCATCATGGAGAAGTGCTTCCTCGAGCTCGAGGCGCCCGTGCAGCGCGTCGCCGGCTTCGACACCACGATGCCGTACTACAAGCTCGAGCTCGACTACCTGCCCGACGCGCACCGCGTCGTGCGCGCGATCCACGACTGCCTCGCCTACTGACGCGCGGCAGGTCCGCCGAGTCGATCCCGCCGCGCCGCTGCCGAAACGCAGCGGCGCGCGCCTTCGCGCAATCGGCTGAACTGCCGTCAATCGGCGCGGTTGCCGCTTGAGGGTCGTGCCCGTCGCGCCACAGTGCGCGCCATGCAGGTGAAGGAACCATCTCGCGGAGCGGGCGCGTCGGTCGAGACCGTCGAAGTCGGGATCGCGAGCCAGCGTCGGCGGATCCGCGGCCTCTTCCAGCTCGGCGTCCGATCGCTCGGCGCGAGCGATCGGCGC
>JBJOHC010000016.1:0-13842 GCA_046047955.1 Planctomycetota bacterium
CGGGAGATCTCGGCGAGCACCTCGGCGACCTCGCGCGAACCGCCCACGATGCGGCCGAAGACGGCCTCGACATCGGCGACGAGCCGCACGCCCGAACCCGCGCGCGTGCCCGACTCCTCGATCAGCGCCGCGGTGTCGCGCGCGGCCTCGGCGGAGCGCATCGCGAGGCTGCGGACCTCCTGCGCCACCACCGCGAACCCGCGTCCCGCGTCGCCCGCGCGCGCCGCCTCGACGGCGGCGTTCAGTGCGAGGAGATTCGTCTGGAAGGCGATCTCGTCGATCACGCGGATGATGCTCGCGATCTTCTCGCTCGAGGTGCGGATGCCATCCATCGCGCCCACGAGCTCGCGCATGCGCTGCGCGCCCGCGTCGGCGTCGGAACGGGCGCGCGTCGCGACCTCGTTCGCGCCGGACGAGCTTTGCGCGGTTCGCGCGACCATCGCCGAAAGCTCCTCGATGCTGGCGGTCACCTGCTCGAGCGTCGCGGCCTGCTCGCTCGCGTCCTGGGCGAGCGTCTGGCTCGTGCCGTGAATGCGGTCGGCTCCCGCCCCGAGCTCGGCGGCCTGCTCGCGCACCGCCGTCACGCTCCGCGCGATCTTCTCGACGAAGAGGTTGAAGCTCCGCGCGAGCGAGCCGAGTTCGTCGCCGCGCGACGCATCGAGCCGCCGGCCGAGGTCGCCGTCGCCCGAGGCGATCTCGCCGAGCGCCTCGTCGACCGCGCGCAGCGGGCGGAGGATCGAGCGTGCGATCAGCGTCGCCGCGACGGCGCAGAGGGCGAGCGCGAACGCGCCGAACGCCACGAGCGAACGCGTCGTCGACACCGCGGCCGCCGCCGCGCGGGCGGCCTCGTCGTTCATCGCGCGGTCACCCGCGATCTCGAACGCCTCGACCGCCTCGAGGAGCGACGCCGCGGCGACGCCGTAGGCGCCATCCGCGACGCGCCGCGCGCCCGTCGCCGCGTAGTACGCCTCGAGCGCGGACGCGAAGTCCGCCGACATCGCGCGATACCGCTCGGCCATCGTCGTTGCGGCGTCGTCGGCGCACGGCCGGTCGAACGCGCCCGTCGCGAGCATGCCTTCCGAGGCCTCGCGCTGGAACGCGAGCCCTTCGTCGATGCCCGCGCGGCACGACGCCTCGTCCTCGCCCGAGACGAATCGCTCGAGGTGGTAGAGGACGGTCAGGAGACCGATGTTCGACTCCATGCCGCCGTCGGCCGCCTCCCACGCCCTCGAGAGCCCGCCGTTCCAGGTGAAGGCCTGGTCGGGGTTCCCCTCGATCGCCTCGACCTGGCCGTCGCCGATCTCCTCGATCTCGCGGCCGAAGGCGACGAACGACTCCGTCACCGCCTCGAAGCGCTCGCGCGCCGCGACCCAGGCGCGCTGCGCGCCGAGGAGCGCCGTCGACCTCGCGAGATAGGCCTCGCGCTCGGCGCGCACCTCGTCGACGAGCGCGCCATCGATCAACCCCGTGCCGAGGGCCTCCTCCAGGGTGCCGTCGGTCTCGTCCCGCTGCTCGTCGATCGCCTCCGTGTCCGCGCTTCCCGCGGCGAGCATCTCGCGCACGAGCCGCATCTCCTCGCCCACCTCGATGGAGCCCTCCATCGCGGCGTTCGCGGTGGTCCACGCGGGCCCCGTCACCTTGGCGAGCGAGTCGTCCATCGCACGCACCCCCCACCATCCGCCCGCGGCGCAGGCGAGGACGAGGAAGCCGGTCGACGAGAAGCCGAGAACGAGACGGGTCGAGATGCGCATGGTGCGGTCCAGATTGCGGTCCGAGGTGCGCCGCGCGGAGCGGCCGAGGAGCGGATGAATGGAAATGCAGGATTTGGGAAGGTGCATCACGGGAGGCCGATCAGACCGGGCCCTGCCGCTTCCGAGATCGGATCGGACAGGCGGCCTGCGGCGTCCGCGACGCCGTCAGAAGGTCCAGATGCAGCGCACGCTGCCGACGAGCGCGTCCTCGACCGACGGATCGCCCGACGGATCGAAGACCCACTGCAGGTCGGGCTTCACATGGAACGACGGCGTGACCGCGATGTCGTAGTACAGCTCGAGGATGGTCTCGTCGCCCGCGATGCCGGCCGACGGGTCGTCGCTGAAGTCGGCCCAGCTCGCGTAGAGGCCGAGCGAATCGTCGTCGCGGCCCTCGAAGGGCGCGTTGAGCGCGAGGCCGCCGCCGAGCTGCTGCGCGACCGTGCTCACCGCGTCGTTCGCCCACCCGTACTGAACGAAGGCCCACAGGCCGCGCGCGTCCTCGTCGTCGGTGAGGTCGCAGCCGCCAGGCGCCCAGAGCCGCGTCTCGCCGACGAGGTAGAGCCCGCCGGTCCCGTCGTCGGTGCCGCCGTCGAAGCGCGCGAACTCGCCCGTGTGCCACCAGCCGCCGATCGCGAGGCGCGTCGCCGAGAGCGGCCCCGCCTCGCGCAGCGTGATGCCCGCCTCGGCGATCCAGAAGAGGTCGTCGGAGAGGTCGTCGCTGAACATGGTGGAGGGACCACGCGAGCCCGTCGGCACGCCATCGACGGCGTTCGCGCCATCGAAGAGACCCGCGCCGAGGTAGATCGAGTCGTCGGGGTAGATGAAGGCGACGAGCGCCGTCGAGGGATTCGGATAGGTCGGCAGCGCGAAGATCGCGGGGCTGAAGCCGGCGCTCGCGTTGATGAAGCCGCCCGCCGCGCCGATGAAGGCGAACTCGGTGTTCGCGTCGATCTTGCCGAGCTTCACGCGCACGAGCTCCTCGCCGAGCCACTGCTCGTACCAGAGCTGCGAGAGCTGCGTGATGCTGCCGCCGATCGCGATGTTCGAGGCGAGCTGGAAGGCTCCCGAGTCGCCCGACGAGACGGTCTCGTTCGCCGTCTGGAAGTCGGCGAACACGGTGCCCCGCTCGAGCCCCGCGATCGCGCCGAGGTCGAAGGTGAGATTGAGATCGAGGAGGAAGCGGAAGTCGCTGCCCTCGCGGACGCCGCCCGAGAGGACGCGTCCCCAGTCGGCGACGAGCGAGCCGTTGAACGACACGCCCGCCTCCTCGAGCGCGGTGCGCGCGCCGCCCCAGTCGCCCGTCACGCGGGTCCACTCCGTCCAGTCGTCGCCGCCGAACCACTCGCGCACGACCGCGTCGGTCGCCTCGGTGGGCGGCACGGGCTTCTCGGGAGGGCGCGTGCGCGCGCCGGGATCCTGTCCGGGAAGGATGGGCGGAAGCGCGGCATTCGCCGACGGGATCAGCTCGGCCGCGTCGAAGGCGTCGCCGACCCCCGCGATCTCGTCCTGCGCGGCGACCGGCTGGACGGATCCGAACGCACCCGCGAGCGCGATCGTCATGCCGAAACCGAACCATGCCCCCCGACCATCGGCGGCGTCGCCGACGACCCCCGTCGCCACCTGTCGCGATTCCCGCCCGACATTCGTCTTCGTCTTCCGTCGCATCGTCCGCCTCCCGCTCGTCGATTTCTCGAGGACTCGTGTCCCGCGCGGCGAGTGGCGCCGCGCGGGGCGGCGTCGCGCCGCGGCGGGCGGATCGGCGGTGGCGTCGCCGACCTTCAGACGGGGGCGTCGCATTGGAGGGCGAACGGGGCGTCCGCCTCCCCTACACTGCGCGCCCTGCAGTCGCGCGACCTCGTCATGGAAGACTTCTCACCCATCTTCGATCCGATCCGCTACTGGCCTGTTCTGGCTGGTTTTCTCGCGGGAATCGCGGCACTACTGGCCGTGGATCTCCTCGTGATCGAGCGCCTCGGCGCCCGCCTCGGACGCGGCTCCGACGAGGGGATCGGGCAGCCGCCCCATTCTCGGGGACGCGCGGGCGCCGCGCGCACGAAGGTCTCCGCGATCTGGGCCGCGATCTGCGTCGCCGCCGCGCTCGGCGTCGCGTTCCTCCTCCGCACCTTCGCGGGCGACGCGCTCGCCGCCGATCCCACGCTCCTCGAGGGCACCCGCTACGCGATGCTCGCGCCCGAGAAGGCGGCGAACACGCTCTTCCTCGAGTTCCTCACCGGCTACGTCGTCGAGCTCTCGCTCTCGGTCGACAACCTCTTCGTCTTCCTCGTGATCTTCCGCTACTTCGGGCTCGATCACGACAAGCAGCACCGCGTCCTCTTCTGGGGCGTCGTCGGCGCGGTCGTCTTCCGCGCGATCTTCATCGGCGTCGGCGTCGCGCTCGCGCAGTACCACTGGGTGCTCTTCGCGATGGGCCTCTTCCTCATCGTCACGGGCGTGAAGCTCGTCTCGGGCGACGAGAAGGAGCCCGAGCCGGGGAAGAACCCGTTCATCCGCATGCTCTCGCGGCTCGTGCCGATCTCGCGCGATTTCGACGGCACGCGGTTCTTCACGCGGATCGCGGCCGAAGGCGGCGCGATGCGGCTCGCGGCGACGCCGCTCTTCGTCGCACTCATCGTGGTCGAGACGACCGACCTCGCCTTCGCGGTGGACTCGGTTCCCGCGGTGCTCGCGATCTCGCAGGAGCCATTCGTCGCCTTCGGCTCGAACATCTGCGCGATTCTCGGCCTGCGCGCGATGTTCTTCGTCGTCGCCGAGGCGATGCAGCGCTTCCACCTCCTCAAGTTCGGACTCGGCCTCGTCCTCGTCTGGGTCGGTCTCAAGATGACGCTCCTCCCCTACCTCTTCGAGGACGGGAAGACGCCCATCCCGCTCTCCCTCGGCGTGATCGTCGCCCTCATCGGCGGATCGATGGCGCTCTCCCTCATCCTCAAGCCGCGCGACGGCGCGGCGGGTGCCCCGCATGCCTGAGAACCTCGCCGAACTCTGGCACGAGTTCCTCCGCCTCTTCACCGAGCTCGATGTCGCGCTCGCCGAGATCATCGCGCGGCACGGCGCGTTCACCTACGCGATCCTCTTCGCGATCGTCTTCGCGGAGACGGGTCTCGTCGTCACGCCCTTCCTGCCCGGCGACTCGCTCCTCTTCGCGGCGGGCGCGCTGAGCTCGCAGGGCGGCCTCAGCGTGCCGCTCATGATGGCGATCCTCTTCGTCGCGGCCGTCCTCGGCGACGCGGTCAACTACCACATCGGGAAGGCGATCGGCCCGCCCGCCTTCAGCGGACGCTTCCGCTTCCTCAAGAAGGCGCACCTCGAGAAGACGCAGGCCTTCTTCGAGAAGCACGGCGGCAAGGCGATCATCTACGCGCGGTTCGTCCCGATCGTGCGCACCTTCGCCCCGTTCGTCGCGGGCGTCGGCACGATGAACTACGGCCGCTTCCTCGCCTACAACCTCGTCGGCGCGTTCCTCTGGGTCGTCGGGTTCGTCGGGGCGGGTGCCCTCTTCGGCGAGATCCCGATCGTCAAGCGCAACTTCTCGAAGGTGATCCTCGTCATCATCGTCGTGAGCGTGCTGCCGATCGCGCTCGAGTGGTGGAAGGCGCGCCGCGCCGCCGCGCGCGCCGCAACCGCGGCGGGCGACGGGGCGAAGGACTGAGTCCATGCTGCGCTTCGCCATCAAGATGCTCTTCGGCGACAACGCGAAGTTCTACGGAATCCTCCTCGGACTCGGCTTCGCGTCGCTCCTGATCGCGCAGCAGGCGTCGATCTTCGTCGGCCTCATGAGCCGCACCTTCGCCTTCGTCGGCGAGGTCGGGCACATCGACCTCTGGGTCTTCGACCCCGCGCAGTCGTTCGTCGACGACCAGAAGCCGCTCCGCTCGACCGCGATCGACCGCGTCCGCGGCGTCGAGGGCGTCGCGTGGGCCGCGCCCCTCTACAAGAGCCTGCTCGTGGCGACGCTTCCGAACGGCGTCCGCAAGAGCGTCGATGTGATCGGGATCGACGCCGACACGCTCGCGGGCGGCCCCGCCGAGATCGTGGCGGGCTCGCTCGCCGACCTCCGCCAGCCCGACGCGGTGATGGTCGAGGTCGGATCGAGCCAGCAGCAGCTGCGGCTCCCCGCCGACCTCGCGCCAGGCGCCCTTCCCGCGCCAGGCCAGGTCTTCGACCCGAAGGGGCCGACGCGCGAGATCGAGGTCGGCGACATCCTGGAACTGAACGAGCGCCGCGCGCGCGTCGTCGGGCTCGTCCGCTGCGCCGAGACCTTCGTCGCGGCGCCGACCGTCTACACGACCTACTCGCGCGCGCTCGCCTACGCGCCGCCCTCGCGGCGGGTGATGTCCGAGGTCCTCGTGAAGGCGTCGCCCGGCGTCGATCCCGCGACGCTCGCCGAACGGATCCGCGAGCAGACGGGGCTCGAGGCCCTCGGCCCCCACGACTATGCGATGCGCACCCTCGGCTACTGGATGAGCGAGACGGGCATCCCCATCAACTTCGGAATCGCGATCGCGCTCGGGTTCTTCGTCGGCGTCGCGATCGCGGGGCAGATGTTCTACAACTTCACGCTCGACAACCTGCGCTACTTCGGCGCGTTCAAGGCGATGGGCGCGTCGAGTACGACGCTCCTCTCGATGGTCGCGCTGCAGGCGATCGTGGCGGGCATCCTCGGGCTCGGCCTCGGGCTCGGCGCGGTCAGCCTCTTTGGGCTGAACGCCGCGGGCGGCAAGCTCGCCTTCAAGATGCTCTGGCAGATCCCCCTCGTCTCGGCGGGCGCGGTGCTCGTGATCTGCGTCCTCGCGAGCGTGATCAGCATGTGGAAGGTCGTCCGGCTCGACCCCGCGGACGTCTTCAAGGGTGCGTGACGGGAGGACGACATGACGAGCGCACCCGTTCCCACGCCACTCCCCCCCGCGTCGCCCGCGGGCACCGCGATCCGCCTGCGCGGCGTGACGAAGACCTTCGGCCGCGGCGAATACGCCGTGCGCGCGCTGCGCGGGATCGACCTCGACATCCCCGCGGGCGAACTCACGATGCTCGTCGGCCCGTCGGGCTGCGGCAAGACGACGCTCATCTCGATCCTCGCGGGGCTCCTCGCGCGCGACGGCGGCGACCTCGCCGTCTTCGGCGACGACATCGGCCGCCTGCGCCGCGACCGCCTCGCCCGCTGGCGCCGCGACAACGTGGGCTTCATCTTCCAGCAGTTCAACCTCGTGCCGCAGCTCACCGTCGCCGAGAATGTGGCGGTGCCGCTCGTCCTGAAGGGCGAGTCGATGGGCGCGTCGCTCCGGCGCGCGAGCGAGCTTCTCGCGACGCTCGGCCTCGAGGGCCGCGGGAAGAGCGCGCCGCTCAAGCTCTCGGGCGGGCAGCAGCAGCGCGTCGCGATCGCGCGCGCCCTCGTCCACGAGCCGCGCATCCTCGTCTGCGACGAGCCGACGAGCGCGCTCGACGCCGAACTCGGCCGCCGCGTGATGACCCTCATCCGCGAGCGCGCGCAGCGCCCCGACCGCGCGGTCGTCGTCGTCACCCACGACGACCGCATCTTCCACCTCGCCGACTCGATCGCCCATGTGAACGACGGCGTGATCGACCGCATCGAATCCGGCGCCGCCGCGCACGCCGCCGCCGGCCGCAGTCTCACGGAGCACGCCCCATGAAGGTCCGCCTCGTCGTCCTCCCCATCCTCGCGCTCGGCGGATTCGCCGTCACGGGCCTCGCGGTCGCGCGCTTCAACCAGCCGCCGAAGACGGGGCCCGAGCCCGCGGCGCCCGCGCCGATCCTCTTCGGTGAACGCGTGGCGGGCACGGCGCTCGTCGAGCCGGCGAGCGAGACGATCCTCCTCGGAACGCCCGTCGGCGGCATCGTGACCTCGATCCTCGTCGCCGAGGGCGATCGGGTCGAGGCGGGTGCGGCGCTCGCCGAGATCGATCCGCGCGAGGCCGACGCGCGCGTCCTCGTCGCCGAGGCGCAGGTCGCGCAGGCGGACGCGCAGGTCGCGGCGGCGCGCGCGCGGATCGCGCAGCTCGAGGCGCTGCCGCGCGCCGAGGATCTCGCCGAGGCGCGGGCGCTCGTCGCGGCGCGGCGGGCGGCGCTCGTCGACGCCGAGGGGCGGCTCGCGCGGCTTCTCGCGGTCCCCGAGCGCGGCACCACCGCGAACGAGCAGCCGACCCTCGAGTTCGGCGTCGCGCTCGCGAAGGCGCAGCTCGCCGAGAGCGAGGCGCGGCTCGCGCGCGTCGAGGCGGGAACCTACCCCGAGGATCTCGCGATCGCGCGCGAGGAGCTCGTGGCGGCGGGTCGCGCGGCCGACGCCGCGCGCGCGGCGCTCGGCGAGGCGAAGGTCGCGCGCGAGCGGCTCGTCGTCCGTGCGCCGATCGCGGGCACGATCCTCAAGCTCGAGACGCGCGTCGGCGAGTACCGGGCGGCGGGCCCGAACGCGGGCGCGCTCCTCCGGATGGGCGACCTCTCGACCCTCCATGTCCGCACCGACATCGACGAGCTCGACGCCTGGCGCTTCGACGCCGCCGGCAAGGCCGTCGCCCGCATCCGCGGCGGCAGCCGACTCGAGGTGCCGCTGCGCTTCGTGCGGATCGTGCCCGATGTCGCGCCCAAGCGGACGCTCACGGGTGAGAACGCCGAACGCATCGACACGCGCGTCCTCCAGGTGATCTACGCCCTCGAGAACCCGCCCGACTTCATCCGTCCCGGGATGCTCGTCGACGTCGCCGCCGAGACGAAGCCCGCGGCGAGCGCGGGCGACGCGGGACGCTGAGCGCGATGTCTTCCGCGCGAGGCGTTCCATGCGTGGTCTTCTGCGAGTGGTCTTCAGCGAGCGGTCTTCAGCGAGCGGTCTTCCACACGACGGCCGCGCCCGATCGACGCCGCCTCCCCGCGCGGCGCGGATGCCCGACCACTTCAGAGGTCACACGGCGGAGCGTGTGCATGGCATCCCGATCGCACCGGCGACGATCATGTGATCGAGGCGTCCCATGTTCCGACGTCTGAAGACGTCGAGCACCCACGTAGGGTGACGGCCCGCTGTTTCACTCCCGTGTGACCGACGACGCTTCTGGCGCGTGCGTGGGTGCCCGACCTCTTCAGGGGTCGGAACGGGGGGCGTGAGCATGGGTGCGGCCGAGCGGTGGTGATCGACGGGGTTTGCGTTCCGACGTCTGAAGATGTCGGGCATCCACGAGGGGCGATGCCTTGCGGCTTCACGCCGACGCCGAATGTCGCGGTTCGAACAGCCCGACCTCCGCGCCCCCCGCGCCCTACTCCTCCTGCGCCGGCTTCGCCTCGCACGCGCCGTCGATCACGCCGCTCGCGTTCTCGTCGACCTTGCCGAGCGCGGCGGGCAGCTGGATGCCCGCCTGGCGCGCGAGTTCGTGCAGCCGCGGCAGGCTGTTCACCATGCCCGCGAGGAAGTCGCTCGTCGTGTTGCGGCCGTCGCGGGTCGTGCCCGTGTCCCAGACCGTGATCTTGTCGATCTTGAGCGCCGAGATCGCCTTCACCTGCTCGGCGACGAGCTGCGGGAGCTGCTCGATGAGAAGGAGCGTCGGGCCGACCTGCGGGTTGCTGCCGCAGCTCTCGATGAGGCGGCGGTAGCCGTCGGCCTTCGCCTCGAGCACGCTGCGCACGCCCTCGGCCTCGGCCTGGTACTTGAGCATGACCGCGTCGGCCTCGCCCTTCGCCTCGATGCGGCGCTTCTCCGCCTCGGCGGCGGCCGCGATCTCGATGCGCTTCTTCTCGATCTCCTGCGGCGCGATCATGTCCTTCGCGAGCCGCGCGAGCTCCTGCTCGCGCTCGGCGACGAGGACCGCCTCGGCCGCCTTCGCCGCCGCGACCTCGCGTCGCCGCCGGCTCTCGGCCTGCACCTCGCCGAGCTGCGCCTCGGCCTCGGCCATCTTCGCGCGCGAGAGGTTCTCGCCCGTCACCGCCGACGCCTCGGCCTCGGCGACGCGGATGCGCTGCTCCTGCTCGGCCGCCTTCTTCGCGGCGACGGTCTCGGCCGCGCGCTGCGCCACCGACACCTCGCGGTCGCGCTGCGCCGCGACCTCGGCGGTGACCGCCTGCGCCTCGAGCGCGGCGACGGCGGCGCGCTGCTGGCTCATCGCCGCCTTCTTCCCCTGCTCGGCCTCGGCGAGCTCCTTCGACACGCTCACCTCGCGCTCGCGCACCGCGAGCGCCTCGCCGGTCGCGCCGTCGCGCTCCTGCTGCGCGACCTCGACCTTCGCGCGGTTGATCGCCTCGGCAGCGGCGCGCTTGCCGATCGCCTCGATGTAGCCGCTCTCGTCGGTGATGTCGCGCACGTTCACGTTGATGAGCTCGAGGCCGATCTTGTTGATCTCCTGCTCCACGTTCGCGTTCACGAGCGTCATGAACTTCTCGCGGTCCTTGTTGATCTCCTCGATCGTGAGCGTCGCGATCACGAGGCGGAGCTGGCCGAGGATGATGTCCTGCGCCTGGTCGCGGATCTGCCCCGTGTTGAGGTTGAGCAGACGCTCCGCCGCGTTGTTCATCAGGATCGGATCGGTCGAGACGCCGACGGTAAAGGTCGACGGCACGTTCACGCGGATGTTGTTGAGGCTGAGCGCGCCCGAGAGCGGGATGTCGATCACCATCGGCTCGAGCGACAGATACGCCCAGTCCTGGATCAGCGGCCACACGAGGGCGCCGCCGCCGTGGAGGCAGCGGCTCGCGCGCCCGCTGCCGACGCGGCCGTAGATCACGAGGATGCGGTTCGACGGGCAGCGGCGGTAGCGGCTCGCCATGAACGCCGTCGGCACCACGAGAACGAGCAGCGCCGCGAACGCGAGCAGGATGAAGAACACCGCGCCCGAATCGCCTGGAACCTGCGCCAGCACCGCGGCCGCGCCCATCGCATCGATCTCCGTCGTCATCGCATCGTCCTTTCGTCGCGGTCAGCCGCGTTCGCGGGGCCGCACGCTCACGCTGTTGTCGCCATTCACCCGTTCGATCACGACGCGCGTCCGCGAGGCGATCTCCCCGCCGTCGCTCGTCGCCATCACGAAGCGCTCGCGGTCGCCGAGGACCGTGCGCACGCGTCCCGCGCCCTGCCCCGAGGCGGGCACCGCGACATGGACCTCGCCCTCGAGCCCGACGAGTTCGCCGAGCCCGATGTTGCCGCTCGACTGGAGCCGCCGCGCGCCGCGCATGAGGAGGACGACGACCGCGACGAACGCGACGCCCGTCGCAAGGCCCGCGCCCGTACTCGCGAGCGTCGACCACTCGAGCGCGCGCAGCGCCGCGAGTCCGCCCCAGCCGAACCCCATCAGGAAGGTGAAGAGTCCGTGGAGCGAGAGCGCGGCCGAGGAGAGATCGGACCCGCCGATCGCATCGCCCGCGTCGCCGACGCCGCCGTCGTCGTCGCCGAGACCGAAGAAGAGCTTCACGAGGTAGCCGCCCGAACCGACGAGGGCGGGCACCGTGAACCACGGCGCGGGCGCGCTGAAGAGGAGATCGCTCAGGCTGGCCATCGGCGTGGACCCCTTCGAAGGGCGGACGCGCTGGTCCGCGGCGGATCAACCATACCACGCTCGGCTCGGGCGCGACGCGTTTCGCGCGGCCGCGCGCGCGGCGCATCGATCCGCGGCACGCCCATCGAGGAACGGCGCGCCCATCGAACGACCGCGTGCAAGCCGCCATTCCCCGCCGCGCCCGCTACGCTCCCGCCATGACCCTCCGCGACCTCGACGCGCGCCGCGCGAACCGCTCACACGCCGCCATCCTCCTCGCGACGCTCGCCGCGGCCTCGACCGCCTGCCTCGCCGGCGCACCGATCGCCGAGCCACCCGCCGATCCGACCCCCGCGACGCCCATCACCCCCGCCGCCACCCCCACGCCGCCCCTCGCCGCCAAGTGGCCGCGCCAGGATGGCGAGGCGAACGAGGACATCGCGGGCGTCGTCGCCAAGGGCACGCCGATCCTCAAGTGGTCGGAGGGACACAACTTCACCGAGGCGCCCGCGTGCGCGCCCGACGGCACGGTGTGGTTCGCCGACATCCCCGCGAGCGAGATCCTCCGCGTCGATCCGATGGGCGCGAAGATCGTCGCGAAGGATGTGAAGAACGTCTTCGGCCTCTTCGTCGCGAAGGACGGCACGCTCTACGGCTGCCAGGGCGGCGCGGGCGCGATCGTCGCGGTGAATCCCGAAGACGGCGCGCTGCGCACCGTCTGCGATCGCCGCGCCGCGATCGAGCCGTCGGGCACCGCGCTCGGCCGCGTGAACGACCTCGTCGTCGACGACGCGGGCGGCATCTGGTTCACCGCGCCCGTCCTCGGCCGCCGCCGCGCCGACGCGCCGCCCGACGCCGTCTACTTCGTCGCGACGAAGGACGGGGCGCCCACCGCGACCGACGCGTCAGGCACCGGCGCGGGCACGACCGACGCGCCCGCACCCGCGCCCCGCGAGGCGATCGAAGTCCTCCGCGACGACGCCCTCCGCGGCCCGAACGGCATCCATCTCTCGCCCGACGGAAAGACGCTCTATGTCGTCCCCTACCTCTCGCTCGACATCATGGCGTACCCGATCGAAGGGCCCGGCAAGGTCGGCGCGGGGCGCGTCCTCTACAAGATCCCCGCGGGCACGCGGCAGACGATCGGCGGCGACGGCCTCACCGTCGACCGCGAGGGCAGGATCTATGTCGCGATTCCCGCGCGCGCGGCGATCTTCGTCCTCTCGCCCGAAGGGCAGCCGCTCGGCATGATCCGCTTCCCCGAGGCGCCCTCGAACTGCTGCCTCGGCGGGAAGGACGGGACGACGCTCTTCGTCACCGCGCAGTCGGGCGTCTATTCGATCGAGGTCTCGACGCCGCGATCGCGCTGATCGCCACGCCGCCCCCGCCTTCGACATGCGGCGCCCCGCGCGCGCTCAGAGCGCCGCGCACGCCTCGCCGTAGGGCGTGAGGAGAAGCGGCCGCCCGCTCGTCTGCTGCATGAGTTCGGGGCACCAGGCGACATTCCCCTCGACGAGGACGGGGCCGTCGGCGGTCACCGCGACATCCCACCCGACCGAGAGGATGTCGGGGAAGAGCGCGTGCGCGCGCGTCGCGAGTTCGACCGCCGCGGGGAACTCGTCGATGCGGCGACCCTCGATCGCCGCACCCGTCGCGGGATGCGCCGCGAGCCGGCGCGTGAAGCTCGCCTTCGTCGCGCCCGCGCCGAGCGTGCCCGCCGCGTCGACGACGGGCGCCGCCACGCCGCCACCCGCGAAGTTGTCGGTGATCGCGTCGGCGGCGACGGGCATGCGGAGGGCGGCGCCGAGGAGTTCGGGCGACGAATCGCGCCGCGCGCGCAGCGTGACGATCCGTAGCGTCGCGAGCGCACCCGGCGTGAGCGCCGCGACCGAGCCGCCGTTCGCAAGACGCGGCTGGACGACGAGCGGCCCCGTCACACTCGTTTCGACGAGATGCCGCGCGAGCGCCCCGGCGTCGCGCACGACGCCCTCCGCGTCGCGCCACGACGCGCGCGCGTCGTCCCAGACGAACCGCATCGCGCCGATCCCCCAGCCGAAGTCGACGCGCTTCGCGAAGAGGTCGCGCGGCGGCAGGAGCGCGGCGAGCGCCGCAGGGTCGTCGCCGGGTGCGACCGTCGCCACGATCGGCGGCACCGCGAGCCCCGCCGCGCGCGCGGCCGCCGCGAGCCGCAGCTTGTCGTCGACCGCGAGGCGGTCGGCGTCGCGGTGGAGGTACTTCTGGACGAGCGACCCCTCGAGGTAGTTGACGATGAACGGCCGCTCGCGCGCGGGCACGCGGTGGAGCGTGAAGCGGTGGAAGTCCGCCGCGCGCACGCCCGCGCGCCGCAGTGCGAGCATCGCGCGGAACTGCGCCGCCCGCGACATCCCCTCGGCCGCCGCCGCGCGCCCGCGGACGAAGGCGAGCGCCGCCGCCCGCACCGTCTCGACGACGGGCGCCACCCGCGCCGCGCGCGCGACGCGCGCCTCGACCTCGGGCGAGATGTGCCAGCGGTACGCCTCGCGCGCGAGTTCGCGGTAGCGCCGCACGACGGGCGGCAGATCGCCCGCGACGGGCGCGAGGAGCGACGCCTGCGTGAACGCCTGCCG
>JBJOHC010000017.1:0-2861 GCA_046047955.1 Planctomycetota bacterium
TCAGCGTGCCGAGTTCGCGCACCGCCGCGTCGAGCGCGTCGAGCGTGCGGCGGTCGGCGGAGGGCATCGCGGGCGCGGGCTGGCCGAGGACGGTGTAGGCGCGCGCGAACGCCTCGCGCGCGTCGGCCTCGCCGTGCCCCGCGCTCGCGGCGAGGGCGAGGACGGTGCGGACCGCGTCGGCGTGGCGGGCGAGGCTCGCGTTCGCCTTCGCGGGCGTGCGCGCGAAGCGCCGCTCGACATGCCGCTCGAGCGCCTTCGCGAGCGCCCACTCGCGGAGGTCGGTCTGGCCGTCGCTTCGGATCGCGAGGGCGAGCGTCTCGCGGAAGCCGCGGTATCCGGCGGCGCCGAGTCCGAAGAGGGCGGGCGCCGCGAGATCGACGAGGGCGAGCTGGCGGTCGGCGGGAAGCGCGGCGACGGCGGTCGCGATCGCCGCGTAGGTCGCGTACGCCGCGCGGTCGCGCTCGGCGACGACGGCGTCGCAGCGCTCGTGCCCCGCGTGGCGGCGCGCGACGAGGTAGCAGACGGCGCGCGCGCCCTCGGGCGTGCGGAGCGCGGTCTCGAGCGGGCCCGCGAGCGACTCGCGCAGCGCGTGCGCGCGCGCGATCGCGCCCGCGTCGAGCGTGCCCGCGCGCGCGACGGCCTCGGCGGCGGCGAAGCCCGCGACGGGAATGCCGCCCGCGCCGATCCGCGGCGCGCCGTCCGTCGCGCGCTCGGCGCGTCCGGCGACGCCCGCTTCGCGACGCGCCTCGCGCGCATCGAGCGCGGTCGCGCCCATCGCGCGGATCCGCCTGATGCGTTCGTCGAGCGGCGGGTGCGTCGCGAACAGCGAGTCGAGGCTCGACGCGAAGAAGAAGTGGTTGAGCTCGCTCGCGCGCGGGCTCTCGATGCGCGCCGAATGGTGGTCGCGGATCTTCGCGAGGGCGCCGCCGATCCCGTCGGGATTGCGCGTGTACTGGACGGCCGACGCGTCGGCGAGGAACTCGCGCTGCCGGCTGATCGCGGCCTGGATGAGCCTTCCGAAGAGCATGCCGAGCGAGCCGATCGCCCAGATCGCGAGGCCCGCGGCGATCAGGCCGATTCCGATCGCGGCGCCATTGTTCTTCTGCCGTCCGCCGCCCGAGCGCGCGACCGACGGGCCGATGTAGCGGAAGATCACGTAGCCGAGCGTGCCGACCGCCATGATTCCCGCGATCACCGCGGTCGTGCGCGCGTTGATGCGCGTGTCGCCGTGGAAGATGTGGCTGTATTCGTGGGCGATCACGCCCTGCAGCTCGTCGCGCGTGAGGAGCTCCATGCAGCCGCGCGTGACGCCGATCACCGAGCGCGACGGATCGGGCCCCGCGGCGAAGGCGTTGATCGCGCGCGTCTCCATCACGAAGACGGGCGGCACGGGCACGCCCGAGGCGATCGACATCTCCTCGACGATGTGAAGGAGTTCGCGCTCGGCGCGGTCGCGCGTGCCCTGGTGGATGGGTTCGCCGCCGAGCATGCGCGCGATCTGCTCGCCGCCCTGCGACATCTGCCCGAGCTTCACGAGCGTCACCACGCCGACGATGCCGCCGATGACGACGGTGATGCCGCCGAGGAGCGGCAGGTTCGTGAACGCGCCCGCGTAGTCGCCGCTTCCCGCGCCGAGGAGAAGCGCGGCGACGATCCACATCGCGGCGATCGTCGCGACGACGCCGACGAGGAAGAAGCCGACGAGGCGGCCCGTCTGGCGGCGCGCGCGGTCCTGGCTTTCGAAGAAGTCGGTGCGCATGGCGCGTTCCTTTCCGCGTCGCGACGCGTCGCGAGGTCAGAAGCGGACGGCGACGGCCTCGCGCTCGCCCGCGGACGCCTCGAAGAGTCCCATCTCGCCGATCCGGAACCAGCGCGCGACGAGGCTCGACGGGAAGACGACGATCGACTCGTTGAGCCGCATCACCGCGTCGTTGTAGGCCTGCCGCGCGAAGGCGATCCTGTTCTCGGTGCTCGCGAGCTCCTGCTGGAGGGCGAGCGCGTTCTCGTTGGCCTGGAGTTCGGGATAGCGTTCGACGAGGCCGATGAGCCGGCCGACAGCGCCGTCGAGCGCGCCCGCCGCGTTCGCGAGCGCGCCCATCGCGGCGACGCCCATCGCGCCACCCATCGCGCCTTCCATCGCGCCTTGATGGACCACTCCGAGCGCGCCCGCCGCGCGCGCCCGCGCGGCGATGACCGCCTCGAGCGTCGAGCGCTCGTGCGCCATCGCGCCCTTCACCGATTCGACGAGGTTCGGGATGAGGTCGAAGCGCCGCTTGAGCTGCACGTCGATCTGGCTGAACGCGTTGCGCGCGCGCACCTCGAGCCGACGGAGATTGTTGTAGATCACGACGATGAAGAGCGCGGGCGCGATCAGGACGAGCCCGCCGGCGACGAGCCCGCCGACGAGGAACGACGCGAGCATCGCGGGTGGAACGAGCGGAATTCCGTCCATGGCGCGGAGTGTAGCGGTGGGGCGGACGGGTTCGGCGAGCGGCGTGGGCGCGGTGATCGATGCGTCCCGTGTGCCGACGTCTGAAGACGTCGGGCACCCACGAATGGCGACGGACCACGGTTCGGGCTGGTGTGATCGACGCGCCTTCTGCGCGCGGTGTGGGTGCCCGACCTCTTCAGAGGTCGGATCGCGGGGCGTGGGCGCGGCGCCTCACGCCCGCGGCAGCGCCGTGAGGAGCGCGCGGCTGCGCGCGCGGCGGAGCTTCGTGCGCCCGAGGAGGTCCTCGGCGAAGTGCACCGTCTCGACCATGAACGGTCCGATGCCGAGCATGACCGCGTCGGCGCGCGCGGCGTCGGCGGCGTCGGTCACCTCGCCGCGCGTCGGGAAGCCGTGCTCGGTCATCGACTCG
>JBJOHC010000018.1:0-6986 GCA_046047955.1 Planctomycetota bacterium
CGCGCGTGGTCGAATCCGCGTTCATCGTCGGCCTCCGTTCAGTCCGCGCGCCGCGAACATCGACAGGTTCCCGAGCAGGATCAGGGCGATCATCAGGAGGTGGGCGACGAGCTGCGGCCCCATGCGCCGCCGGCCCTCCTCGAAGCGCTCGGCGTTCTCCGCCACGGGATACCTGCCCGTCACGAGCACCTCGTACTCCGCGGCCCCCTTGACCGCGGCGAGCATGCCCTCGAGCTGCTTCGGGTAGTACGGGAAGAGCTGGTTGGCCTGCACGCCCGTCGATCCGCAGACGAGGGTGAACGCGCCGGGCAGCGCGCTCTTCGCGTACTGGACCCACTCCTTCGCCCCGGGATAGCCCGCCGAGATCGTGGCGACGAGGTCGAAGTCGCGCAGGTCGGCGAGCGACTCGCCGAGCGGAAGCTGCGCGAGCGGCGTGCCCTTCTGGTCGGCCGCGTAGGCCTGGGGGATGTTCGTCGACATCAGCTTGATGACGCCCTCGTTCCCCGCCTTGTAGCCGAGCTGGATGTAGTCGCGGCCGTACTCGTACGACGGGTGGAACGGCAGGAGCACCGACTTGATGGTGTCGTCCGCCATGGCCTGCCCGAGGGGCCAGAGCGCCATGAAGACGATGCGGTGCCCGCGCGAGGCGCAGTGATGCACCATCGCGTTCGCCATCGGCTGGAGCTCGCCCTCGCTCGCGGGGTCGTAGTCGAAGGCGAGGAGGACGGTCGATCCCTCGGGAATCGCCTCGATGGCGTCGAAGGTCGCCGTCGCCATCGGGCCCGGCACCTCGGGGAAGCGCAGCTTGAGCAGGATGGGGATCGCGACCGAGAGGCCCATCGCGAGGAAGATCCACCGGCGGTCGATGCCGGCGAGGCGCGCGAGTCGCGCGCGGAGGGAGGAGTCCATGGGGGGTTCGCCGTGCATCGTGGTCCGTTCCGTTCCAGTGCGCCGCTCAGCGCTTGGCGAGGTAGCTCCGGTCGATGCCGAGGATGAGCCGCAGGCTCGTCGCCGCGACGCCGAGCGCGATCCCGATCAGGATCGCGCGCATGCCCGCGGTCGAGACGACCTCGGTCACGGCGACGGTCACGCGGTCGAGGCGGAGGAAGGCGAAGACGCTGTCCTCGGGAATCCAGCCCGTGAGGATCGTCGCCGCCGCGGTGCGGCCGAGGAGGATGATGAACGCCGTCCCGAGGAGGAGGATCGCCTCGAGGTTCTTCGCGCGGAAGGCGCGGAAGGCGGCGCTCGCGACATAGAACGCGAGGAGCCCGAACATCGTCGCCGTCAGCGGGGCGAGGACGTACTCGTACATCCATCCGAAGGGCGACTGGGTCGTCTCGTACGCGCCCGCGAGGTGGACGTCGGGATGCGCCGCGTTCGGGACCGCGCCCGTCTTCGTGAGTCCGAAGACGAGCATCGCCGCGAACGAGATGAGCGTGATCGCCGCGTACGCCCAGCCCGGTCGCCGCGACGAGATCTTCTCGAGGTTGACCGCGAGGAGATTCCCCGCGCCGAGGATGAAGGCGACCGCCGCGAGGATGTTGAACCAGTCGACCACCGACTCGCCCCAGCCCTTGAGCGGCGGGATGAAGTAGGCGACGACCAGCACCGCGCCGGTCAGGCCGAGGATGAGGATGGGGACGGTCCGCTGGAGCATGGGTTCGGGCTCGGGGTGGGCGGGATGGCGGCGGTTTGGGCTCGCTCGTTCGCTCGCTGTCTCGCTCGGGTCTCTGCTTGGGGTTTCGCTCGCTGTCTCGCTCGGGACTTCGCTCTGGGTTTCGCTCTGGGTTTCGCTCTGGGCCTCGCTCGGCGGTGCGCTCGATGCGTCGCGGAGGCGTTGCTCGGTCAGTCGCTGCGGAGACCGCTCCGGAAGCCGATCGCCCGCGGGCGCGTCGGCGGCTCAGCCGCCCAGTGCGTTTCGGAAGCCGTCCCACGCGCCGGCGAGGGACGACTCGGGGGCGATCGACGCCGCGGTCGCCAGTCCGACGCCGACGAGGATCAGGACGACCGCGAGCAGCTTGCCGAGATCCTGACCCTGGATCGAGCCGAGCTGGTCGCGCTCGCCCGAGAGGTAGGCGCTCGCGGCGAAGAACTCCTCGCCGATGAGGGTGTAGTCGCACGCCGCCACGAAGAAGGGCAGCTGCGACGGTTCGGCGGTGCCCGCGATCTGGATCGCGCCGATCGAATTGCCGTTCTCCGCGAGAACGAGGCTCTCCGCGTAGAAGGCGCCCATGTAGAAGCACGCGGCGGGCTTCTCGCGCACCATCTTGCCGCTCAGGTAGGCGACGTAGCCGAACTGCTCGTCGGTGATGTAGTTGATCGCGTTCGGGTTGTAGGTCTCGGGCCGGCCCGCCGCGAAGTGCGCGGCCTGCACCGTCTCGCGGGCGGCGGTCATGACGAGCGAACGGGCGGTCGGGACCTCGAGTTCGGCGTCGTACTCGGCCGCGGTGGTCGCGACGCGGCCGAGCACGGTGACCCCCGCGACGGTCTGGATCTCGTTCATGTCCATGATCCCCGGGACGAAGAGGACGGGGCGTCCCATCTCGGTCGCGCGCCCGACCGCCTCGTCGACCGCCTCGAGCGCGGCGATCCGGCGGATGCGCACGGGTCGGCCCGTGCGCGCGCGCCAGATGCACGCGATCACCGCGCCGCAGACGAGGAGGAGGACGATCAGGAGTCCGAGGCGCGAACCGTCGAACCACGCGATCGCGGCCGTGGCCGCGTCGGCGATCGCAGGGTCGGTGCCGCCGGTCGCGAGGCCGTCGGCGAGCGTGGCGGAGGTGTCTTCGGTGTTCATGATCGGAAGGTCATGAGGCGGGAGGCCGTGCTGCGGAAGGTCGGCGGGGGCGCGTGCAGACCCGTCGGGTGTGCGATCGGGGCGGTCATGCGCTGGGCCGTGGGACTCTGCTCTTGCTTGAACCCTCTCACGGGTCGTCGACGAGGTCGTCGACTGGAACTTCGGTTGTGGCCCCCGGTGGCGGCCGTGGAGGCTGACCGTGGGATGCGACCCGCGGCCCGCGTGCATGCCGGGTGGTCCTTGTCCGGCCGGCGGGAGACGGAGCCCGTCGGAGGCATGGTGGACCGGCGGCGTCCGTGCGGCGGCGTTCCGCCGTGCGATCCGCGCGCGTCTCGCCGCGCGCGGACGCCCTTCAGGTCTCGATCAACTCGATGTTGGCGCGCGGCACCGTCACGCGACGGCCGTCGCCGAGCACGACCTCGAGGACGCGCGCCTTCGAACCCGAGCCGAGCACCGCCGGCTCGCTCGGGAGCGCCGACACCGTGCCGAGCGCTCCGAAATAGGGGTCGCGGATGAGCCGCACCTGCGTGCCGATCTCGAGGAGTCCCTCCTCGGGACGCGCGCCTTCGGTGGGGACGGGATCGTCGGGTCGCCGCACCACGACGATCTCGGGTCGCATCACGCCCGCGCGGATCTGGGTCGCGCCGTTGACGCTCGCCTCGCGGCCCGCGCAGCCCGAAAGGAGCGCGAAGGTCCGCTCGGCCATCGCGATGTCGCCGAATCCCTCGGTCACGACGATCGTCAGCCCGATCCGCTCGCTCCCCGTGATCGCGACGCCGAGGTCGTAGCCGAGGATGTCGCGGAGGTCCGCGTCGTCGATCCCGCCCGCGACGAGCGCCGCGACGCCCGCCTCCCGCGCGGCCTTCACCGCGCCGGCCGTGATGCGCGCGCCGCCGACGACGACCGCGCCCTTCATCTCGGCGCGGATCCGCGCGGCCTCGAGCGGCTCGTCGTGCCGGCTCGCCGCGATCACGACGGGGCCGATCGTCTCGCCACCGATCCCGAAGATCCCCTGGATGAAGACGGCGTCGGTCTCGACCGTCGCGCCCTCGCCCTCGGTCACCTCGGTCACGGTGCCGTCGACATACGCCTTCACCTCGACCGCGAGCGGCGTACCGCGCAGGATCAGCTGGCCCGTCGTCGCGCTCACGCTCTCGACCGTGCCCGCGGCCGGCGAGGCGAGTTCCTTCTTGCCGAAGCCGAAGATGCCCTTCGAGCGGGCGATCGGCTGTCCCTCGCGCACCGCGTCGCCCACCGCGACGAGCATGAGCCCCGGAACATCCCCCGCGGGAACACCGAGGAGGGACGCCACGGGCACCGGCACGATGTCGCCATCGAGAAGCGCCCGCGCCACCACATCGCGCGCGCGCACGCGGTCGCCCTTCGCGACGAGCACCTCGCCGCGAACGGGAAGCAGCCGCCGCGCGCGGTAGTTCGCGCGTGCCGAGACCTTGAGTCCGGGCGTGTAGGCCTTCGCCATGGCGCGCAACCTAGCAGAGGTCGGCGCGCGCCGTGCACGCGGCGCCCATTTCACGGCCTCGCCGCTCCACCGCGCCGGACCGCGCCCCGCGCCGTCGCGCGCATCCTCCACGCGCACCGTGGATCGCGCGCCGATTCTCCGACAATCGGGCGCACGCCGACCCACCCGTGCGCGCACGCGCCGCTAGCCTGCGCCGCCCATGCTCGTCCTGCGCGACATCCGCAAGCGCTTCGGCGCGACCACCGCCGTCGACGGCCTCGACCTCGAGGTGCGCGAAGGCGAGATCTACGGCCTCCTCGGCCCGAACGGCGCGGGCAAGTCGACGACGATCGCCATCACCACCGGCCTCCTCGCCCCCGATTCGGGCTCGGTCGATCTCCTCGGCCTCGGATCGCCGCGCGCGCCCGAGGTGCGGCGCCATCTCGGCCTCGCGCCGCAGGAGGTCACGCTCTACGCCGACCTCACCGCGCGCGAGAACCTCGTCTTCCTCGGGCGGATCCACGGGATCGCCGAGCCGCGCCGCCGGGCGGGCGAACTGCTCGAGCGCGTCGGCCTCGATGCGCGCGGCGACGACCGCGTCGCGGGCTTCTCGGGCGGCATGAAGCGGCGCCTGAACCTCGCGGCCGCCCTCGTCCACGATCCGAAGCTCGTCCTCCTCGACGAGCCGACCGCGGGCGTCGATCCGCAGTCGCGCCACAGCATCCTCGAACTCGTCCGCGATCTCGCCGCGGCGGGCCGCACCGTCGTCTACACGACCCACTACATGGAGGAGGCCGCGCGCCTCTGCGACCGCGTCGGCATCGTCGATCACGGCCGGATGCTCGACCAGGGCACCGTCTCCGAACTCGTCGCCCGCCACGGCGGCCGCGCGGTCGTCACCGTCGAGCGCGACGGCGCCGCGACGACCATCCTCGCCGACGACCCCGTCGCCGAGGTCTCGCGCCAGCTCGCGACGGGCGGCGTCACCGGCGTCCGCGTCGAGCGCGCCGACCTCGAGACCGTCTTCCTCTCGCTCACGGGAAGGAGCCTGCGCGAATGAGGGCCACGCTCGCCATCGCCGGCAAGGACCTGCGCCTTCTCTTCCGCGACAAGGGCGAGGTCTTCTTCACCTTCCTGTTCCCGATCGTCATCGCCATCTTCTTCGGCATGGTCTTCGGTGGGGGTGGTGGCGGCGGACGCGGCGCGATCGCGCTCGCCCTCGTCGTCGAGAGCGACGCGCCGCTCGCCGCGCGCCTCGCCGACGCGCTCGCCGCCGACGCCGCCTTCACCGTGACGCGCCACGCCGACCGCGCCGCCGCGACCGACGCCGTCCGCGCCGGCAAGGCGACCGCCGCGGTGATCCTGCCCGAGGCGCTCGGCGCGGGCGTCGACCAGCTCTTCAACGGGCGCGGCATCCCCGTCGAGGCCGTCGTCGATCCGTCGCGCAGGGCCGAGGCGGCGCTCATCGAGGGCAAGCTGAACGAGCTCGTCTTCCGCCAGTTCCCGACCCTCTTCGCCGACGCCGACGCGATGTCGCGCATGCTCGCGAACGCGCGCGCGGGCCTCGCGAACGCGCGCGACCTCGGCATGACGCAGCGGCTCGCCGCGACCGGGCTCATCACCGCCGCCGAGGCGTTCGTCCGGGCGAATGCGGCGGAGGCGAAGGAGGCGGCGGGCGGCGAGTCGGGCGACGAAGCTGGGGACGAATCTGGCGACGGGGAAGTCGACGCGACGAGCGGTGGAACACAGGCTGGAGACCCCGATGGAAAGGCCGATGCGGAGCCCGCATCGGACGCCTCCCGTTCATCCGCATCCACAGCCGGCTCCGACGGCACGACGCAGCCGACCCGCAACGCAGCCGAACTCCAAAAGACAACACCGACGACAACACCGACGACAGCGCCGTCGACCACACCGACGACCACACCGACCGCCGCCCCGACGACCGCCCCCACCCGCGCCTGGTCGCCCATCGCGGTCACGATCGACGAACTCCCGCCGCGCACGGGCCGCCCCCGCAGTTCCTTCGATGTGACCTTTCCGCAGGGCGCGGTCTGGGGCCTCGCCGGCTGCGTCGCCGCGTTCGCCGCGAGCCTCGTCCGCGAGCGCGCGCGCGGCACGCTCGTCCGCCTCACGCTCGCACCGATCACGATCGGCACCGTCCTCGCGGGCAAGGGCCTCGCGTGCTTCGTTGCGGCGATGGCGGTGCAGGCGCTCCTCGTCGCGCTCGCCGTCGTCGGCTTCGGATCGACGATCGCGCAGCCCGCCATGCTTCTTCTCGCCTGCACGGCGAGCGCCTTCGCCTTCGCGGGCCTCGCCATGCTGATCGCCGGCCTCTGCCGCACCGAGGCCGAGGCCGACGGCGCGGGCCGCGGCGCCATCCTCATCTTCGCCCTCGTCGGCGGCGGCACGATCCCGCTCTTCTTCATGCCGCCCTTCCTGCGCACGCTCAGCTACGGCAGCCCGTTCCGCTGGGCCGTCGCCGCGATCGAGGGGCCGTTCTGGCGCGACACGCCCGTCGCCGAGCAGCTTGCGCCGCTCGCGGTGCTCGTCGCGATCGGATTCCTCGGCTGGATCGTCGGCGCGCGCGGGCTCTGGCGCTCGACCTCGCGGTGAGCGCGAGTCGAGCGAACCTTCGATGAGAAGCGCGCGGCGGCCCTCGCGTTCGGCCCTCGCGTTCGGCCCTTGCGTTCGGCCCTTGCGTTCTTCCCTGTGCGAATCGCGCGCTTC
>JBJOHC010000019.1:0-39653 GCA_046047955.1 Planctomycetota bacterium
TCGACGCGCGCCTCGCGCAGGCCGAGATGGCCTTCCGCATGCAGACGAGCGTGCCCGAGGCGACCGATCTCGCGGGCGAGTCGGACGAGACCTTCGAGCTCTACGGACCGGGCTCGCGCGATCCCGGCACCTTCGCCGCGAACTGCCTGCTCGCGCGGCGGCTCGTCGAGCGCGGCGTGCGCTTCGTGCAGCTCTTCCACCAGGGCTGGGACCAGCATGGCGGACTGCCGGGTGGCATCACACGGCAGTGCGCGCAGACCGATCAGGCGTCGGCGGCGCTGGTGACGGATCTCAAGCGGCGCGGGCTCCTCGAGGACACGCTCGTCGTCTGGGGCGGCGAGTTCGGCCGCACCGCGTACTGCCAGGGGCGGATGACGGCGAACGACTACGGCCGCGACCACCATCCGCGCGCCTTCTCGCTCTGGATGGCGGGCGGCGGGGTGAAGGCGGGGCATGTGCACGGCGCGACCGACGACTTCGGCTACTCGGTGGTCGAGGGCGGCGTGCATGTCCACGACCTGCACGCGACCATGCTCCACCTCCTCGGGGTCGACCACGAGCGGCTGACCTACCGCTACCAGGGGCGGCACTACCGGCTGACGGATATCGCGGGGCGGGTGGTGGACGGGGTGCTGGCGTAGGGGCGGCGCCTCGATGGCGGGGTGCGGGGTGGGTGGCGTTCGTCCCCGCGTCGCCCCCACCCTCGAACCCGTACCCGCCCCCGACCGTTCAGCTTCCTGGCACCAAGCGGGTACAAGCGGGTACACCGCAACGACTTCTGAGACATGGGTTTACGAGTGTCCGGCTGGGACCCGCCTGGGGACAGGCAGGTACACGGTACGTACCGGGTACGGAGATGGATGGGTCGGGGAGAGGCGTGTCGGGGGGCCCCCATGAACCAGCTCCCATGAACCAGCCCCCATGAACCGGCCGTCATGAACCCACCGTCAGGAACGAACCGCGATCCGTCCTCGGACCGGCTCCTGACCTCATCCCCAGCCCACTCGGGGGCCCGCGCGCCGCGCGACTCTTCGCACCGCCTCGCGCCCTCCTTCGCTAGCCTCCCCCCGTGTCGCTCTTCGCGTCCTCGCTCCTCGCCGACGACAGTCCACTCGTCGTCGTCGCCGTCGAGCGCGCCGTCGACCGCTCTCCCGACGGCCTGACCTATGCGCTGCCGCCCGCGCTCGCCGATCTCCCCGAGGGCGCGCGCGTCGAGGTGCCGCTTGGGCGCGGCGAGACGCCGACCGCCGGCTGGATCGTCCGCCGCCTCGCCGCCGGCGAGGACCCCGGCATCCCGCGCGCGAAGATCAAGCCCCTCCTCGCGCAGGACCCGTCGGGCGTCGTCCTTCCCGGCGAACTCGTCCAGTTCGCCCGCTGGATCAGCGCCTACTACGCCTGCCCGATCGGAATGACGCTCGCGTCGATCCTGCCCGCCGCGGTGCGGAAGTCGATCGGCCGCGTCGAGAAGACGCTCGTCGACCTCGCGCCCACGCCCCCCGACGCGAAGATCACGAAGCGCCAGCGCGAGGCGCTCGAGGTCCTCGCGACGCTCCCGACCCGCCCCGTTGAGCTCGCCGACCTCGCGAAGGCCGCGGGCTACGCCTCGCTCGAACCACTCAAGCGCCTCGTCGCCTCGGGCCACCTCGTCGCGACGCGGAAGACCGCCGTCGAGGCGGGCTTCATCGCCCGCGCGGGGAATGTCGCGCCCGCGCCCGTCCCGACCGCCGAGCAGCAGGCCGCGATCACCGCGATTTCCCGCGATTTCGGCCGCTTCGCCCAGCACCTCCTCTTCGGCGTCACCGGCGCGGGCAAGACCGAGGTCTACATCCGGCTCCTCGAGGAGTGCGTCCGCCGCGGCACGCGCGCGATCCTCCTCGTCCCCGAGATCTCGCTCACGCCGCAGACCGTCGGCCGCATCGCCGCGCGCCTCGCCCACGCGAAGGTCGCCGTCCTCCATTCGGGCCTCACCGAGGCGCAGCGCAACCAGCAGTGGACGCTGCTCGCCGAGGGCGGCGCCGATGTCGTCGTCGGCGCGCGCAGCGCGATCTTCGCGCCGATCCCGGACGGCACGCTCGGGCTCGTCGTCGTCGACGAGGAGCACGAGCCCGGCTACAAGCAGGACTCGGCCCCCCGCTACCACGGCCGCGACTCGGCGATCCGCCGCGCGCAGCTCGCGGGCTGCCCCGTCGTCCTCGGGAGCGCCACGCCGAGCCTCGAGAGCTGGGCGAACGCGGTCGAGCGGCGGGTCTCGTCGCTTCACCGCCTCACGACGCGCGCGCCCGGCCTCTCCGTCCCGAAGGTGCGCGTCGTCGACTTCGCCGCCGAACGACGCGAGATCTCCGACCGCCGCGTGAACCTGATCGGCCCGACGCTGCGCGCCTCCATGGAGAAGACCCTCCGCGCGGGCGGGCAGGTCCTCCTCCTCCTGAACCGCCGCGGCTACGCGAACTACATCGCCTGCACCGACCCGCGCTGCGGCTGGACCCTCTCCTGCAGCGAGTGCGACGCGGGCATGGTCTGCCACATGGACGCCGTGCCGACGGGCCGCCGCAGCTACGTCCGCTGCCACCACTGCCTCGCCGAGCAGCTCCTGCCGACCCGCTGCCCCGAATGCGGCAAGGGCGTGACCGTCTTCGGCCTCGGCACCCAACGGGTCGAGGAGGAATTGACGCGCCTCTTCCCCTCGCTCGTCGAGGGCGAGACCCTCCTGCGGGTCGACGGCGACACCATGCAGACCGCCGCCCACTTCCACGACGCGCTCGAGCGCTTCGGGAGGGGCGAGGTGAAGGTCCTCATGGGAACGCAAATGATCGCGAAGGGCCTCGACTTCCCGAACGTCCGCCTCGTCGGGGTCGTCTCCGCCGACACCGCCCTCGCCATGCCCGATTTCCGCGCGGGCGAGCGCACCTTCCAGCTCGTCTCGCAGGTCTCGGGCCGCGCGGGCCGGGGTGCCGAGCCCGGACAGGCGATCATCCAGAGCTTCGAGCCCGAGACGCCCGCGATCCGCCTCGCCGCGGCGCACGACTTCGAGGCGTTTGCGACCGCGGAACTCGCCGATCGACGGGCCTTCGGCCTGCCGCCCTACCGCCGCCTCGCGCGCCTCATCATGCGGCATCCCGGCGAACGCGAATGCGCGACGCGCGCCGCGGACCTCGCCGCCGCGCTCCGCTCGTTCTCGGGCGTCGCCGAGGTCCGCGGTCCGACGCCCTGCGCGATCGCCCGCATCGCCGGCAAGTACCGCCAGCAGATCGAGCTCCTCGCCGACAGTCCCGCCGAGATCTCGCGCGTCCTCGCGGAGGCACGCAGCCGCGGGCTCCTCAAGCTCGGTGAGGAGCTCGCGGTCGATGTCGATGCGATCGCGGCCATGTAGCGGCGAGGGCATGGAGCGGCGAGGGCATGGAGCGGCGAGGGCATGGAGCGGCGAGGCCATGGCGCGGTGAGGGCATGGCGCGGCACGGCGATGGAGCGGCACGGCCTCGGAGAAGTCCGCCGCCGCACCCGCGCCCGAACCGCGACGACACGCGCTGAAATTGACGCGCGCCCCCCCTACAATGCCTCCCTTGCGCGATGCGCGCCGAAGGCCGGCACCGCACTCGCGCGCGACTCGCAGCGGAACCACTCGAGCGTTCCAGCCAGGAGTTCATCCAGATGGCCCCATCGGGTCCCAGCGCGGACGGCTCTCATCCTCACGCACCCCAGTCGGTCAACGGCTGGCAGCCCGACTTCGTCGAGGCGCTCTACGCGGAGTTCAAGGCCGATCCCGCCTCGGTCTCGCCCGAGTGGCGGCAGTTCTTCCTCGGCTTCGAGCTCGGCCTGTCGACGGAGGGCGCGGCCGGCACGGCGGCTCCCGCCTCGGCCCCCGCGTCGACATCGATCGCCACCGCACGCGCGGGCGGCCTCGATCCCGACCAGCGCAAGGTCGACGAGCTCATCCTCCGCTACCGCACCTTCGGCCACCTCGCCGCGCAGCTCGATCCGCTCGGAACGACGCGCCCCTTCCCCGACGACCTCACCCTCGAGGCGGTCGGCCTCGGCGACGACGCGCTCGCGCGCGCCTTCGATCCGGGCACGCTCCCCCTCGACAACCCGTCGCCCCTCTCCGAGATCGTCGCCTGCCTCGAGGCGACCTACTGCGGCCCGATCGGCGTCGAGTACATGCACATCCGCTCGGCCGAGCGCCGCGCGTGGCTCGCGAAGCGGCTCGAGGCCGCGCGCAGCCGCCCCGCGCTCGGCGCCGAGACGAAGCGCCGCCTCCTCGCGAAGCTGATGGAGGCGGAGAGCTTCGAGACCTTCCTCGCGAACCGCTACGTCGGGAAGAAGCGCTTCGGCCTCGAGGGCGGCGAATCGCTCATCCCGATCCTCGACACGATCGTCGAGGCGGGCCCCGCGCTCGGCGTCAGCGAGTTCATGTTCGGCATGGCGCACCGCGGACGCCTCAACGTCCTCGCGAACATCGTCGGCAAGGACCTCGCGCGCATCTTCACCGAGTTCGACGAGGCGTGGACCGCCGCGTTCGCCTCGGGCGGCGGCGACGTGAAGTACCACATGGGGTACTCGAACGAGCACACGACCTCGACCGGTCAGCGGCTCCATGTCGTCCTCGCGGCGAATCCGTCGCACCTCGAGTTCGTGAACTCGGTCGTGATGGGCCGCGCGCGCGGCAAGCAGCGGCTCCTGAAGGACGAGACGCGCAAGGCCGTCGTTCCCGTCCTCATCCACGGCGACTCGGCGTTCCCCGGTCAGGGCATCGTCACCGAGTGCCTCAACATGATGCACCTCGACGGCTACACCGTCGGCGGCACGGTGCATGTCGTCGTGAACAACCAGGTCGGCTTCACGACGAACCCGCGCGACACCTTCAGCGGCGCCTACTGCACCGATTCCGCGAAGGGCTACGACTGCCCCGTCCTCCACGTCAACGGCGACGACGCCGAGGCGTGCGCGTGGGCCGCGATGCTCGCGATCGAGTGGCGCCAGGCGTTCGGCCACGACATCGTCGTCGAGATGTGGTGCTACCGGAAGAACGGGCACAACGAGACCGACGAGCCGATGTTCACGCAGCCGGTCCTCTACAGGCGCGTGAAGAAGGCGCCGACCGCGTTCCGCACCTACCGCGCGCGACTCGTCGCCGAGGGCGTCGTGACCGACGACGAGGTCGAGGCGATGCTCGCCGCCCGCAACGACCTGCTCGACCAGGCGCAGACGGCCGCGAAGAAGTCGCCGGTCGATCCGCTGATCGACCCGTTCAAGGCGGTGTGGAGCGGCATCACCTCGCAGTACTCGCACGAGCCCGTCGACACGGGCGTCGCGCAGGAGCGGCTCGCGGGGATCGCGACCAAGCTCGGCGAGCTTCCCAACGAGCACTCGGCGCACAAGACCATCGCGCGCATCCTCGAGGGCCGCCGCGGCGCGATCGAGTCGGGCACCATCGACTGGTCGCTCGCCGAACTCCTCGCCTACGGCTCGCTCCTCGTCGAGGGGCACCCGATCCGCCTCTCGGGCCAGGATGTCGAGCGCGGCACCTTCAGCCACCGCCACTGCGCCGTCACCTGCCAGGAGACGGGCGAGCAGCACATCGCGCTCAACGCGCTCGCCGAGGGTCAGGCGCGCTTCTGCGTGCACAACTCGCCGCTCACCGAGAGCGCCGTCCTCGGCTTCGAGTACGGCTACTCGCTCGGCGACCCGAAGATGCTCGTCATCTGGGAGGCGCAGTTCGGCGACTTCGCGAACGGCGCGCAGGTCCTCGTCGACCAGTTCATCGCCTCGGGCGAGGCGAAGTGGAAGCGCGCGACGGGCCTCGCGCTCTTCCTCCCGCACGGCTACGAGGGCCAGGGCCCCGAGCACTCGAGCGCGCGGCTCGACCGCTTCCTCCAGCTCTGCGCCGACGACAACATGCAGGTCGTCTACCCGACGACGACGGGGCAGATCTTCCACCTCATCCGCAAGCAGGTGAAGCAGCCGTTCCGGAAGCCGCTCGTCGTGATGACGCCGAAGTCGATGCTGCGCCTTCCCGCGGCGCAGAGCCGCATCGAGGCGCTCGTCCACGGCCACTTCCGCCAGGTGCTGCCCGATGTCGGTCTCGCGGCCGAGCACGCCGAGGGCGTGAACAAGGTCGTCCTCTGCACGGGCAAGATCTACCACGAGCTCGCCGCGCAGCGCGAGAAGAGCGGACAGGACACGACCGCGGTGGTGCGCCTCGAGCAGCTCTATCCGTTCCCCGACGGCGCGCTCTCGAAGGTGCTCGCGACCTATCCGAACGCGAAGCGCTTCGTCTGGTGCCAGGAGGAGCCGCGCAACATGGGCGCGTACCGCTTCGCCTCGGCGCAACTGCGCGAACTCCTCGGCATCGCCGTCGACTACGTCGGGCGGCCCGATTCGGCGAGCCCCGCCGTCGGCAGCCAGAAGCAGCACGCGATCGAGCAGGACAAGATCCTCACCGAGGCGATCGGCGCCGCGAAGGAGGGCGACGGGCCAGCGGGCGGACCCGGTGGAAAGAAGGAGAAGGCGCAGAAGTGACCTGCGCCGTGCCCGGGTCGCGGCGAGTCGCCGCGCCCGAGGCGAGACTGGGAACACTCGCGCGCGAGGCGCGCGGAAGGACCGACTGACATGGCCGTGGACATCACGATCCCCTCGCCGGGCGAATCGATCACCGAAGTGGCGCTGAGCGGATGGCTCGTCGAGGACGGGACCTTCGTCGAGAAGGACGACCTCCTCGCCGAGATCGAGTCCGACAAGGCGACGCTCGAACTGCGCGCGCCCGCCGCGGGCGCGCTGAAGATCGTCGTCGACAAGGGCGACGCGATCGGCGTCGGCACGGTGGTCGCGTCGGTCGATGTCTCGGCGAAGAAGCCCGCTGGCGCGAAGGACGCGCCCGCCGCGAAGGCGGCCGAGCCCGTCGCCGCGGCGGCGCCGGCCGAAGGCACCGTCCGCGCCTCGAGCGTCGCGAAGAAGGTCGCCGCCGAGAAGGGCGTCGATCTCGCGCAGGTCGCGGGAAGCGGTCCGTCGGGCCGCGTGATGAAGGACGACGTCCTCGCCGCGAGCGCGCCCCGCGCGACCGCCGCCTCCACCGCCGTCACCGTCACCGAGTCGAAGCCGTCGGCGTCCGCCGCCGCGCCCGCGCCCGCCGCGATCCCCGCGGGAAGCCGCGGCGTCCGTCGCGAGAAGATGACGAAGCTCCGTCAGAAGATCGCCGAGCGCCTCGTCCACGCGCAGCACACGGCCGCGATGCTGACGACCTTCAACGAGTGCGACATGACCGAGGTCATGCGCCTGCGCGGCGAGCACAAGGACGCGTTCGAGAAGCAGTTCGGCATCGGCCTCGGCTTCATGAGCTTCTTCGTGAAGGCGGCGACGAGCGCGCTGCGCAAGTATCCGCGCGTGAACGCGTACATCGCGGGCGAGGGCGCCGCGATGGAGATCGAGCACCACGACTACTGCGACGTCGCCGTCGCGGTCGGCACCGAGAAGGGCCTCGTGGTTCCGGTCCTCCGGAACGCCGAGAGCATGTCCTTCGCGGGCATCGAGAGCGCGATCAAGGACTTCGCGGTGCGCGCGAAGGCGGGCAAGCTCGGCGTCGACGAGATGACGGGCGGCACCTTCACCATCTCGAACGGCGGCGTGTACGGCTCGCTCATGTCGACGCCGATCCTGAACCCGCCGCAGTCGGCGATCCTCGGCATGCACGCGATCAAGAAGCGCGCCGTCGAGGACCCGCGCAACCCGGGCCAGATCGCGCTGCGTCCGATGATGTACCTCGCGCTCAGCTACGACCACCGCATCATCGACGGCGCCGAAGCCGTCGGTTTCCTCGTCCACATCAAGGACATGATCGAGAAGCCGGAGCGGCTGCTCTTCGTTTAAGCGGTCGCGGCTGCGGCCGCTCCCTCTGGTGGCATCGAACGGTGACCCGCAGTCTCCGCGGCTGCGGCCGCTCCCTCTGGTGCTCGTGGAGGTGGGCTGCAGTCTTCGCGGCTGCGGCCGCTCCCGCTGGTGCCATCGAACGGTGGCCCGCAGTCTCCGCGGCTGCGGCCGCTCCCTCTGGTGCGATCGGAGGTGGGCTGCAGTCTTCGCGGCGTGCTTGAGCGGTCGTGGCTGCGGCCGCTCCCGCTGGTGCTATCGAACGGTGGCTCGCGGTCTCCGCGGCTGCGGCCGCTCCTTCCGCTGCGCCTTGTCGTAGGTCGGTGGTCCGAGCGGTCGTCGGGTCAATCGGCGGTGAGCCGCGGCCAGTTCGACAGGTCGCGCGCGATGCCGTCGAGGTCGATGTGCGGCGGCGCGCTGCCGCATTCGACGAACGCGATGAGTCGCGCGCCCGTCGGCTCGTGCTCGAGCATCCACGCGTACGACCCGAGTGTCACGCCCGTGTGACCGACCCACGGGCCGAAGCGAGCGACGCCGAGTCCATAGGCCTCGTATTCGTCGTCGTCGATCGGCTCGAGGGTGAACTGCGCCGCATGCGTCTTGGGCGCGAGGAGCGCGCCCGAAAGGAGCGCGTCGAGCCATCTCGAGAGATCGGCGAGCGTCGAGTAGCCGCAGCCGGCGGTCCCCGCGTAATCGGGATGGAGCGTCGAGAGGTCCCACCACGGCCCGAGTCCGACGCGCGGCGGCGCCTCGAGATGGAACCAGCCCGCGACCGCGCGCTCGGGAAGCGTCGGCTCGACGGGCATGACCGTGTCGGAGAGGCCGAGCGGAGCGGTCACGTTCGCGTGCACCCACGCCTGCCAGGGCTCGCCGGTCACATCCTCGATGATCGGACCGAGCAGGTAGTAGCCCGAGTTGTTGTAGACGCGTTCGCTGCCCGGCGCGGCGTCCGGCTCGAGCGCGCAGATCCCCGCAACCACCGCCTCCTCGCGGAATCCCGACGGATCGAGAAGCGCCGCGGTCAGGAGCTCGGGCTGATCGGTGTAGCTCGCGAGTCCCGAGGTCATGCCGAGCAGGTCGCGCACGGTGATGTCCGCGCCGTTCGGGCAGTCCGGCACGAACTTCACGACGGGCTCGTCGAGGCCGACGAGCCCGAGATCGACGAGCTTGAGGACGGCGACCGCGGCGAAGGTCTTGGTGACGCTCGCCATGCGCAGGATGTCGTCGACCTCGAGCGGCTCGAGACCGAAGGGATCAGAAGAGCCCTCGGCGTGGGAGAAGGAGCCGACGCCCGGAATCTCGACGCGCATCGCGAAACCACGCGTGAGGGGGAAGCCGACCTCGACCTGCGCGACGCGCTTGATGAGCCGGTTGCGCAGGCGTTCGGGCATGTCGTCAGGCGCACCCGTGGCGCCGACGGCCGCGGAGACCGCCGTCGCCAGCGCGACGAGCCCGACCGCCGCGGATCCGCCGCGGCGGATTCCATCGATCCACGACCGCGTCCACCGACCGTGCATCCTGCGATCTCGAGCCGTCATGCGCGACCTCCGCGAGGCACCCCGCCATCGGACCCGACTGCGAACCGAGCGACGCGCCCGACGCGGGACCGACCGCGGAGTGTGTCGCCAAACGCCTCGCGGTCAACCGTCGTCATCGTGAAGTCATGGCGGTTCCGGCGCGCTGGCGCGGTCGCGGCTGCGGACGCCGAACCCTGTACCGCCGGGCGCGGGTCGACGCCGAGCGGGATCGCGCCGCGATCGGCAGCCCGCTGCAAGCCGCCGTCTCGCCGTCGGACGCCCGACGCGCGCTCACGCCAGCAGTTCGCGCAGCGCGGCACCAGGGTCGGGCTGCCGCATCAGGTGCTCGCCGACGAGGACGATGTGGATGCCGTGCGCACGCAGGCGCGCGAGGTCCTCGGGCGTGCGGATGCCCGATTCGCTCACGAGGACGCTCGTGTCCTCGAGCATCTCCGCGAGGCGCATCGAGTGCTCGATCGAGGTCTTCATCGTGCGCAGGTCGCGGTTGTTGATCCCGAGGAGCGAGTAGCTCGCGTGCGGGAATCCCACGATGTTCACCGCGCGCAGGAGATGATCGACATCGTGGACCTCGAGGAGCGTCGTCATGCCGAGCTCGGTCGCGAGGATCTGGAAGTCGATGATGTCGCGCTCGGGCAGCGCCTCGGCGATGAGGAGGATCGCGTCGGCGCCCGCCGCGCGCGACTCCCACACCTGGTAGAGGTCGACGATGAAGTCCTTCCGCAGGACGGGCAGCTTCACCGCGTCGCGGATCGCATGGATGTATTCGAGACGCCCGCCGAAGAAGCGCTCGTCGGTGAGGCACGAGATCGCGGCGGCGCCGTTCTCGGCGTAGGCGCGCGCGATCGCGACGGGATCGAAGTCCTCGCGGATCACGCCCGCCGACGGACTCATGCGCTTCACCTCGGCGATCGCGTGCGTCGCGTTCGGATGGCGACGGTCGACGACGGCCTGGAAGAAGTTGCGCGGACGGCCGAGCTCGGCGATGCGCTCCTTGAGCTCGTCGAGGGGCACGCGCGCCTTCGCCTCGGCGACCTCGATCGCCTTGTGTTCGAGGATGTCCTTCAGAACCGCCTGCATGCCGTATAAAGCCCCGCGCCGCGCGTCGTCGCGGACCGCGCCGATGCACTGTATCCGCCCCTTCTCCATCGTCGCGTCGACGGACCGCCTTCAGGCGTTGTCGGAGGAAGGGATGGCTGCGGACGCCGCATCGGACGCGAGGCGGGACGCCGATTCGCGGGATGCGGATCTACGGGACGCCGCTTCTCGGGAAGCCGAGCCGACGCGCGGCACCACCGCGACCGAGGGCATGTCCCCGCCGTCGCCCGGCGCGTCGGCGCCCCTCGCGAACACGCTCGCGACGGCCCTTCCGATCGCGCTCGCGATCGCGGCCGCCGCCATCCTCGCACGGCGCCCCGACTGGCGCCGACTCCCGCGCATTCCCGCGGGCGCCCTGCCGCGCGATCCCGCGATCGGTCTCGCGGCGATGTTCGGCTTCATCCTCGCGGGAAGCGTCGGCGCGATCGCGGCGGCGGCGCTCCTTCCGACGGGGCTCGCCGATGGTCCGTTCGGCCGCCTCGCGCGCGGCGCCGCCATGAACGCCGCGCAGATCGCGCTCGCCGTCGCCGTCCTCCGCTCGGCGCTGGTCGCGCGCGCGCCCCGCGCCGCGACCGCCGCGCCGCGCGCCCTCCTCGAGGGCGCGGTCGCGTTCGCGCTCGTCCTTCCGCTCGTCGCCACGCTCGCGATCGCGGTGAACGCCCTCGCGATCGCGCTCGGACTGCCCCCCGCGCCCGAGACCTCGCACGAAACGCTCGCCATCCTCCGTCGCGAGGGAGATCCGCTTCTCTCGGCGCTCACGCTCGCGCATGTCGCGATCCTCGTGCCGCTCGCCGAGGAAGCGGGCTGGCGCGGCCTCCTGCAACCCGCGTTCCGCACCGTGCTCGGGCCGTGGCGGGCCTGCGTCTCGACGGCCGCGCTCTTCGCGCTCATCCACTGGAGCGCGATCCCGCCCGAGGGCCGCCCCGCGGGACTCGCGATGCTGGTCGCGCTCGGCGTCGCGCTCGGCGCGCTGCGCGAGCGGACGGGCGGCATCCTCGCACCCGCGGTCCTGCACGGCCTCTTCAATGCGGCGAATGTCGCGCTCGCCCTTGCCTGAGCGCCCGTTCCGAGCCGATATCCTCGCTTCCCCGCGGCCTGCCGCGGACAGGACACCACGATGAGCATCCAAGACGCGATCCAAGGCAAGCCCCGCATCCTCACCGGCGACACGCCCACCGGCCAGCTCCACCTCGGCCACTGGGTCGGCAGCGTGAAGCGCCGCGTCGAGCTGCAGGAGTCGCACGACTGCTACTTCATCATCGCGAACATGCACGCGTACACGACGCGGCTCGCGAAGTCGGACGAGATCCGCCGCGACTCGATCGCCATCGTGCGCGACTACCTCGCGATGGGCATCGACCCCGAGAGGACGACCATCTTCCTGCAGAGCGAGGTGCCCGCGATCGCGGAGCTCACCTTCCTCTTCGCGATGCTGCTCCCCTTCAACCGCGTGATGCGCAATCCGACCCTCAAGACCGAGATCGAGGTGAAGGGCCTCGGCGAGAGCTACTCGTTCGGATTCCCGCTCTACGCGGTCGGCCAGACCGCCGACATCCTCGCGTTCCGTCCGACGGGCGTGCCCGTCGGCGAGGACCAGGTGCCGCATCTCGAGCTCACGCGCGAGGTCGCGCGGCGCTTCAACCAGATCTTCTGCGGCGTCGACGAGCACGCCGAGGACGACGATCACGCGCGGCTCGGCGGCGTCTTCCCGATCCCGCGCGCCGATGTCGGCAAGGTCGGCCGCCTCGCGGGGATCGACGGCGTCAACAAGATGTCGAAGTCGCTCAACAACGCGATCTTCATCGCCGACACGGCGAAGGAGGTCGAGAAGAAGGTGAAGAAGATCTTCACCGGGCGGCAGAGTCCGACCGAGCCGGGCGATGTGAACAACGTCCTCTTCCAGTACGTGCGCACCTTCATTCCCGACGAGGCGCGCATCGCCGAACTCGAGGCGAAGTACGCGAAGGGCGACGACATCGGCGACGGCCACATCAAGCTCGAGGTCGCCGCCGCGATCAACGCGCTGCTCGAGCCGATGCGCGAGCGCCGCGCGAAGTACGAGGGGCGCGACGACCTCGTCCTCGAGATCCTCAAGGCCGGCTGCGAACGCGCGAACAAGGTCGCCGAGGCCACGCTCGAGCGCGTGAAGGCGCACGCGAACCTCGTGCACTGGCCGCGTCGGCTCGCCTACGCGTGAGATGGTGCGTCGCGCGGCGCGACTTCGCGCACCGCTTCGGAGAGGCGTTTCACGGGAAGCCGTCCCTGACGAGACCGTCCCTTAAGAGACCAGGTAGAAGCGTCCGACCGCGACCTCGAGCGGCCTGCCGTCGCGCTCGAAGACGAGCGTGCCCTCCATCGTTCCCCACGGCGTTCCCAGCGGGCAGAAGCTCGAGTACTCGAAGCTGTCGCCGGGGCCGAGTTCGGGATGCTGCCCGACGACGCCGGGGCCTTCGGCGATGCGCTCGTCGCCGTCGGCGTCGACGATGCGCCAGCGCCGCGACGCGAGGCGCACGCGCGCCGCGCCCTCGTTGCGCATCGTGACCGCGTAGCTGAAGAGGAAGCGGCCGTCGGTGGTCGAACTCTGCGTCGGCATGAACGAGGGGCGCACGGTGACGCGGATGCCCTCGGTCACCGTGTCGGAACCGTGACGCGGTGCGGTGGTGCCGGAGGCACTGGTCGATTCGCCCGTCGCGGGCGTGGCGGGAACGGCGGCGCTCATGGAGCGCACGATAGGCGGGCGCATCCCCGAAGTGCGACGCCCGCGCTACGCTTCGCGCCCATGCTGCAACTGCCGCACGAACCCGTCGTCGCGATCGTCGGCGCCACCGGAGCCGTCGGGCGCGAGATGCTCGCGATCCTCGAGGAGCGCGCGTTCCCGCTGCGCGCGCTCCGGCTCTTCGCCTCGCCGCGCTCGAGGGGCGTGCGGCTTCCGTTCCGCGGCGGCGAGATCGCCTGCGAGACGCTCGAGGACGCCATGGCGGAGGGCGGCGGCTCGCTCGCAGGCATCGATCTCGCCCTTCTTTCCGCGGGAAAGTCGACCTCGCTCGCGTGGGGACCGCGGCTCCGCGACCTCGGCGCGCTCGTCGTCGACAATTCAAGCGCGTTTCGCGGCGACCCCGCGTGCCCGCTCGTCGTCCCCGAGGTGAATCCCGAGGCGCTCGACGCGGTCGACGCGCCCGCGATCATCGCGAATCCGAACTGTTCGACGATCCTCGCCCTCGTCGCGGTGACGCCGCTCCATCGCGCGATCGGCGTCGAGCGGATGGTCGCCGCGACCTACCAGGCGGCCTCGGGCGCGGGCGCGGCGGCGATGGCCGAACTCGAATCGCAGGCGCACGCCTTCGCGCGGGGCACGCCCTACGACACGACGATCTTCGGCCGTCCGTACCTCTTCAACGTCTTCAGCCACAACTCGGCCGTCGGCGACGACGGGCTCAACGAGGAGGAGCGCAAGCTCGCCGTCGAGACGCGCAGGATCTGGAACGCGCCCGACGCGCGCATCTCGGCGACCTGCGTGCGCGTGCCCACGCTGCGCGCGCACGCGGAGGCGATCCATCTCGAACTCTCGCGCGCGACCTCGGAGAACGAGGTGCGGGTCCTGCTCGCGGCGGCACCCGGGCTCCGCATCGTCGACGACCGCGCGTCGAACGTCTTCCCCGAGCCACTCGATGCCGCGGGCCGTGACGAGGTCCTCGTCGGCCGGATCCGAATGGACGCGGGCGTTCCCGGCGATCGCGGCGTCGCGCTCTTCCTCTGCGGCGACCAGATCCGAAAGGGCGCGGCGCTCAACGCGATCCAGATCGCCGAGCGCTTCCTTCCCGCGTCGTGCGCCGTGGCCGCCGACGCGAGCGGCGCGCGATAATCGCGCGCGGACCTGCCCGAACAGACGGCGCGCACCGCACTTCCGCACACGACATTCATGTCCCTTCACCGCGCGGCCGACTTGATCTCTGGCGGCGGATGGCTACGATGCCGCCATCACCGATGGGGATTGGTGTAACGGTAGCACAAGTGATTCTGGTTCACTTTGTCCTAGTTCGAATCTAGGATCCCCAGCTCGAACGCAACGACCGCGCGACCTCGCGCGGTCGTTCGTTTTTGCGGTGCGCCGTCAGCGCTCGGGACCCGCGAACTGCACGCCGCGCACCCCGCTCATCCAGACGCGCTCGCCGCCATCGGCGGGTTCGAACCACGCGACGAGGTCGACCGATTCGACGGGAAGCGCGTCGGAACCGCGGTTCGCAAGCAGCGACAGCGTGAACTCGTGACAGGCCCCCGCCAGTGCGCGACTCCGGCTCGCGGCGACCGCATCACCCGCGAATGCCCAGGTCCTGAGGGGTGTCTGGCCCGGCATGTCGGGCGAACCCGCCTCGCCCATCGCGTAGATCGCGAACCCGAACGCACCGTCGGCATGGATCGGCGACGGATGCGGCTTCGCGAAGAGATACGCCGTCACGGCGAGCGTGTCGGGACGCAGATTGCCGTTCGTATCGACGGGCTTCGGGGCGAAGGTGACGGCGATCGCATTCGGCGTCGCGCCGCGCGGCGCATCGGGCGCGACCACGGGCTTCGGCACGGGGCGCGTGCCGTCCGAGGTGGTGATCGTCGTCTCGCACGCGCCGATCAGCGCGAACCCGGCGACCGCCGCCGCGCGCGCGAACGCACGCGTGACCACGCCGCGTCGCGCCCGCCCCCGCACGATCCCCGGGCGCGAGGCGATCATCGACCGCCGCTCCCGCCGGCGGGCGCGCCCGCTCCGTCGTCGCCCGCGGGCCCGGCGGGCGCCTCGGTGGCGTCGGAGGGCACCACATTCCCCTTCTGATCGGTCGTCGCCACGCCCTCGAGATCGCCCTTGCGAACCTGTTCGAGGAGCGCGGGCGGGAGCGTGAGCTTCCGGATCGCCTCCTCGGTGACCGCCTGCGCGCCGTCGCCGCCCTGCGCGGGCGAACGGACGACATGGGGGGTGAGGACGATGAGGAGCTCGGTCTTCGACGAGTTCTCCTTGAACTGCCGGAAGAGCGCGCCCACGACGGGGATGTCGCCGAGCAGCGGGATCTTCTTGTCGACGCGCTCGAAGCGGTCGCTGATGAGTCCGCCGATCACGACGGTCTGGCCGTCCTTCACGGTGACCGTCGTGTTGGCGCGGCGCCGCGTGACGACGGGGCTGTTGAAGTTCTCCGAGATCTGCGTCGTCTGCAGCGAGAGTCGCGAGATCTCGGGCTCGATCTCCATGCGCACGAAGCCCTCGGGATTGATCGAGGGCGTCACGCGCAGCAGGATGCCGATGTCCTCGGGCGTCACGCTCGACTGCTGCCCCGCCGCCGAGAAGCTCACCGAGTCGGGAAGGCGGATCGTCTCGCCGACCTGGATGAAGCCCTCGGAGTTGTTCTCGACCATCACCGACGGATTCGAGAGGACCTGCACGCGGCTCTGCGACGCGAGCGCGTTGATGAGGAGTTCGAAGTCCTCGGCGCCGATCGCGACATTGGGCGTGCCCGAGTTCGAGAAGAGCGAGCCGAGGAGCGCGGTCCCCGCGCGACCGCCGATGCCGGGCAGGTTGCCCATGCCCGCGACGAGGTCGGTCTCCGAGATGCGCGCGCGGCCGAACTCGGCGCCGAGCGACTCGGTCGCGTCGAGCGAGACTTCGGCGAGCAGCACCTGGATCAGCACCTGCGGCGGATCGATGTCGAGCTCCTCGATGATCTCGCGCACCTTCTCGAGGTACTTCGGGCTCGCGTTCACGAGGACGGTGTTCGACTTGCTGTCGCCGACGACGGTCACCTCGCGCTCGAGGAGCTTCGACGCGCTCGGCAGCTCCTCGGCCGAGAGCGTCGCGAGGATCTTGCGCTGGTCCTCGCTGACGAACTCGTTCACGACGCGCGCGACCTCGGTCGCGGTCGCGTTCTTCAGCTTGTAGGCGAAGGTCTCGCGCTCGTTCGCCTCGTGCTCGTCGAGTTCGGAGACCACCTTCTCGACGAGTTCGAGGTAGGTCGGCGTTCCCGAGACGAGGAGCGAGTTCGTGCGGTCGTCGACGGTGATCGACAGCTGCTGGCGGTCGTCGGGCACGAGCGTGAGGTCGCTGCCGAGCGTTCCCGCGGTGGCGCCGGCGATGCCCTCGGGCAGACCCGGATCGCCGTCCTCGCGCGGCTTCAGCACGTAGAGGCTTCCCGACTGACGGAGATTGAAGAGCTCCTTCAGGATGCGGGCCATGCCGTCCGCGTCGGCGTTGACGAGCTTGAAGATGCGGATGTTCTGGCTGCCGCTCGTCGAGCTGTCGAGGTCGCGGATCATGCGCTCGATCAGCTCCATCGACTCGCGCGGCGCGCGGACGATGACGGTGTTCGTGCGGATGTCGGGCGTGAGCGAGATCGACTGCCGCGTCGCGGCGGAGATCTCCATCTCGAGATCGCCGCCGGCCGTCGCACCCTCTCCCTCGAGCTGCTTGAGGTACTTGAGGATCGTCGCCTGCTGCCCGCCGCGGCCTGCGAGCGAGCTGCCCGAGAGGACGTTCTGGATGAGCGCGACCGTCTCCTGCACGTTCGCGCCCGTGAGCGGGATGTACTTGATCTCGACGACGGTCTGCGGCTTCGCGCCGTCGAGCTGGGCGACGAGGCGGCGGATCGCGGCGAGGTCGGCCTCGGGACCGCTCGCGACGATCGCGTTGAGGCGCGCGTCGGGCGACACCTGCACCACGTTGTCGCCGCGGCGGCGGTTCTCCTCGGCGACGTACATCTCGTCGAGCATGCGCGCCATCTCGGCCGCGGCCATCTTGCTGAGGACGATGACGTCGAAGGGCTTCTCGGCGAGCTGGCTCTCCGCGGCCTTCGCGAGGAGGTCGACCAGTCCCTTCACGACCTCGTAGTTCTCGTCGCTCGCGGCGACGATGAGCGAGTTCGACGCCACATCGGGCGCGATCGAGACGGAGTCGGACGGCGTCTGCGCGGTGCCGAGCGAGGTCGCGCGGTCGCGCATGAGCTGCTGGACGCGCGGGGCGATCGACTCGGCGCGCGCGGCCGCGAGGGGCAGCACATGCACGCCGATCGCGGGGTTCGACGGAATCTGGTCGAGACGCTCCGCGAGCTGGCGCACGAGCGCGGCGTCCTCGGGGCCGCCCGCGACGAGGAGGCTCGAGGTGCGCGGGTCGGCGATCACGAGCGGCTTGACGCGCTTCGCGACCTCGGGCGAGAGCTCGGCGTAGCGGCGGTCGAGGATCTGCGCGACCGCGGCGGCGAGCCGCTCGATGTTCGCCTTCGCGACGGGCACCACCTCGACGCCCGACTCTTCGAGAAGCTCGGGCTTGTCGAGATCGGCGACGAGCGAGCGGATCACATCGAAGGAATCCGCGCCCGCGGCGACGATGAGCTGGTTGCTGCGGTCGTCGGCGGTGATCACCGCGCGCTCGAGATCGGCGGTCTCGGGACTCGTCCGCCGCATGCGATCGACGCGCGCGTCCATCATGCGCTGCAGGATCGCCGCGAGGCGAGGCGCGCTCGCGTTCGCGAGGTCGAGCAGGCGGATCTCGCGGAACTCGGGCGCGACCGCGCGGTCGAGGCTCTCGAGGAGCGTCTCGAGCACGGCGAAGCTGCGCGGACTCGTCGAGACGACGATCGAGTTGAGCCGCTCGTCGGGGATCACGCGGACGCGGTCCTCGGCGCGGATCGCCTTCGCGGCGAACTGCTGCTCGAAGAGCTGGACGAGCTGCGGACCGACGCGCGAGGCGCTCGCGTTCTCGAGCGGATAGACGCGCACGAGCGCGCCGGGCGCCGCCGCCTCGGTGTCGAGCTGCGCGACGAGCTCCGTGACGATCTCGAGGTTCTGCGTGCTGCCGACGAGGACGAGCGCGTTGGTCGCGAGTTCGGGCCGGATCACAAGCTGGGTGAACGGCACGAACACATCGCTCTCGATCGCGGCCGCGGCGCGACCGTCCTGCGCGGCGCGCGCCATGCGGATGCGCCCGACCTGCTTCTGGAGCGGCGCGCTCTCGGGAAGCGTGCCCGCGCCCTCGACGAGGATCGCGCGCAGCGTGTCGGCGAGATCGCGCGCGTCGGCGAACTTCAGGGGCACGATGCGCGGCTCGATCCAGCCGACCGCGACCTGCGAGTCGAGCCGGTCGCGGAGCACCTCGACGAGCGCGACCGCCTCCTCCTTGCCCGCGACGACCACGGTGTTCGTACGGTCGTCGACGGTGATCGCGACCGACTGGGCGAGGGCCTCGCCCGTCGCGCCGCCCGCCTGCGCGGTCACCTGCGTGCCCGTGAGCGTGCCGATCTGCTTCCCCTGCGCGAAGAGCTCGCGCACGACGCGCGCGAACTGCGCCGCCTGGATGTTCTCGAGCGGGAAGACCTTGATGGTCGCCGCGTCGGTCGAGGGCAGCGTGTCGAAGAGGCGCGCGGCCTCCTCGAGCGCGAGCACGTTCGCGGCGGTCGAGGCGAGGATGAGCGAGTTGCTCGTCGCGTCGGCGAGGACCTTGATCGGCTTCTGGAGGTCGAGCGCGACCGGGTCGGTCGCGCCGTCGGGAAGGATGCGGAGGCGCCGCACCTGCTCCTGCAGCGCGCGCGCGAGGTCGCCCTGCTTCGCGGGAGCGCCCGAGCCGGCCTGCACCACCATCGCGTTGAGCGTCGCGGCGATCGAGACCGCCGCCACGTTCCGCATGCGGACGATGCGCACGTCGGCGTCGGCCATCGGCGGATCGGCGTCGAGGCTCTTGACGAGCGAGACGATCGTATCGCGATCGGCGGGGTTCGCGACGACGACGAGCGCCGAGCGCCCGCTCGCGACCGAGACCTTGAGCGGCTCCGAGATCACCTTCGACACGCTGTCGAGCCCCTGCGCCTTGTCGAGGCCGATCTCCTCGATCGTGCGCTTCGCGGCCTCGGGCGAGGTGTTCACGAGATCGATGATGAAGATGCCCTTCGTCGCATCGGGCGCGAGCTCGTCCATCTGGGCGACGAGCGCCTTGATCTCCTCGAAGATCGGACCGGTCGAGGCGACGACGAGGCCGTTCGCGACGGTGTCGACCTGGATCGAGAGCGAGAGCCCCGCCTCGCGCGCGCGCTGCGCGAACGCCTCGCGGATCGCAGCGGCGACGCGCGACGCGGGCGCGTTCGCGAGCCGCAGGAGGTGGACGGCGAGCCCCTGCTCGCTCGCCTGCTGCTGGAGCGCCTCGGCGATCGCGAGGATCTGCGCGTAGTCCTCGTCGTTCGCGCGGACGATGAGCGCGTTGCTCGCCGCATCGCCGACGATGCGCAGGCCGCGGTCGCGCCCCGATTCGCGCGACGGCCCGTACACGCGCTCGATCGAGCGCGCGAGCTGCTCGGGATTGCCGTAGCGCACGGTGATCAGGCGCGGCGGCGCGAGCTGCGCGTAGTCGGGCTGGTCGAGCTGCGCGAGGATCGCCTCGATCTTCCGCATGTTCGCGGGGCTCGCCGCGACGACGACGTTGTTCGAGTACTCGTCCGCGCTCGCGCTCACCGCGTCGTCGGCCGACTGCTGGATCACGACCTGCGGCTGCTGCTGGCCCTGTCGCTGCTGCTGCGGCTGCTGCTGCGGCGCCTGCGGGCGGAACGCCTCGTTGATCGCGCGCGCGACGCTGCGCGCGTCGGCGTGCCTGAGCGCGATCACGCGGAGCTGGCGCGAACCGTCGTACTCCTCGTTGTCGAGCCGCTCGACGAGCGTGCGGATCGCGGGCCACTCCGACTCCTCGGCGCTGATCACGAGCGAGTTCGTCGAATCGTCGCCGACGATCCGCACCGAGCGCTTCTCGGGGGTGTCGGCGTCGATCGCGTAGCGGCCGTAGAAGTAGCCGAGCGCCTCCTCGATGCCGCGGGCCTTCGCGTGGAGGAGCGGAACGAACTCGGTCACGCGGCGGCGCGTCGACTCGACGTCGATCGCGCGCACGACCTCGGTGATCGTCGCGAACTGCTCGGGCGTCGCGGCGATGACCAGGCGGTTCTCGGTGGCGTCGGCCTCGATGCGCGGCGCCTCGTCGCCCGCGGCGCCGCGGCGCGCGCCGCCGACGAGCTGACCGAGCGTCAGCGCCACCTCGCTCGCGACCGCGTGGCGGAGGTCGATGACGCGGAACTCGATCGGACTCTGCGCGGGCGTCTCCTCGAGCTGCGCGAGGAGCTTCTCGATGACGGGGAAGCTCTCCGCGGTCGCCGTCACGACGAGCGCGTTCGAGCGCCGGTCGGCGACGACGCGCGCGTTGACCTGCACGGCCTCGTCCACGCCGTCGACCTTGACCGCGACGCCCTGCGTCCGGCCCTTCGGGTCGAGCTGGAGCGACTGCGTGAGGACCTTCACCGCCTCCTCGGCCCGCGCGTTCTTCAGCGGGAAGGTGCGGATGACCGTCTCCTCCGCGCTCGCGGGCGCATCGAGGCGCTCGACGAGCGCGACGACCTGCGCGAACTGCGCGTCGGGCGCGCTGACGAGGACGGAGTTCGTGCGGACGTCGGGCGTGACGCTCACGCCGCTCGCGCCGCCGCGGCCGCGGAACTGCTCGGCGACCATGCGCGCGATGTCGGCGGCCTGGCCCTTCCGGAGGACGACGATGTCGCTGCGCCGCTCGCCGCCCGCGCGCGGCTGGTCGAGCCGCGTGACGAGGTCGCGGATGGTCGCGACCTCGTCGGGCGTGCCCGCGACGAGAAGCGCGCCGCCCGACGCCGAGGCGACGATGGTCGCGGCGCTCGCGCCGCCACCCGAGGTCGCGGCGCGGTCGTCGAGGAACTTCGCGAGCGAGGCCGCGAGCTCCTGCGGCGTCGCGTACTCGACGGGGACGACCGCGGTCTCGCGGCCCGCCTCGACGAGCGTCCTTCCGAGCGAACCGAGGAGGGCGTCGACCTCGGCGTGCTGCGCCGCGGTCGCGCGCACGACGAGCTGCCGCGCGCGCGGCACCGTGATCACGCGCGAGCCCGCGGCCGCGGCCTGCTGCTCCCAGCGGCGCGGCGCGCGCTCGCCGAGCGTGTCGCGCACGAGGGCGGCGACCTGCTCGAGATCGCCGAAGTTCGCCTCGTAGGTCTTCACCGTGCGCTCGTCGCCCGCGGCGGGCGCCACATCGAGCGTCTTCACGATGTCGGCGACGAGCCGGAAGCGGTCGCCGCGGCCCGAGACGACGAGCACGTTGCGCGTCGCGTCGGCGCGCACGCTGACCACGTCGTCGGGCGCGGGGCGGCCCATCTCGCCGAGCATCGCCTCGATCGTCGAGGCGAGTTCGGTCGCGCGCGCGTGCTCGAGGACGAAGACGCGGAACTCGAAGGCCTGCGCCGCCTCGGGCGCGTCGAACTCGCGCACGAGCGCGCCGATCTCCTCGAAGTCGGCGTCGCCCGCGGCGACGAAGAGCGTCGAGCTGCGCGGATCGGGCACGATCGACACCGTCCGCGGCGTGCCGCGGGCGCGACCTCCCGCGGTGATCGCGGCGCGGTCGTCGAAGAGCTTCTGCATCGCGGTCGCGACCTTGGTCGCATCGGCGTGCTCGAGCCGGATCGGGCGGATCGCGAACTGCCGCGTCGCCGCGCGGTCGAGCTCGCCGACGACCGAACGGATCTCGGCGAGGACCTCGCCCTCCGCGCGGACGAGGAGGACGCCCGCGCCGTCGTCGGCGACGACCTGCGTGCGCGCCTTGCGCGCCGGGTCGACCGCGAGGACGACGCGGTCGATCGCCTGCGCGACATCGCTCGCGCGGGCGTGGACGAGCGCGAGCGTCTCGAGCGGCGCGCGTTCGCCCGCGCCCGGCTCGTCGAGCCGCGCGACAAGCCGCTCGATCTCGGCGGAGACGGTGCCGCCACCCGTGACGACGAGCGTCGAGGTGCGGTCGTCGCCCGCGAAGTCGGGCGTCGCCACGACGATTCCCTGCTGTCCGAGCGCACGGCCGCGCGCGGCGAAGATCGCCTGCAGGCTACGGGCGAGCTCGCTCGCCTTCGCGTACTTCAGCGGAAGGACGCGCATCTCGGGCTCGACCGACTGCCCCTCGCGATCGGTGAAGGCGATGAACCGGCCGGCGAAGTCGACCGCCTCGGGCGTTCCGATGACGGTGACCGCGTTCGTGTCACGCTCGGTGACGACGCGCAGGGAGCTCGGATCGAAGGGCGCGGCGTTGCCGCCCGCGGCGGAGTCCGCGCCGTCGGCGAGGAAGGTGACGGCGAGCGAGCGCGACGCGGCGCCCGATCCCTGCGCGACGAGCGCCCGCAGCGCCTCGGCGACGCGCGCGGCGCCCGCGTTCCGGAGCGCGAAGCTCCGCACGACGACCTGCTCGGTGTGCTGCGTGCGCGCGAGCGTCGCGATGAGCTGCCCGACCGAATCGAAGTCGCGATCGCTCGCGACGACGAGAAGGGAGCGCGTCTCGGCGTCGGGCACGATCGCGACGCGCTTCGCGAGATCTCCCGCCTTGCCGCCCGCGGGCGTCATGCGCGCGATCGCGCCCGTGACGACCGCGGCGAGCTTCGCCGGATCGCTCGACGCGGGCAGCCGCACCGAGCGGACGCGCGAACCCTCGGCGGGCATCGCGCGCGACGCCTGCTCGATGAGCGCCATCGCGCGCTCGATCTCGCGCGGCGAACCGAGGAGGACGAGCGAGTTCGTGTCCTTGTCGACCGCGACGGTGACGCCGGGCCTCGCGTCGTCGGCGGCGGCCGCACCGTCCACCGCGGGCGGCGTGACGGGAAGCGGCGCGCTCTGCGGCGCCGCGCTCGCGACCGCGGTGCCGGTCTGCGCGAACGCGAGCGAGAGGAACGCGAGGCGCGCGGGAATCGCGCCCGCGACACCCGTGGGCTGCGCGGGCGGCCAGCCCTGGTCGAACGCGCCCGACGGCACCGCGTGCGGCGCGGGCCAAGCGGCGCTGCCCTGCGTTCCCGCGGCCGGCGCCGCCTTCGGCTCGTAGCGGCGGAGGAGTTCCTCGACGGTCACGACCTCGACCTCGCCGTCGCCCGACTCCATCAGGCGGCGGAGGAGGCGCGCGACGTCCTCGGCGTCGCCCTGCGCGGGATCGAGCGGCACCGAGCGCATCGTGCGCGTCGTCGCGACGGTCGCGCTGTCGAGCTCGCGCACGACGCCCTCGATCGTCGCGAACTGCCGCTCGGTCGCGCGCACGAGGAGGCTGTTGCTCGCGGCGTTCACGCGGATGACGGGCGGCGTCTCGGTCCCGTCGTCGGTCTCGAAGAGGTCGACGAGGCTGCGCGCGATCTCCGAAGCCTCGGCGTTGCGCACGCCGAGGACGCGCACCATGCGACCCGATTCGACGCCGGGGGCGACATCGAGCTGGCGCAGCATCTCCTCGGCGGCGTCGAGCGCGGTCGGCGTCGCGGAGATGACGACGGCGTTGAGCCGTTCGTCGGCGATCACGCGGAGCGGCGGCTCGTTCGCGGCGGGCTGCGCGCCGCGGCCGCGCTCGATGCGCATCTCGCTCGCGAGGAGCTCCTCCACGAGCGGCGCCATCTGGCCCGCGCGCGCGGACTTGAGGAACACCGTGCGGACGCGCGCGGCGTCGCGCGGACCGCGCACATCGATCGCGCGGATCACCGCGTCGACCTCGTCGAGCTGCGCGGGATCGGCTGCGACGACGACCGAGTTCGAGGTCGGCTCGGCGCTGACCGACGCCTTGCGGAGCGACGGCTGCGACGCCGCGCGCGCGGCGAGCGCCTGCTCGACCGCCTTCGCGACCTCGGGCGCGCTCGCCTGCGAGAGCGCGTAGACGCGGATCTCCGCGGGTCCCTCGCCGTCGCGCGGGCGGTCGAGCTCCTCGACGACGCGGCTCGCGACGGGCATGAGATCGCTCGGCGCCGTCACGAGGACGCGCGCGTTGAGCGGATCGGCGACAACCTTCGGCTCGACGACGGGCGCGCCCGCCTTCGCCGCCGCGACGAGCGCCGCGGGCCAGCGCGAACGGTCGAGAAGGACGGCGTTGAGCGCGCTCGCGACGACATCGGGCGCGACATGCTTCAGCTGCACGACGCGGAAGTCGGCCTCGGGCGTCGCGAACGCCTTCGCGTCGAGCTCGGCGAGCAGCGCCTTCGCGCGCTCGGTCGCCTCCGCGCTTCCCGTGACGACGATCGTTCCCGACTGCGGCAGCGCCGAGAGCTCGACGCGGTTCGTGCCCGAGGTTCCCGTCGCGTCGAGGATGCGCCGAGCCTCGTCGGCGAGGCTCGCGGCCGCCGCCTTCGCGGGCGTGAAGACCGTCCAGTTGCGCGCGCCGAGATCGCCCTCGCGGTCGAGCTCGCGGATGAGGCCCTCGGCGACCGACATGATGCGCGCGGCGCCCGAGACGATGAGCGAGTTCGTGCGCGCGTCGGCCTCGACGCGCACGGGCGGCGTCGCGTCGATCTGCCCGCGCGTGCGGCGCATCCGCTCGAGGACGATGCGCGGATCGGTGTCCTGCTGGTCGCTGAGGAGGCGCTGGACGAGCGGCGCGATGCGCGCGGCGTCCGCGTTCACGAGCGCGAAGGTCTTCGCGTCGACCGAGTCGAGCGCGGGCCGCTCGTCGAGCGGCGCGACGAGCTTCTCCGCCTCCTCGAGATCGGAGGGCGGACCGACGAGAAGAAGCGCGTTCGAACCCGCCGCGGCGATCACCTTCACGGAGAGCGGCTCGCGCGTCTCGGGGTTGAACGCGCTCGCGAGCGCCTGCGTGAGGCTCGCCGCGACCTGCGCGGCGTCGGCGTAGCTGAGCGGCATCACGCGGACGACGGGATCGCCCGCCATCGCCGAGCCGTCGTCGAGCTGGCGCACGAGCTCCTCAACCACGGGGATGAGCGCGTCCGGCGCGCTCACGACGAGCGCGTTCGAGCGGCGGTCGGCGGCCACGTCGAGGACGCGGTCGGCGCGGCCCGCGAGCGCGGGCTCGATCTGCGCGAGGCGTCCCTCGAGCGCGCTCCGGACGAGCGGCGCGAGCGTCTCGGCCTTCGCGCTCTTCAGCTTGAAGACGCGCAGCGTCGTCGCGGTCTGCGCCGCGCCCTCGATCCCGCGCACGACCTGCTCGACCTTCGGGAAGACGGCGGGCGCGCCCGAGACGACGAGCGTCTTCGAGACGGGCTCGACGGTGACGACGGTCGACTGCCCGTCGCTTCCGAGCTGCCCCGCGGTCGCGAGGTCGCGGATCGCCTTCGCGACCGTCTCGATGTTCGCGTCGGAGAGGCGCCAGGTGCGGATCTCCGCCTCGGGCAGCGACTGCGCGCGGTCGAGCTGCTCGACGAGCTTCTCGAATCCCGCCATGCGCGCGATGGGCGCGTCGACGATGATCGAGTTGGTCTGCGCGTCGGCGCGCACCACGACCTCGCGCGGCTGCTGGAGTTCGGGACGCGCGCGGCCGCGCGGATCGACCGGCACCGGCGGCGGCGGGTACATCTCGTCGATCGTGCGCGCGAGCTCGGCCGCGCGCGCGACCTTCAGCGAGAAGATGCGGATCTCGCGATCCGACGCCGACTGCCGCGTCGAACCGTTGAGATCCTCGACGATCCGCTGGATCTCGGGCAGGAGCTCGGGATGCGCGGCCACGATGAGCGCGTTCGTCTGCGGCTCGGCGGTGATCGAGACGGGGCGCGCGCCCTTCTCGTCGTTCGGCCGTTCGGCGTAGGTGCGGTTGAGCGCGGCGGCGAGCGTCGCCGCGTCGGCGGTCCGCAGCTGGAGGATGCGGATCGGAGGCGTCGCGCCCTCGGGGACGTCGAGGTTGTCGAGGAGGACGGCGAGCAGCTCGTGCTGCTTCGCGTCGGCGGCGACGAGGAGCGAGTTCGTCCGCTCGAGGACCTCGATCGCGGGCTCGCGCGAGAAGCCCGCGCCCTGGCCGAGCCGGCCCGCGGCGATGCCCTCGATGTAGGCCTTCGCGTCGGCGGCCTTCGCGTGCTCGAGCGGGAGGACGCGCACATCGGCGCCGGGCGAGACCGCGGCGAGCAGCTGGCGGCAGGCGTCGGCGAAGCGCGCGAGGGGCTCCTCCTCGCCGCTCGCGACGATCGTCCCGTTCGCGGGATCGATCTCGGTCTCGACGGGAACGACGCCGTCGGCGGACGGCTCGATGCCCGCGAGCTTCATCGCCTTCGCGACGACCTGCGCCGGCTCGAGCGCGCCCGTGTCGACAACGCGCACGCCGCGCTTCACGGGCACCGCCTGCAGCTGGCGCAGCAGTTCCTCGGTCTTCTCGAAGGTCGTCGCGTCGCCCGCGACGATGAGCGTGCGGCTCGCGCCCTCGGTCTGCACGAGGACCTCGACGGGCTTCGTGCCGTCGGTCGACGGCCTCGCGAGCATGCCGCGCGCGGCGAGGTCGCGGAGACTCGTCGCGATCCGCTCGAGATCGCCCTTCTCGACGCGGTAGGTGCGCAGCTCGGCCTGCGGCGGCAGAGGCGTCCGGTCGAGGGTGCGCACCAGCTCTTCGAAGCTCGCGCGGCGCTCGGCCGGCGCCTCGACGATGAGCGAGTTCGTCGTCGGATCGGCGGCGACGAAGACCTCCTTCGGCTTCTGAAGGTGCGGCAGCGGACGGCCGCGCGAGTCGAGCGGCATCGGCGGCGGCGGATAGAGCCGGTCGAGCGCGACCGCGAGTTCCGCCGCCTTCGCCGCCTTGAGCGAGACGACGAAGGTCTCGCGCGCGGGACCCGAGCCCTGCTCGCCCGCGCGGTTGAGCTCGTCGATGAAGCCGCGGATCTCCTCGTAGACCTCGGGGTGCGCGGTGACGACGAGCGTGTTCGTGGTCGCGTCGGCCTCGATCCGCACGGGCTTCTCGCGCCGCTCGTCGGGCGCGCGGCCGTCGAAGCGCTTCTCGAGCATGCCCGCGATCTGCATCGCGTCGCCGCCGCGGACCTGGATGAGCCGCATCGGCGGAAGGGTCTCGGGCGCCGCGACGTCGAGGTCGCGGATGAAGCCCTCGACGAGCGCGATCTGCGGCGCCTCGCCGACGATGTAGAGCGCGTTCGTCGGCTCGATCACGCTGATCTCGGCGGGCGGCACGGTGCGCGCGGGATCGACGGGCGCCGCCGACGCGAGGAGCGGCGCGAGCTTCGCCGCGACCTCGGAGGCGAGCGCCGCGCGCATCGGAACGAGCCGGCCCGTGCGCGGCGGCGGCAGAAGGAGCCGCGCCTGCCCGAGCGCCTGCTCGAAGAGCGCGACCTCGTCGCGTCCGCCGCTCACGAGGAGCGATCCGCTCGACGCGTCGATCTCGACCTCGAGTTCCGTGCCCGCCCCCTCGTTCGCGCCGTCGCCCTTCGCGAGCTGCGCGTAGACCGCGCGCGCGCGCTCGACGAGCCGCGCGGCGTCGATCCCGGGAACGGGAACCGCCTTGAAGGCGAAGCTGCCGCGCGCGGGACGGTCGAGACCCGCGGCGAGCGACTGGACCTGCGCCACCGCATCGGGCGTTCCCGAGACGAGGATCGTGCGCGTCGAGTCGAGCGGCTCGATGACGGGCGGCTCGAACGGCGTGCCGTCGCGCGGATCGAGCACCTTGCGCGCGAGCTCGCGCAGCTCGGCCACGACCGCGCTCGGCGCGACGCTCTTCACCGCGATCTGCCGCGTCTCGCGCTCGACGGTGCGGGCGCCGTCGACCTGGTTCAGCAGTTCGGTGAAGCGCGCGATCGACTGCGCGCTGCCGACGAGGACGAGCTCGCGGCTCTTCGCGTCGAGCTCGATGCGGAGGCTCCGGTTCGGATCGTCGACCGCGGTCTGGCGCTCGTAGAGGTCGCGCGCGCGCGACACCGACTGCTCGGCGTCGGGGCTCGTGACGCGCATGAGCCGCACCTGGCGCTCGATGTTCGTCGGCCGGTCGAGCGTCTCGACGATCGAGCGGATGCCCGCGAGGTCGGCCGAGTCGCCCGCGACCAGCACGGTGCGCCCGTCGGGCCCCGCGACGATCGAGGTCTCGTCCTGCTGGCGCTTCGAGAGAAGCGCCTTCGTCGCGGCGAGGATCGTCTCGGGCGACGCGCTCGCGAGCTCGATCGCGGCGATCGCGCGGTCGCCGCGCAGGCGGTCGCGCGTGGTCGCGGGCTTGCCGCCGCCGCCGCGGTTCGCGGGCGCGAAGCCCTCCATCTCGTCGATGAGCCGCTCGGCGTCGTCGATCGAGCCGAGGTCGCCGACGAGCGTCACGCGCTCCGACTCGGGCAGCGCGACGATCGTCGGCCTTCGATCGGGCGGATACGACGCGAACAGCTGCTCGAGGCGCTCCTTCGCGACCGACGCCTTCACCTTCACCACGGGGAAGGTGCGCATGCCGCGACCCGACGAGGTCGGCGCCGCACCGCCCGCGACGGGGACATCGAGGAGCTCGATCGTCTGGCGCAGCTGATCGATCTTCGACTGGACGCCGCGCGCGACGATCGCGTTGGTGCGGTCGTCGGCCGCGACGACGAGGCCCGCCACGCGGTTCTCCTCGATCTTCACGCGCTTACCGTCGTTGGGATTCACCACGTACTCGACGACGCGCTCGCCCATCAGCGCCTGGAGGCTCTGGAGGAGCGTGCTCGCCTGCGCGTGGCGGATCGGGATGAACTCGATGATGTTCTCGACGTCCTTGCGGTCGATCTCGTCGAGGATGCGCTGGATGCGCCTGACCTGCGCCGCGGTCTCGACGAGGAGGACGGCGTTCTGCTGCTCGAGCGCCGTCACCGAACCGTAGCTCGCGACGAGGTTCTTGAGCTGCTCGGCGACGGGCTTCGCCTGCGCGTTGAGGAGCGGCAGGAGCACCGTGACGATCTGGTCGTCGGTGACCTGCGCGGGCAGCGTGCCGACGAAGGTCGGCACGTTCTCGCGCTTCATGTCGTCGAGCTTCTGGAGGAACATCCGTCCGCCCTCGACGCGCAGCATGCAGTCCTGCGTCTGAAGCAGCACGTTCAGCGTCGAGAGCGCCTCGTCGAGCGAGTAGTCCTTCGGGAAGATGTAGTCGACGGTGCCCTTCGGAACCTCGGTCTCGCGGACGACGGGGTAGCCCGTGGTGCGGCTGAAGTAGTCGAGGATCTGGTCGTAGGTCTGTCCCTTGAAGTTGAAGCGGATGCGCGGCGCCTGCGTGTCGTCCTGCGCGGGCGCGGGCGCGGCGGGCGGCGTGGTGGGCGGGCTGCCTGCGGCGTCCTGCGGCACGGCTGCGAGCGCGTGCGCGGCGAGGGCGGCGGCCATCGTTCCGGCGCCCGCGATCGGAGCGGCGAGGGAGGGACGGTTGTTCGGCTTGCGCATCCGCGTTGACTCCTTAGACCCACGCGCGTGCGCGCGCGAAAGGCCCAGATACGACACCACCCCGCGGCAGCTTCCTGCGCCGCGGACCGAGTCTCTTTGTGCTTCACCCGACGGTCGTCACGACCGTTGGGTCAGATTGTTGCCGACCTGGACCTTGCAGGCCCCCGCAGGTCCTTCGAAGACGGCGAAATCGTACTCGACCGCGCGGAAGACGAGTTCGCCGACGGCGGTGCCGGGGAGAACCGTAAGTTGCGCACCCGTCGTGAGATGGCGAAGCCACGCCTCGGCGCCCGCAGGGCCTTCGACGACGCCCGTCAGAAGCCACTCGCCGTAGGGGAACGGGCTCGCTGGAATCGCCACAGGAAGACCGGCGGGTGAGGTCGCGGTCGCGGTCGGCGCGCCCGTACCCGCGATGGCGGTCGGCGTGGCGGGCGCCGCGGGCGGCGGCGGCAGTCGGAACGGGTTCGACGCGAAGAGGGCGGCGTAGCGGCTTGCGCCCGCGAGCGCCTCGGGCGAGAGGGCGAGCTCCACCTTGGGCGACTTGCCCGGGAGGAACCCCGTCGCAAGCTTGACGACCGCGCGGATGCGCTCGCCGTCGCCACTTGGATCAAGTCGTATAGACTCGATTCGCTTCTCCCAGGGCTCGACGCCGACCCGGAAGATCAGGCCGTAAATCTGCTGGGCGGAACCACTTGCGCTCACGGTTGCCTGCACTTCGACAAAGTCTGGCTCGTCGCGCAGGCGCCGCTCGTCGGGTCGATTGAACTCTTTCCGAGCGGGGGTCCCGCGCGAGACGGTCGCCCCCGTCGTCACCGAGAACTCGGTCAGACCGAGCTCCTCGCAGGCACGATTGAGCCGCTTGCGCACTTCGCTGTCGACGGTCTCGAGCGAAGCGCCGAGCGTGCGGTCGACGGCCGCCTGCAATCGGGCGTCGAGCTTCGGGCGCTCCTCGCGGCGCGAGCGGGCCGACTGGAGGACATTCGTGTAGGTCTCGATGTCGCGGAGCGCGGTCGCGCGATCCTCGCTCAACCGCCGCTCGCCCAGGAGGTAGCCGGCGCCCGCGCCGAGCAGCACGCACGCCGCGCCGACGAGCGGAATCCAACGGCGTCGGGCGAGATGCCAGAGGCGGGCCTGACGGCTGATCGGCGTCGTGGCGCTCATCCCGCACCTCCCGACTTCGCGCCCGATCCGGTCGGCGCGGCCGACTGCTCGGGCGACTTGGGCGCGAGATCGGTCGTCCGCAGCGTGTAGGCGAACGGATACGGGAGCCGCCGACCACCGCGCGCGTCGGCGCCGGTCGAGCCGAGCGTGTAGCCCTTCTCCTTGACGAGCGCGTCGCGGAGCGCGTCGGCCGTGGCGCGGTCCTTCGCCTCGCCGTCGAGGACGAACTTCAGCTCGGGCTTCGCGGTGAAGCGGCCGTCGGCGCCGTACTCGAACTCGGTCCCCGAGAGCTGCGCCGTCATGCCGTCGAAGACGACGAGCGACTGGTCGGGCGCGAAGCGGCGAAGGGCGTCGAGATGGGCGAGCCACGACGGCGCGAGCCCGCGCAGCGCGTCGAGATGCTTCGCCTTGAGTTCGTCGCGCTTGAAGCGCTTGAGTTCGGGGAGCGCGCCGCGCGCCTTCTCCTCGAGTCCGTCGCGACGCTCCTCGAGCGCGCGCCAGCTCATGTTGCCGAAGGTCCAGCCCGCCATGCCCGCGATGATCGCGAGGCCCGCGATCGCGAGGACGCGCTGGCGCGTGCGCGCGGCGACATCGATCGGCGGCACGGGGTGGAGGAGATCGATCGCGCCGCCAGCGGGCGCCCCCTCCTCGAGGAGGAGTCCCGCGAGCGGCCAGCCTTCGGCGCGAAACGCCTCGCGCGCCTCACCGAGCCGGAGTTCGACGCGCGGGTGCGATTCGAGCCGCTCGCACGGGCATTCCGCGATGGGCGCGAGGCGGCGCGCGAGCGCGGCGGCCGCATCGGCGGCGGCGAGCAGGACGACCTTCGCAGGCCGCGCGGCGGAGTCCTCGGCCCGCAGTGCCGCGAGCAGACGGCGGAATTCGAGCGCGACCGATCCGGCGCGCGCCTCGGCATCGCCCTCCTCGATCTCGACGCTGCGCGCGTGGACGAACGCGCCGTCGCGCACGACGACGAGTTCGCATCCCGACGACGGCAGGTCGACCGCGATCACGAGACCCTTCGAGAACGCGTCGGACGCGCGGAGGAGCGCGGCCGTCCCGAGCGCGCGGACGCCCAGACGCGCGACCGGCACGCCCGCCGCCTCGACGCGGGCGGTCGCGGGTGCCCGCGGTGCCACGGCGAGGACGACCGTCGTCTCGCCAGGGGCGCGCGAAACGACCTGGAAATCTCCGAGCGACGGGACACCGTCGGCCGAGCCGTCGCGGGCGATCGCGATCCGCGCCATGTCGCGCATTTCGGCCTCGTCGTCGCTCGGGAGCGACTCGATCGCGACGAGGGCGTCGGCCCGCGGCAGCGCGAGGAGGACGGGACCCGCGGCGATCGAACCGGCCGCGAGCGCCTCGGCGACGCTCCCGCGCTCGGCGCGACCGAAGGCGGTGATCGCGAGCGCCGCGGCGCCGCCACCCTCCGACCGTACGACGATCGCACCCTCGCCGACGGGCGAGGCGGCGAGCGCGATCGCGGCGCGCGCCGAACCCGAAGCGCGCCTCCAGGAGGCGGCGAGCGAGGATGGTGCGAGGGAGCGCTTCATGCGTCTGGCGTGGCGTGAGGTTCGTGCGCGTTCGCGCGCCCTGCGTCGGAACGGTGGACGGAGGCGCTGCCGACCGCGCCGCCGCCGCGGGAATTCGAGTGCCCCTGCCCGGGGCGTCGCCTGACAGTCACCCCGGGACATCGCGCCCGCGCTCGACGACGCTGCGCCGATCGGGGCGCGGCGGCGGCGCGGAGACACGCGGAGCGCCGAGTGTCGCAGATCGCGACGGAATCTCCAAGTCGATCGCTCCGCCGATCGTGGGCGGCGCCATACCCGCGGCGTCGTCGACCGTTGCCGGTTCGGACGCGACGGCGTCGAAGCGCGCGAGATCGTCGCGCGTCGCCTCGGCCCGCAGCGCCTCGGCGCGCGCGAGGACGCGCGCGGTCGCGAGCATCGAGACATCGCGGAGGAAGACGATGCGCGGCGCCTCGCCACCGACATCGATGACGGCGTCGAACGCGGCGCGCGCGGCGGACGCCACGGACCCCGCGTCGAGCGCGTCCTCGTCGGGCGCGGGGCGGGCGACGACGCGCACGCGCCAGACCGTCGAGCGCGCGGACAGGCTTCCCGCGACGCGCGCGTAGCGCTCGGCGTCGAGCACGCGCCGATCGACGAGCCAGGCGGTCGAGCGACGCTCGTCCTCGGCGAGCGATTCGCGCAGATCGAGGAGCCGCTCGGCGCCCTCGGCACCGAAGACCGCTTCGCCGCCGACCTCGAGAGAGGCGAGCGCCTCGCGTCCGGCGCGCAGGATGTCGAGGCGCGCGGGCGCGCGGCGGCCCGGGTGCAGCGTCGCGAGATCGAGGATCTCGGCGATGCGCGCGGGCGCGACGCCGCGCGCGAGCAGCGCCGCGGCAAGCGCGCCGTCGTCGGGCATGGCGCCGGCCTTCGCGGCCGCTTCGCGCATCGCGGCGAGCTCGGCCTCGGCGAAGTCGGCGAGCGACGCACCCGACGCCGTCTCGTCGGCGCCTTCGCCGAGCGCCGCGACGAGATCGAGACGCGGCGCGCCATCGGCGCGGACGAGCGGTTCCTGCGCGTGGACCGTCAGGATCGAGAGGAGCGGCAGCGCGCCCGCTTCGGACGCGCCGGCCGCGGCGCCCGAGGCACCCGCCCTCGCACCCGGATCGGCGGCGCGGGCCTCGGCGGCCGCGCGCGTCTCCTCCTCCTCGTCGAGCGTGCGGAGCGCGCCGAAGAGCGCTGCGAACGACGCGGGACGCAGATCGGCGGGAAGGCGGCCGAGGCAACCGTCGAGTCCCTCGTCGGCGCGGGCCGCGAGGAGCGCCTCGGGGAACTCCGTGGGCAGGTCCGCCCGCGCCGCGACGAGATCGTCGAGCCGCTCGCGGGCGATGCGCGCGCCGTCGGGGTGCCCGAGATCGATCTTCGCCGACTCGCTCTCGGCGAAGCCGCCCGCGGGCATCGCCGCGAGTCGGACCTCGAGGCGCGCCCCGCCTTCGCCGCGCTCGAGAAGCCGCGCCTCGAGCTCGGGCTCGCCGCCCGCGAGGATCGCGTCGCGCGACGCGGCGAGCCGTTCCGCCGCGAGCCGCACGCCGTCGAGCGCCGCGCCGCGCAGGCGCTCGGATTCGCCCGAGGCGCGCGATCCCGCGGTCGCCGCGCGCGCGGTGAAGATCGCGCCCGTCGCGACGAGGACCGCGGCCGCGACGACGACGATGACCGCGACGAGGACGAAGCCGCCCTGCGCGCGACCGGCGACGGAGCGCTGGAGGAATGCGCGGCGCGTGGCTGGATCGGCCGCGCGCGACCTCGCTCCGTCGCGCGGCCTGCGCGCGGAGCGGTCGCATTCGGCGCGGATCGTGGGCGCGGAGGCCGCGTGAAGCGACGCGCGCATCGCATCGCACGCGTGGCGCGGAGCTCCCGTATTTCGCGGCGTTCCCGCGTCATGCGAGGCGATCACGGTCCCGTCTCCTCGCGGATTCCCCGCGCCGCGAGCGGATCGACGCGTGGCGCGCCCGCGATGCGGAAGAGCCTGCGGCGGTCGGGATCGGTCGTCGGAAACGCGTCGAGGGCGGGAGTCGAAACCGCGTCCTCCTCGGCGCCGCGTTCGGCGTCGTCGCTTGCGTCACCATCGCCCCGCTCGCCCTCGACAACCCCGCCCCCCGAGCGCTCCGACGCGTCGGCATCGCCGCGCGCGAACCAGATCGCGACCTCGACCGCGACGGGAAACCGTCCGCTCGCGGCGCTGTCGTACTCCTCGAGCCACCCGTCCTCGTCGAGATAGCGCACGCGGAAGGCGCGCACGGGCACCTCGAGCCGCGACTCGCGCGAACCGCGGCGGATCGCGAGTCGCCCCGTCGCGGAGTCGAAGGAGATCTCCGCGGTCCGCATGCCCCCGAGGACGCCGCCGTCGCGCTCATCGAGCCCCACCGCCGCCGAGCGGACGCGGAGCCGCGTCGCGTCGCCGCGCACGCCCGCGTCACCCGCCTGTCCGACGACCGCCGTCGCGAGCGCCTGCTCGCAGAGCGTGAAGACGGCATCGGCCGCGTCGATGCGCGCCGAGAGCGCGCCGAGCCGCGCGCGCGCATCGCCGAGGTTCGTGACGAACACCGCGAGCGACGCGAGGAACGCCGTTCCGATGGCGACGGCGACGATCGCCTCGAGCAGCGTGAAGGCGCGGCGCGGCGACTTCATCGCGTCTCCTCCCGACGGCGGTCGGCGACGGCGTCGACCGAGCGTTCGAGTTCGGCGAGGATGGGACGCGCGTCGACCGAGGCGTCGCGGACCACCGCGCGCACGAGGACGGGACCCGTCGCGTTGCCCGCGTCGCGTACGACCGACAGCGTCACCGAGAGGAGGTCGGCGCCCGGCCGTGCGAGATCGAGCCCGCCCGCGACCTCGCCCACCTCCGACCCGCCGAGATCGCCGATCGAAAGGAGTCCCGCGTCGACCTCCGCGAGCCGCGTCGCGGCGAGATCGAGCGCGCGCGCGCGCAGTTCCGCGCGCCGCACGCCGTCGAGCGCATCGCGCATCGCGCCGAGCGTGAAGGTGGCGGCCGCCGCGAAGATCGCGATCGCGAGGAGGAGTTCGAGCAGGATGCCGCCCGCGCGCGGTCGGACGACGGCGGCGCTGGCGCTTCGCTTCGGCATGGCGTCAGAACCGGAAGTCGTCGTCGCGGCCGGAGCCCGCGGCGTCGCGCCCGTCGCTCCCGAGGGCATCCGACGCCTCGTCGGACTCCTCCGCGAATGCGCGGTCGGCATCGCCGTCCTCGCCGTCGCGCCCGGAAACCGCGCCGGACGCGACCGCACGCGGCCGACCCGTCGCGCGATCGACCTGCATCGCGCGCGTGCGTCCAGAGTCGGTGCGCAGCATGAAGATCGGAGCGACGATCGCCGTCCCATCCGGCAGGAAGATCGCGAGCGTGGTGCCGCCGGTGGCCGCACCGTCGATGGGATCGGCGTCGCCGCGCGCCCGGTCGAGCGCGGCATCGGCCGCGAGCGTCGGCCGATCGGCGCGCGTGCTGAAGGCGGGCGCCCCGTCGCCGCGGATGCTCCGCTCGAACCCGTCGGCGCCGACCGCGAGGCGCACGCCGCGCGGCAGTTCGAGTCGCGCCCACGACGCGTCGATCGCGGGCGCCTCGTCCCCGCTCCCGTCGCTCGCCGCGAACTCGCCGAACTCGTCGTCGTCCGCGGACCCGGCGTCGCCGGGAAGCTCGCCGCCTCCATCGACGGGCAGTCCGTCGAGGAACCGCGCTCGCACGCGCTGACCACGCCCCTCGAGATCGGCGACGACCTCGACGGGCCGCCCCTCCTCGCGCGCGGCCGCGCGGGCCATCATGAGCTGCATCGAGAGCTGATCCTCGGCCTGGTCGAGTTCACGGCCGCCGAGCCAACCCGCCGTCCACGGCACCGCGACCGCCGCCACCGCGAGCACGATCGCCACCGACACGAGGATCTCGACGAGCGAGAGTCCGCGGCGGCGTGCGTGGAGGCTGGAGCGATGCGTCGTCATGCGCGTGGCGTGGAGATCGGTCGCGGCCGAAGCCGCGGGCTTCCCGGAATCGGGTGGCGAGGGAGCCGCGGACGGCCCCTTCCTTCCTCGGCGGTTCAGCCGCCCGAGGTTGAGCCGCCGCCCGAGAAGTCGCTGAAGTCGTCGCCGCCTTCCTCGGTGCGGCCGTCGTGATTCGAGATGTCGTCCTCGGTCCCCTCCTGCGCATCGGGGCCGATCGAGATGATGTCGAAGTTCGCGCCCTCGACGATGGTGCTCGGCGCGCGGAAGATCCACTCGTTGCCCCAGGTGTCCTTCGGCTTCGGCTCCTTGAGGTACGGACCGCCGTACTTCTCCTGGTCGGCCTCGTCCTGGAGCGCGTCCTTCGTCCAGAGGACGGCGAGGCCCTCCTCCTCGGTCGGCCAGCGCTTCATCTCGACGCGGAAGGTCTCGATCGCGTTCTCGAACGCCTTGAGCTGCGCGCGGCAGAGCTTGAGGTCGGCCTTCTCGCTCGCGCCGAGGACATTGACGAGGACGAGGCTTCCGATCGCGAGCAGGATCCCGATGACGATCAGGAGCTCGAGGATGGTGAAGCCGCGGCGGGCGGCGGGACGGCGGACGGACGATGGACGCATGCGCGGCTCCTGAGGAGATGGGGGATCGGAATCGGTGATCCTGCGGATCGGGATCGGCGGGTGGACCGGGACGCCACCGCGTATCGGCACGCGGGGCCTTTCCCCGTGGAACGAAACCTGCGCCGCCGATCGGAGCGCCGATGATAGCGCGGCTCCGACGCGGAACGAACGGCCGCGGTTTATCGGTCGACGCGCCCCGCGCGGGTCAGAGCTCGCTCGAGAGCTGCATCATCGGCACGACGAGCGCGAGGAAGATGAACATCACGACGCCCGCGATCACGAGCAGCATCGCCGGCTCCATCAGCCGGAGGAGCATCGCGAGCGTGCGGTCGATGCGCGATTCGAGCGTGTCGGCGAGACGCACGAGGACGGACGGCAGGTTGTTCGCGCTCTCGCCGACCGCGATCATCTCGAGGACGTCCTCGGCGAAGAGACCGCTCGCCTCGAGCGGTCGCGACAGCGGCTCGCCATGGCGGACCGACTCGCCCGCCGCCGAGATCGCCGTCGAGAGGACGGGATTTCCCGCGGAATCGCGGGCGATCTCGAGGGCCTGCAGCATCGGGATCCCGTTCTCGAGGAGCGTCCCGAGCATGCGCGCGAAGCGCGCGACCGCGATCGACGAGAAGAGCGGACCGAGGACGGGAAGCCGCATCGTGCGCCGCACGAACGCGAGCCGGACGCGCGGACTGCGGGCGGCGAGGAACGCGCCGACCGCGGCGGCCGCGACGAGGATTCCCGAGAGGACCGCGTTTCCCGTGAGGAACGCGCTCGTTCCGAGGAGAAGCCGCGTCGCGAGCGGGAGTTCGGGCATCTTCGAGAAGAACTCCTCGAACTTCGGCACGAAGAAGACGAGCGACGCGATCACGACGCCGACGCCGACGAGAAGCAGCACCGCCGGATAGAGGAGGTTCCCCAGCACGCGGCCGCGGAGGTCGGCCTGCTGCTCGAGGAGCGTCGCGAGCCGCGCGAGCACCTGCTCGAGGAACGCGCCGCGCTCGCCCGCGCGCACCATCGCGACATGGACGGGCGCGAAGATGCGCTCGTGCCGCGACATCGCGTCGGCGAGGCGCTCGCCGCGCGCGAGGGCGTCGGCGACCTCGCCCCACGCCGTCGCGAGGACGGGGCTCGACTTGCCGCGCGAGAGCAGGCGCAGCGCGCGCAGGAGCGGCACGCCCGAACGCAGGAGTTCCGACAGCTGGCGGTAGCTCGCCGAGAGCGGCCGCACGCCGACGCCGCGCCCCTTCCGCGCGGCGCCCGCGGGGCCGACGCGGATCGGCGCGAGCCCGCGCGACGAGAGGTCGGCGAGAAGCGCGGCCTCGCTGTTCGCCTCGGCGCGCCCCTTCACGCGGCGGCCACCCGAGTCGCGGGCGATGTAGGCGAAGGCGGGCATCGGTCGCGAGTGTACGGCGCGCGTGCGCTTCGGAAAAAGCCGCACGCGCCGTCTCCGGCGCGCGCAGCCACATGCATCGATCCGTTTCGGACGATCGTCAGCGCCTGCGGCGCGCGACCAGTCCCGCCGTGAGGAGGAGAGCGACCGCGCCCGGGGCGGGCACCGCGCTCTGCTCGAACACGAGCTCAAGTCCGTAGATCTCTCCGAGGCCCGCTTCGCCGACCTCGAGGAAGGTGCCCGCGCCGACGAGGAGGCCGCCGTAGACGGGAGGCGTGCTCTCGCCTTCGTTTCCGCCGGTCCAGGAGCCGGGGCCGTCGCCGCCCGAGCCGCCGCCCCAGCCGTCGCCGCCCGACGAGCCGCCCGAGGCGCTGCCCGAGGAGTGCAGGAAGTCCGCGAAGCGCAGCCACGCCGAGCCGCCCTGGCCGAGCGAGATGAACTTCTGCGAGTTGTAGTGCTGGTCGCCGCTGACCGCGTCGCACTCGGCGGTGCGCGTCCTGAGGACATCGCTCGACTCGCCGCGGTGCTGGTCGACGGTGCCCTCGTAGCCCGCGGTCACGCTGCCGTCGCCGGCGTAGCCCGTGACGCGGAAGAGATCGATGTCGGCGCCGGGGCTCCAGTTTCCGTAGCTGTTGCCGCCCGCGTCGCGGACGCGCACCTCGACGAGGGCGAGGTCGCCGCCGAGGGCCTCGACGATTCCGTGGAGGTCGAAGCGGGCGACGGTGCGCGCGCCGCTCGCGTCGGTGAAGCTCGTGAGGTGCGACGCGAAGCCGCCGGTGTACTCGAGCATCGGACGCGGCGCGATCTGGCGGATGGTGCCGAGGTCGACGACGAGGTCCGCGGAGGCGACGCCGGCGAGGGCGAAGGCCGCGACGAAGGTGGTGCCGATGGTGCGATTGGTGGTCGAGCGATGCATGTCTTCGGATGTCCTTTCCGGGTGACCGGTTGTCGTCGGCGCCTGTTTCCCCGCAGGCTGGTGCCTTCGACACGGTGAACATGCCGCGGGTCGGCGCGGTGCCAAGCGCCGGGGACGAAGGGCGTGCGATCACGGGTCGACCTGCGCGGGCCGTGCGGAATGCGCGGGCGGAGGGGCGCGCCGGAGTTCGGTCTGCGCGGGTCGCGCGGCCGTCCCTCGGCGCGCGGCGCTACGCTCCGCGCCCATGCGCGTCGTCAGCCTGCTGCCATCCGCCACCGAACTCCTCGTCGCCGCGGGCGGCCGCGACCTCCTCGTCGGACGGAGCCACGAATGCGACTTCCCCGCGGGGCTCGACGCGGTGCCCGTCCTCACGGGCGCGCGCACGCACGGCGGCGACAGCGCGGCGATCGACGCCGAGGTGCGCGCGGCGCTCGCGTCGGGCGAGAGCCT
>JBJOHC010000020.1:0-7749 GCA_046047955.1 Planctomycetota bacterium
GTGTCGGGTTCGCCGTCGCCGTTCGCGTCGCCGTCGTCGCCGTCGACGAGGCTCCAGCGGCCGACGACGGTTCCCGCGGGCGTCGCGCCGCGCGCGGGGCGGTCGACGCTGAAGATGCCCGTCGGCTCGAGCAGCAGGACGGCGCCGTCGAGTTCGCTCTCCCAGCGGCCCGCGAGCTGCGCGGCGAGCGGCGCGTCGAGGTCGACGGCGGGGGCGTCGTTCGTCGAGGCGCAGCCGGTGGCGAGGGCGAGTCCGAGTCCGAGCGAGGTGAGCGCGGTGCAGGCGAACGCGGCGCGCATCGCGGCGTTCGTGGCGTTCACCGCGTTCGTCGCGCTCGGCATCGTCGGCGTCGTGCGCGCGCCGCGCGCGGCGTCGCGGGAATCGTTCGTTCGGTCGAGGCGGTGGGTATCCATGGGTCGTCTCGCTTTGCGGAGCGTGGTCCGCCGGGTGTCGGTGGCTCGTTCGTTCGCTTCTTCGCTCGCTTCTTCGTTCGTGTGTTCGCCCGCCCGCTGGTTCGAATCACGCGCGGCGCGCGTCGGTCACGCGCCCTGCCAGCCCGCGCGGCGTGCGAGGCGTTCGGCTTCGGCGAGCGGTGCGGCGAGCGCGTCGCGGTCGGGCGCGACGAGGCCGAGATGGCCGACCTTCCGCCCCGCGCGCGGACTCTTGCCGTAGTCGAAGGGCGACGCGAACGGAATCGCGCACGACTCGGCCGCCGACGGCATGCCGCCGACGAAGTTCACCATCGCGGCGACCGCGTCCATGCCCGCATCGCCGAGCGGAAGGCCCGCGACCGCGCGCATGTGGTTCTCGAACTGGCTCGTGCGCGCGCCGCGGATCGTCCAGTGGCCCGAGTTGTGGACGCGCGGCGCGATCTCGTTCGCGACGAGCGTGCCGTCGGCGACGAAGAGTTCGAGCGCGAGCGTGCCCACATGCCCGAGCGCCTCGAGGACGCGGCGCGCGTGGCCCTCGGCCGCCTCGGCGAGCGCGGCGGGTACGCCCGCGGGCGCGACCGAGCGGAAGAGGATGCCGCCGACATGGAGGTTCTCGACGGTCGGGTGGACGACGGTCGCGCCGTCGAGGCCGCGCGTCGCGACCACCGACACCTCGCGGTCGAACGGCACGAACGCCTCGTAGATCGACGGCGCGCGGCCGAGCGCGTCCCACGCGGGCGCGAGCTCGGCGGCCGCGCGCACCACGCGCTGGCCCTTGCCGTCGTAGCCGAGCGTGCGCGTCTTGAGGACGCCGTGCGGGCCGACCGTCGCGAGCGCGAGGTCGAGCTCCGCCTCCGTCGACACCGCGGCGAAGGGCTGCACGGGCACGCCCGCGTCGCGGAGGAAGGTCTTCTCGCGGATCCGGTCGCAGGTCGTCTCGAGCGAGCGGATGCCGGGCCGCACGGGGACGCGCTCCGCGAGGAGCGCGAGGCTCGTCGCGGGGACATTCTCGAATTCGAAGGTGACGGCGTCGACCTCGTCGGCGAAGCGCGCGAGGGCGTCGTGGTCGTCCCACGCGGCGGCGATGTGGCGGCCCGCGACGCGCGCGGGCGCGTCGGGCGACGGGTCGAAGAAGACGCACTCGATCCCGAGCGGCCGCGCGGCGAGTCCGAGCATGAGCCCGAGCTGCCCGCCGCCGAGGACGCCGATCGTGCGAATGCCGTCGGGACCCGTCGGCTTCACGACTTCTTCACCTCGCCCGCGGCGGGGGCCGCCACGACGCCCGGGATCGGATTCGCGAGGACGCCCTCGGTCTGCCGCGCGCGGAACGCGGCGAGCCGCGCGGCGACGGCGTCGTCCGAGAGCGAGAGGATCGACGCCGCGAGAAGCGCCGCGTTCACCGCGCCCGCCCTTCCGATCGCGAGCGTGCCGACGGGGATCCCCGCGGGCATCTGCACGATCGAGAGCAGGCTGTCGACGCCCTGGAGCGCCTTCGACTCGACGGGCACGCCGAGGACGGGGAGGTCGGTCTTCGACGCGCACATGCCGGGCAGATGCGCCGCGCCGCCCGCGCCCGCGATCACGACGCGCAGGCCGCGCCCGCGCGCGGCGGCGGCGTATTCGAAGAGGAGGTCGGGCGTCCGATGCGCCGAGACGACGCGGCATTCGTGCGCGACGCCGAGCCCCGCGAGCGTCTCGGACGCGTGGCGCATCGTTTCCCAGTCGGACTGCGAGCCCATGATGATGCCGACGAGCGGGGGCGTGGCGTCTGGCGCGGCGCGCGATTCGGGAGCCGTCATGGGCGGCGATGGTACGGCGGACGCGGGGCGGCGTGGCGGATGCGGCGCGTGCGGCGCGTGCGGCGGGCGGGCGGCCGCGGCGCGAGGTGCTACGATCGCCGTTTCCTCCAACCGAGACCCCACCATGAGCGCCATCCGCCTGAACGGCCAGTACGTCCTCCTCCAGGATGTCGAACGCAAGAGCTACTTCGAGTTCGTCAACCTGGTGATGCCGAAGATCACCCCCGACGAGCCGATCCCGCAGACCGCCGCGACCGTCCTCGCCGGGCTCCTCGCCGAGGGCAAGGACCAGCGCGACGCGCTCGTCCAGGCGGGCTTCCACGCCTGCGCCTCGCTCGGCATCAAGAACATGTGGACCGACGGCGCCACCGCGACCATCACCGAGGAGGTCGCCACCGACGCCGCGCAGGGGCTCGAGACCGCCTTCGGCTTCGCCGCGATCGAGTCGGGCCTCGCGACCGTCGCCGCGATGTGCAACGCCTTCCGCCGCGTGATCCGCGTGAACGAGACCGAGGTGAAGGTCCTCCGCCAGCCGCGCGAACTCATGATGAAGATCGCCCAGGCCGTCAGCGCCAACAAGGGCGTGAACGAGCCCGTCTTCGTCACCGCGGGGCGCCTCCTCGGCTCGATGATCCGCGAGGGGAAGACCCTCGAGGACCCCGAGACGATGACCGTCCTCTGCATGCTCTCCGACCTCGGCGCGACGGCGCTCTTCGTCGATGTCGAGAAGGGCCAGCTCGGATTCGGCGGCTTCTCGACCGCGAACGCCATGTCGAGCGCGATCCTGCAGGGCCTCGATGTCGAGAAGGTGAAGCAGGTGCGCGAGTCGATCGTGAAGACGAACCAGCAGTTCCGCCAGGTGGTCGAGCGCCAGCAGGCGGGCGCGCAGGGCGCCGCGAAGGGGCCCGACATGCGCATTCCCGCGGTGATGGGCACGCGCCGGCGGCGCTGAGCGGCCGCGGTTCGCGGTCGAACCGCGGGCGACGAACGAGAGGAGACGCGAGATGACCGACGGTTTCCCGAGTGGACGGTGCGCCCTTCTCCGCGGGCTCCGCGCGCGCGTGGCGACGGTGGCCGCGGCCTTCGTCGCCGTGGCGTCGCTCACGGGCGAGGCCGTCGCGGCCGAGACCGGCGAGGCCGCGCGGCTCTTCGGCAGCTCGCTGAAGTCGACGGCGTCGGAGCGCCTCGGGCACGCGCTCGACCAGTTCGCGAACTGGGCGAACTGGGTCGAGCTCCTCGTCGGGATCGGGCTCGCGGTCGCGCTGGCCGCGCTTCTCGCCTACCACCCGAAGTCCGCGCGCCGCCGCGACATGGTCGAGGTCGGCGAGGAGCGCAAGACGCTCGTCATCCTCGGCGTGATCGGTGCCGTCGTCTCGGGGCTCGTCCTCATCGACCAGTCGATGGCGCTCGTCATCTTCGGGATCGGCGGGCTGATCCGCTTCCGCACCGTGATCGGGAATCCGCATGCGACGGGGCGCGCGATCCTCGTGGTCGTCGTCGGCCTCGCCTGCGGCATCACGCAGTACCTCACCGCCGTCCTCATCGCCGCGGCCGCATGGACCGTGATCTGGTGGCTGCACTCGCACCGCACCGCGAAGGTGAAGGTGCGGCTCCCCCTCGGGAGCGACCGGCAGCGCGCGCAGCTCGTCGCCGCGGAGGCGCTCCGGCGCATGCGCTGCAAGGTGCAGTCGCAGAAGGAGGGCCAGTCGGGGCGGTCCTTCAGCTTCGTCGCGCAGATCCCGTCGGCGATCGACGACGACCTGCTGACCAAGAGCCTCGAGGCGACGCTGTCGCCCGAGGTGGGGCGGATCGAGGTCGAGGTGCGGGGCGCTTGAACGGGGGCCGCGGCACGCGGACACCCCTCTGGACACGATCTTTCCCCGTTGTTTGCACGACCAAACGCGATTGTGAAGGCTCGCGCCGTTGTCGTTCGGCGCGCGCACCCTCGAAGCGAGGGGCGTCAGGAACGGGCGGTTTCGCGGATGGTTCCGTGACCGCCATGCCCGGCACGACGGCGAGCCTACAGGAGAGCAGGATGACCACGCGCGCCCGAACCGACCGTTTCCGTTTCCTGTCCGCGACCACGGCGATGGGAGGCGCGCTGCCGCTCGTGCTCGCGGGAGGCGCGCTGCCCTTCGCGGGCCTCGTGCATGCGCAGGACGATGACGCGATCGCGCGCGAGCTCGCGGAGCTCCGCGCCGCGAACGCCGCGCTCGCCGAGAAGGTCGAGTCGCTCGAGCGCTCGGTCGCGGGCGACGACTGGCTCACCGAGGCGCGCGCCACCGAGATCCGCGGCATCGTGACCGATGTCCTCGCCGACGCCGCGGTGCGCGACTCGCTCGCGGGCGACGGCGCGACCGCGGGCTGGGACCGCGCGCGGAACGGCTTCTACATCGAGAGCTCGGACGGAAACTTCCGCCTGAACCTGCGCGGGCAGTTCCAGTCGCGCTTCGTCTACGACCACCGCGACGACTCGGGGATCTCGCCCGCGCCGCAGCCGAACATCCACGGGTTCGAGATGCGCCGCGTGCGCATCAATTTTGCGGGGCATGTGGTCGATCCGAGCTGGACCTTCACGGTCACGCCCGTCTGGGGCCGGATCGCCGCGGGCAATCTCGTCGGCAGCGCGAACGGCGGGCTCGACAACGCGTGGGTGCGCAAGGATCTCGGCGACGGCTTCGGCGTGAAGATCGGGCAGTTCCAGCCGCTCCACACGCGCGAGGAGTCGATCTCGAGCGCGCAGCAGCAGGCGGTCGAGCGCACGACCCTCAACGAGATCTTCTCGGTGCGCTACTCGCAGGGCGTGCAGCTCGAGTTCGGCGGCCGCGAGGAGGACTCCTTCCGCGCGGCCGCGTTCTACGGCGACGGTCTGCGCGCGGGCGCGGTGTTCGTGCCCGCGGCGTCGAACCTGCCCGCGGGCACCGACGGCGGCACGGCGAACACGACCTTCAACGCGAACGCGGCGCGCTACGCCTTCACGGGCCGCGCCGAGTGGCTCGGCGACGGCTCGTGGAGCCTGATGCGCGACTTCTCGAGCTTCCGCGGCAAGGGTTCGGGCTGGCTCGTCGGCGTCGCCGCGATGGCGCAGGGCCTCCAGGGGCTGACGACCGCGGCGCCCGCGGCGAGCGACACCGAGTCGATGTGGGGCGTCCTCGCCGACGCGAGCTTCAAGTTCGACGGGGCGAGCCTCTTCGTCGCCGGCTTCTACCGCCGCGTCGACCTCGAGGGCGATGTGGCCGTGCGCGGCGGCGGCACCTCGGACGGGATGGACCAGTTCGGCGCGATCGTGCAGGGCGGCTTCTTCGTCTCGGACACGGTCGAACTCTTCGCCCGCTACGAATGGGGCGACAGCGACACCGACCAGTTCCGCACGGCGCTCACCGACATCCACTACGAGAACGCGAGCATGCTGACGGTCGGCTTCAACTGGTTCATCAGCGGCGACCACTCGCTGAAGTGGAGCACGGACTTCGGCTACGCCTTCGACCCCGTCGGCGACTTCAATGTCGCGGGCGCCGACTGGCTCCTCGATGTCGCGGGCACGGCGGGCGACGGGCGCACGAACGACGGCCAGTGGGTCGCGCGCAGCCAGCTGCAGTGGCTCTTCTGACGAGCGGGCGCGGCGTGCGTGATACGCTCCGCGGCGTGCACGCGGGCGCGCATCATTCCCACGGATCCAACGGGTCTGATCGATCGCAGGAATCGACGGGCGAGGCCTCGATGGCGCATGCCGTCGGGGCCTCGTCGCCGCTCGGCGAACTGTGGTGGCCCGCGCTCGCGGGTGGCGCGCTCGTCGCGGGCTGGCTCGCCTCGCGCGCGGGCGATGGACCCGCGACCGGCTGGCTCGCGCTCGGGCTCTACTCCGTCGCGTATGCCGCGGGCGGCTGGGAGGCGACCCTCACGGGCGCGCGGCAGCTCGTGCGCGGCCGGCTCGACATCGACTTCCTGATGGTGGTCGCGGCGATCGGCGCGGCGCTCGTCGGCGAGTTCGCCGAGGGCGCGCTCCTTCTCTTCCTCTTCTCGCTCGGGCATGCGCTCGAGGAGATCGCGCTTTCGCGGGCGAAGGGCGCGGTGACGGCGCTCGCGTCGGTCGCGCCGCGGCGGGCGCGCGTCCGTGGCGACGACGGCGTCGAGCGCGAGGTCGCGGTCGAGGCGGTCGAGGTCGGCGCGCTCCTCGTGGTCCGGCCCGGCGAGCGCGTGCCCTCCGACGGCGTCGTCGTCGAGGGGCGTTCGGGCGTCGACCAGAGCCCGATCACGGGCGAGAGCATGCCGGTCGAATGCGGCGTCGGAGCCGCGGTGTTCGCGGGCTCGATCAATGGCGACGGCGGACTCGTCGTGCGCGCGACGCGGGCGGTCGCCGACACGCTCGTCGCGCGCATGGTGCGGCTCGTCGCCGAGGCGCAGGCGACGAAGTCGGAGGCCGAGCGCGCGGCCGAGCGCTTCACGCGCCTCTACGTGCCCGTGGTCCTCGTCGCGACGGTGCTCGCGATCGTCGTGCCGCCCGTCGCGGGCTGGCTCCCGTGGAGCGAGGCGTTCGTGCGCGCGATGAGCATGCTGATCGGCGCGTCCCCGTGCGCGCTCGCGATCTCGACGCCCGCCGCGGTCCTCGCGGGGCTCGGGCGCGCGGCGCGCGGCGGCGTCCTCGTGAAGGGTGGCGTCCATCTCGAGGCGCTCGGCCTCGTGCGGGCGGTCGCGATGGACAAGACGGGCACGATCACGCGCGGGCGGCCCGAGCTCGCGGCGCTCGCGCCGATGCCGGGGGTCGACGAGGCGGAACTCCTGCGCGTCGCGGCGGCGGTCGAGCGCGTCTCCGATCACCCGATCGCGCGCGCGGTCGTCGAGGCGGCCGAGGCGCGCGGGATCGCGGTGCCCGTCCCGGGCGATCCGGCCGCGGTGAAGGGGAAGGGCGTCGAGGCGACCGTCGACGGCGTGCGCGCGGGCGTCGGCAAGCCCGCGCTCTTCGACGGGCACGCGTCGCTCGTCGCCGACGGCGAACTCGCCGCGCTCGCCGCGGGGCTCGAGGCGCGCGCGATGACGGCGATGGCGGTCGTCCACGGCGACCGCGCGCTCGGCGCGATCGGCGTGAGCGACCGCCCGCGCGACGAGGCGCGCGCGGCGATCGCGGCGCTCGGCGCGCTCGGCTGCGAGGTCGTCATGCTGACCGGCGACAACCGCGCGACCGCCGAGGCGATCGCGCGCGAGGTCGGCGTCGCGCGCGTCGAGGCGTCGCTCCTTCCCGAGGCGAAGATCGAGGGCGTGCGCGCGCTCGTCGCGGCGCACGGCGCGGCGGCGATGGTCGGCGACGGCGTGAACGACGCGCCCGCGCTCGCGGCGGCGACCGTCGGAATCGCGATGGCGAAGGGCGGCAGCGATGTCGCGCTCGAGGCGGCCGATGTCGCGCTCATGTCGGGCGACCTCACGCGCGTCCCCTTCGCGATCGAGCTCGGCCGCGCGACGCGCGCGATGATCCGGCAGAACGTGGTCTTCTCGATGGCGGTCGTCGTCGCGCTGATTCCGCT
>JBJOHC010000021.1:0-19330 GCA_046047955.1 Planctomycetota bacterium
TTCGCGTTCCAGGTGCCGCTCTTCCGGACGGGCGGCAGCTCGGGAAGCGCGGTGCGCGTCGACTTCACGGGCGACGATCTCGACGAGGTGACCGCCGCCGCGGGCGCCGCGTTCGGCGGACTCATGGGTGCGTTCGGACCGGGCTCGGTGCAGCCCGATCCTCCGAGCTTCAACCTGCCCGGGCCCGAGGTGCGCCTCGCGCCCGATCACCGCGCGCTCGCCGAGGCGGGACTCACGCCCGCGGCGCTCGCGACCGCGGTCCTCGCCGCGGGCGACGGCGCGATCGTGGGCGAGTACCGGCTCGGCGGCGAGTCGATCGACCTGAAGGTCGTCGACCGTGGCGCGGCCGAGGCGGCGGAGGCGGGGCTCTCGCGCGATCTCGGCGCGATGGCCGATTCGCCCGTCGCGACGCCTTCGGGGCGACTCGTCCAGCTCGACGGGCTCGCGCGCATCGAGCGCGGCACCGCGCCGACCCAGATCAACCATGTCGACCGCCAGCGTGCGGTGAGCCTGCAGGTGACGCCGCCTCCGACGGTCTCGCTCGACGAGGCGATCACGACGATCGGCGCGACCCTCGACGGCGCGCGCGCGTCGGGCGCGATCGCGCCGGGCGTGCGGACGGCGGTCGCGGGCAGCGCGAGCAAGCTCGCCGAGATCCGCGAGACGCTCCTCGGCGACGGCTCGGCGATCGGACTCGTCGGGAGCTCGATGTTCCTCGCGCTTCTCGTCTGCTATCTCGTGATGGCGGTCCTCTTCCAGAGCTTCCGCCTGCCGCTCGTGATCCTCTTCAGCGTGCCGCTCGCGTGCGTGGGCGGATTCGCGGCGCTCATGGCGGTCTTCGTCTGGAGCCTGTCGGTGCCGCTCATGCCGATGCAGACGCTCGACGTCCTGACGATGCTCGGGTTCGTCGTCCTGATCGGCGTCGTCGTGAACAACGCGATCCTCCTCGTCCACCAGGCGCGCAACTTCATGCGCGGCACCGCCGACGACGCGGCGACCGACCTCGCGTTCCGCGGACTCGCGGGCGCGCCCGAACTGCGTCCCGGCGCGCCGCTTCCCGCGCGCGCGGCGATCGCCGAGAGCGTGCGGACGCGCATCCGCCCGATCCTCATGTCGAGCCTCACGAGCGTCGCGGGTCTGATGCCGCTGATCCTCGCGCCCGGCGCGGGCAGCGAGCTCTACCGCGGCCTCGGCGCGGTGGTCGCGGGTGGCCTGCTCGTCTCGACCTTCTTCACGATCGTGCTCGTGCCGCTCGTTCTCTCGGTCGTTCTGAAGGACGCGCCGAAGGCGTAGCGCGCTGCGCGGCGCGGTGCGATCCAGCGAGGTGCGGTGCGATCCAGCGCGGCGTGGCGTGAGACGGCGCTGCGCGTCGCGTCGCGCGGCCCGCGCGTTCAGCGCCGTCGCGCGTGCGCGACGAACATCGCGTAGGGCGGGAGCGTCACGCCGCCGCGCACCGTCGCGAGCGGCTCGACGCCCGCGCGCGTCGCGTCGACGACGACGGTCCACTCGCCCGCGGGCAGCGCGAGCGCGGCCTCGGTCGGGTTCCCGTTGTAGGCGACGAGGATCCGCTCCCACGCGTCGCCCGAGGGCCGTCCATCGAGTTCGAACGCGACCGGTGCGTCGCCCGGAAGGAACGCGAGCGCCTCGCGCACCATCGCGTCGTCGGCCATGCGGAAGGCGGGGTGCGCGCGGCGCAGGCGGACGAGCCCCGCGGCGTAGCCGTGGATGTCGAGGTGCGCGGCCTTCCGCGACCAGCCGAAGTCGTTCACCGCGTCGCCCGCGTCGTAGCTGTTGTGGTTGCCGCCCTTCGTGCGCGCGAGGTCGCTGCCGCCGTGGAGGAACGGGATGCCCTGGCTCGTGAGGACGATCCCGAGCGCGAGCTTCTGCATCGCGCGGCGCAGGGCGTCGCTCGCCGAGGGCGCGGCCTTCGCGATCTTGTCCCAGAGCGCGAGGTTGTCGTGGGCGCTCGCGTAGTTGACCGTCTCGGTCGGTTCGTTCGCGAAGTCGTCGATCGCGCCCGCGACGCCGCGGCGGATCGCCGCCGCGTCGCCGCCCGCGCCCACCGCGAAGCCCGTCGCGTCGCCGTCGAGGTCGCCGCGGATCGCGTTGCGCAGGTGGTCGTTGAAGACCGCGATCGGCAGGCCCTTCTGCGCGCCCTTCCCGAAGAAGGTCGGTCCGCCGCCCGTCCACGGCTCGCCGTAGAGGGTCGCGTCGGGGCGGATCGCCTTCACGCGGCGGCAGATCTCGCGCACGGTCTCGGGGCGGTGGCAGCCGAGGAGGTCGAAGCGGAAGCCGTCGACCCGGTAGTCGCGCAGCCAGTGCTCGAGGCTGTCGAGGATGTACTTCCGCGCCATCGGGCGCTCGTCGGCGAAGCCGTTCCCCGTGCCCGAGTCGTTCGTGAAGCGGCCCTCGGGCGTGGTGCGGAAGAAGTAGTAGGGGACCGCCGCGCCGAAGGGCGAGTCGGGACCCGCGTCCGAGGTGTGGTTGTAGACGACATCGAGGACGACGCGCAGGCCCGCCGCGTGGAGCGCGGTGACGGCCGCGCGCAGGTCGCGGATCGCGCTCGTCGGATCGGTCGGATCGGTCGCGTAGTTCGATTCGGGCGCGTTGAAGAGCGTCGTCCAGTAGCCCCAGTTGTAGTCGCCGGTCCGGCCCGTGTAGTCGTGGACGGGCAGCAGGTGGACCGCGGTCACGCCGAGGTCGAGCAGGTGGTCGAGACCGCTCGACGGCAGCCCGGCGGTCGCGGGCGCGCGGTGGACGAGGCCGAGGTAGGTGCCGCGGACGGCGTCGGGGGCGCGCGGATCGCGCGCGGTGTAGTCGCGGACATGGACCTCGTAGAGGACCTCGTCGGTCGGCTGCGCGAGCGTGGGCGCGGGTGTCGTGCGGAAGCCCTCGGGCTCGAGCCGCGCGAGATCGACGACGACGGTGCGCGCGCTGTCGGCGGTCGCCGCGAAGCCGTGGCAGTCGGGCGCCTCGTGCGCGCTCCCGTAGTGGTGGAAGCGGTAGCGGTAGGGAATGCCGTGGAGATCGCCGTCGACGGTCGTCGTCCAGAGGCCCTTCTCGCCAGGGGCGAGCGCGATGGTGCGCGTCGGCGCCGCGGCGGCGCGGTCGTCGTAGAGGAGGAGCTCGACCCTCTCGCTGACGGGCGACCAGGTGGTGAAGGCCGTCGACGCGGGCGTCGCGAAGGCGCCGAGGCGCGCGTCCGTGGGCGTGAAGTCGGCGCCGTCGAGGACGCCGCGGGCGAAGACGGGGCGCGCGGCGACGCCCTCGAACGCGCGGCCGGCGAAGCGGATCTCGAGCCGCCCGACGAGATCGGCGGGGACTTCGCGCGCGAGCGTGATGGTGGCGGTGCGGCTTCCATCGCGCGCGGCGCGGACATCCTGCACGCGGAAGTCGCGCTTCGGATCGGTGCGGTCGACGATGCGGAGGCCGCGCTCCTCGGCGCGCTCGAGCGGGCGCGAGAGGGCGAGCGTGATCGTCTTCGGCGAGTCGAGGAACGCGGGGCCGACCTTGAGCGAGAGGTCGACCTTCGAAGGATCGGTCGTGAATGCGCCGTCGCCCGAGGTCGTCCAGATCTCGGTGACGCGGCCCTTCGCGAGTTCGACGAAGCGGTCCTGGTCGAAGTCCTTCGCCTCCCAGTTTCCGCGGCGGATCAGGAAGCCCGCGCGCGCGGGCGTCGTCGCGAAGGGGACGAGCGCCGTGCGGCCGAAGCCGTCGCGACGGTCGAAGGCGAAGGCGCGGCCGTCGCCGGCTTCGGGCCAGCACCAGAGGTTCCAGCCGTCGTAGTCGCCGGCGGGGCGGTGGTAGTGGACGACGAGGAGGCTCTCGGCGGGCGCGCCGTCGACGGTGAAGTCGGCGGGGCGGAGCGTGGGCGCGAGACGCTCGACGGGCGGTGCATTCCGCGGTGCATGCCCGGGCGCGACGGAGGCCGTCGCGCGGCCCGCGATCGCGGCGGCGGCGAGCAGAAGGATCGCAAGAAGGGCGTGAACGACGGGGCGGCGCGCGTTCGTCGGGAGCATGGCGCGAGTGTAGTGGCGGCCGGGCGGAACTCCGCGCGTGCCGGAGTGGCCGAGCGTTTCGCGACGCTCGCGCCATCGGCTACGCTCGCGGCATGTCCGATGCGCATGCACGATTCGGGAAGCGACCGGCGGGGCTCGCGGATGCCGCGCTCGCGGAACTCGCGGCACTCGCCGCGGCGATCCGCGACGCGGGCGGGGCGGCGGGGCCGTCGTGGGGCGCGATCCACAAGGCGCTTCTCAAGGCGAAGGTCGATGCGCGCGCGATCCTGCCGATCGTCGGCGGGCGCGACCTCGCGGCGCTCGAGGCGCTGCTCGCGTGGCTGCGCGGCGAGGAGGTCGTCGAGCTCTCGAACGACGCGCGCGAGGACGCGGCCATCGCCACCGCCGCGGCCGCCGACGGTGCCGTGTCGGTTCCCATCGAGGAACAGCGGGCGGCGATGCGCGCCTTCCGGAAGCGCCTGCGCCTCGCGCGGCTCGACGCCGAATCGCGGCTCGGCGTGGGGCCGCTCTCGGGCGGCAAGCGCCACGAGATCGACGCCATCGTGCCGCCGCGCGAGTTCGGGATCGTGGTGTGGGAGGCGCTCGTCGCGGCGGGACGGCTGCGGCGCGCGGGCGGCGGCTTCTACGCGCTCGTCGATGACGATGTGACGGCGACCTGACGGCGGTGGCGCCGCGGCGGAACCTCGCGATGCCCGCGTCGGGACGCCGTGAAACCGCAGCGGCCGCCCATCGCGCGCCGCGACCGCTCAGAGCCCCGCGGCCACGAGATCGATCGTCGTGCCCGGCGCGTCGACCGCGACGGCCCCACCCGCCGCGACGGTCGCCGCGCGCAGGAGCGCGATCGCGCGGCGGATGTCCCCGGCGACGGGCGCGGTGAAGGACATCGGCTGCTCGGTCATCGGATGGCGGATGCCGAGCGTCGTCGCGTGCAGCGCCTGGCGCGCGAGGAGCATCGCGTCCGACGCGCCGCCGAAGTCGCTCTCCCGCGCGTGGCGGCCGCCGTACATGTCGTCGCCGACGATCGGATGTCCCGTGAAGGAGAGGTGCACGCGGATCTGGTGCGTGCGGCCCGTCTTCAGCTCGAGCTCGACGAGGGCGTAGCGCTCGCCCGAGGGCGCGAGGTAGCGCTCGCGGACGCGCGCGATCGTGAGCGAGGGCTTTCCCGTCTCGTCGTGACGGACGGCGTACTTCTCCTTGATCGAGGGGTGCTTCCCGAGCGGCAGGTCGATCGTCTCGACCTCGCGCTCGGGATGCCCGTGGACGAGCGCGAGGTAGCGCTTGTCGGTGCGGCGCATCTCGAACTGCCGCCCGAGGCGCCAGTGCGCGGTGTCGTTCTTCGCGCTCACGATCGCGCCCGAGGTGTGCTTGTCGAGGCGGTGGACGACGCCCGGCCGCGCGAACTCCTCGCCGACCTTCGAGAGCTCGCCGCCCGAGACGTGCTTGAATCGCCACGCGAGCGCGTTCACGAGCGTGCCCGACTTGTGGCTGCGCGCGGGATGCACGATGAGCCCCGCGGGCTTGTTCACGACGATGATCGAGTCGTCCTCGAAGAGGACGTCGAGCGGGATGTCCTCGGGCACGATCGCGCCCGACGGCGGCGGCGGCAGCGTCGCGACGATGCGGTCGCCCTTGTGGAGCTTCGTCGAACTCTTCGGGACGCGGCCGTTGACGGTGATCGCCTGCTCGTCGATGAGCCGCTGGATCTGCGTGCGCGAGAGGAATGGCACGCGGTCGACCATGTAGCGGTCGAGGCGCTTGTCGAGATCCTTCAGGAGCTCGAACTCGACGGTGACGGGCGACTCGTCGTCCTTCGCCGCGTTCTCCTCGTAGAGGGCGAAGAGCGCGTCGCGGTCGATCGCGCCGCCCGCGCCGAGGAGGGCGGCCGTGCGGTCGCCGCGCGCGCCGTCGTCACGCGCGTCGGGGGTCGGATCGTCTCCGGATGACGGGGTCACGCTCAGCCGCCCGCGCCGGGCGCGGGCACGGGATCGATGACGGGCGTCTCGGGCGCGGTCTCGCCCGCACCCGACGACTGCTCCTGGATGAGCTGGTTGAAGAGGTCGTCGCCGATCGAGGCGGGCGCCGCGGGCGTCTCGAGGGGCTTCACGGGAAGCGCGCTCGCGAGCGGCAGGGCGATCGGATTGGCGAGCGCGTCGAGCCCCGCGATGCGGGCGTCGGCGATCTCCTTGAAGCGCGCCCAGCGCTCGCCCGCGAGGGCCGAGGCGTCCTCGAGGAACTTGCGCGACGCATCGAGATCGCCGCGGCTCTCCGCGACGGCCGCGCGGCCGAAGAGGGTCGGCAGCACGACGAGCGCGGCGTTCGCGCGCGAACCGCCCGCGAGACGGACGGCGATGTCGGCGGCCTTCGCGTAGTCCTCGTCGGCGGCGGCGAGGACGATCTTGCGACCCTCCTCGTCGAGCGGCACGGCGGGCGTGTCGCCCGACTTCGGCGCGAGTTCACCCGTCTGGAGCTGCCGCAGGCGCATGTCGCCCGCGGTGAGGTAGGCGATCATCGCCGCCTTGGGGACATCGGCGTGGTCCTTCGCGAGCTGCTCGTAGCCCTCGACGACGGTGGTGGCGGCGAGGTCGCTCCAGGCGGTCGCGGTCTTCGCGATCTCCTTCTCCTTCCACCAGTTCCAGCCCATGATGCCGACCGCGACGAGGAGGACGACGAGCAGGTAGTTCGAACCGTTCTTCTTCAGCCAGAAGACGAAGTCGTCGTTGACGCGGCTCTCGGTGAGATCCTGCGTCTGTACCTGGGCGAGTCGCTGCTTGTCGGGGGCCTTCTGGTCCATAGGGAGCCACTCTATCGGCAGGACGCGACCGTCGCCAAAGTGGATTCGGCGCGGGAGGGGGGTTTTCGGACGGGGCGTCGGCGGCGGGAGTCGCGTTGGCGTCGGTGCCCGCCGCGTCGGACGGAACCTAGAGCCGCGAGAGGACGAGTTCCGCCGCGACCGCGAAGCCGTCGGCGTCGTGGTGGCCCGCGCGGGCGCCCGCGAGGGCGGCGATGCGCGGATCGGCGTTCTCCATCGCGATTCCAAGCCCCGCCTGACGGATCATCTCGAGGTCGTTGAGCCCGTCGCCGACCGCGACCGTCTCGGCGGGGTCGATGCCGAGGCGGGCGCAGAGGTCCTCGATCGCGGTCCACTTGTTCGCGGTGCGGTCGAAGGTCTCGAGGAGGTGCGTCTCGCTGCCGATCGCGGCCTCGGCGGTGAGGGCCGACCAGTGCTGGACGGCGATCCGGTCGCCGAAGGCCTCGCGGACGGCGTCGGCGACGGGGCCGAGCACGCTGCCGAGGGCGATGGTGCCGACGCGCACCGTGTGCCCGAGCTCGTCGTGATGGGCGATCGAGGGCACGCGGCGGTACTGGACGGGGAGGTGGCCGAACCACCATTCGGTCGCGGGGTCGAAGGGCTGGTCGCCGACCATGACGTAGTCGATGCCCGCGGCGGTGTGGTCCTGGAGGAGGTGGGCGAGGTGGCCGTGGCCGCCGAGGATCCCCGCGAGTCCCGAGACGATCTCGGCGGGAAGCGTGCGCCGGAGGAGGACCGATCCGTCGGCCGCGTCGTGGACGAGCGATCCGCCCGCGGTGATCGCGTGGCCGCGGTGCTCGATCGCGTCGAGGACGTGCGCGCACTCGGGAAGCGAGCGGCCCGTCGCCGGGATCACCTCGACGCCCGCGTCCTGCAGGCGGCGGATCGCCGCGAGGTTGCGCGCGCTGACGGCGCCGCGGCGGTCGAGGAGCGTGCCGTCGAGATCGGTGACGAGGAGGCGGTAGCGCACGGCGCGATGGTACGGGCGCGCGCCGCGCGGGGCCTCGTGCCTGCGGCTTCGTGCCGGCGACTTCGTGCCTGGGACTTCGTGCGCGCGACTTCGTGCCTGCGACTTCGTGCCTGGGACTTCGCGCGCGGGACTTCACGCGCGGGCCTTCCTGCGCGGGACCGTACAATCCGCCCCGTGTCGAGCGCCGCGAACGCCCAGCTGCCGACGCCGCTGATGGCCGCCGACGGAGTCGTCCTCATGGACGCCTTCGAGGCGATCCTGAAGGGCGCGCTCGAATCGCAGGTGGCGGTGGGGCTCGTGGCGGCGCCGATCGCGCCGCGGCTCGCGGGGCTCGCGCGCGCGGCGGCGGGCGAGGCGGCGCAGCGGCTCCTCGCGCGGCACCAGACGGAACTCTCGCTCGGCGGCGACGGCGCGCGCGCGGTCTCGGTCGCGCTGACGGCGCTTCGGGCGGGGCGGAGCGCGGTCGCGGTCGTGCCCGCGGCCGACCTCGTTCCCTCGGTCGATGCGCTCGCCTTCGCGGGGCGTGCGTTCCGCGCGCCCGATCATGGGCTCGTCGTCCTCCTCGAGGACGATCCGGTCGGCGCGCCGATGGCGTGTCCACGGCGCCTCGCCTCCGACGCGGGGCTTGCGATCCTCGAACCCGCCGACCTCGCCGAACTGCGCGACGCGATCGAGTCGGGACTCCGCCTTTCGCGCGCGGGGCAGGCGCCCGTCGCGGTCGTCGTCCACCACGCGATGCTCGCGGCGCTCGAGACGGTGCCCGTGCGGCCGAACCGCGTCGTGTCGGGGGTCGATGAACTCATCCTGCAGCGGCGGCAGCGCCTGCGCGGCGCCGACGCGGGCGACCTCCTGCGCGTGGCGCGGCGGCTCGAACTCAACGCGATCACCAGCCTTCCGAGCCCGGGCGAGCGCGAGGTCGTCGGGTTCGTCGCGGTCGGGCTCGCGGCGCGCGCGCTCCAGCATGTCCTCGACGAGCTCGGGCTCGCGGGGCGCGTGCCCGTCCTCCGGCTCGGGCTGGTCCTCCCCGTCGACGAGGCGGTCCTGCAGCGGTTCGCCGATCGCGTGCAGCGGATCGTCGTGCTCGAGCCGCGGCCCGGGTCGGTGGCGTCCTTCCTCCTCGAGGCGGCCGACGCGCTGCGCCTGCGCGGCGTGCGCGTGCCGCCGATCGCGTCGCGCGAGGTGCCCGTCGTCGAGGGTTCGGGAGGCGTCGTCGTGAACGGCGCCGCCGCGCACGCCGGAGCCGAATCCCGCGATCCCGCGACCGCTCCCGGCGTCTTCACCGCCGACGACGCGACGCGTCCGTCGATCCTCGCGCGGCGCGTGCTCGCGCTCCTCCACGCGGTGCGGCCGTCGCTCGCGGTCGGCGGAAGGCTCGTCGCGCGCGACGCGTGGCTCGAGTCGCTCGAGGTGCCGCCGCGCTCGCTCGAGGTCGGCGTCGTCGGCGCCGAGCGGCTCGTGCGCGCCGCGCTTCACGATGCGGGCGAGGAGCTGCGCGCGCGCGCGGCCGAGTCGGAGGGGGCCGAGAGCGCCGAGGGCGGTGCGCGCGCGCTCGTCGTCGACGCGCTTCCGCCACGCGCCGATTCCGAGGACATCCTCGTCGCCGAGGTCTATCCGCGGCGGCGCTTCCTGCGCGAGGGCGCCGAGGCCGTCCGGCAGGCCGCACGCGACGGGCGCCGGCGCCTCCTCATCGTCATCGATGTCGGTGGAAGCGGCGATGTCGATCTCGCCCGCCTCGCCGATTCGGCGACGCCCACGGGGCTCGCCGACCGCGTGCGCGTCCTGCGCGCCGACGCGAACGACCGCGCGGAGATGCGCGAGCGCATGCTCGAGGCGGCGCAGGGGACGCCCGTGACGATCCTCGTCCTCGCCGACGGCCCGCCCGCGCGCCTCGGCGCCGAGGCGATCGAGCGCAGCCTCGTCGAGCGCGACCGGCTCGGATACCAGCAGCAGCAGCGGCTCGTCTGGGCCGCCGACATCGCGTGCGAGATCCGTCCACCGTCCCTCGTCGCGCTCCTCGACAAGGCCGAGGAGGAGGGGGCGGCGGCGCTCGAGGGCGGCTTCACCGTCGAGGATCTCGGGATGCGCGTCGAGAGCGTGCAGCTGAAGGCGTTCGCGCTGTCCGAGCAGGTCGAGGTCGTGCGGACGAAGCCGCCGATCACGGCCTATTCGCGCGGCGCCGCGGGCATCGCGCCGCCGCGGCCGGTGCACGCGGGGCAGGGCGTCTGGCGCGCGCATCTCGCGGGGATCCGCGGCGGCGCGCCCGGCATCGTCGCGCGCATCCTCGCCGAGGCCGGGCGCGCGATGGGATACCGCGTCGAGATCGCGGCGAACGACGAGCCCGTCGGCCGCGGTCGCCGCGCCTGGGCGCAGGTCCTCTTCGTCCGTCTCCGCGACGGCGACGCGCGCTCGCCGCGGACGGCGGGCATTCCCTACGGCGAGGCGGATCTCCTCCTCGGTCCCGACGGCGTCGAGACGCTGCGCGCGCTCGGTCCCGATCCCGTGCTGCGCGTCGCGGGCCCGACGCGCACGGCGATCGTCGCCAACGACGGGCCGCTCGAGGACCAGATCGACGACCAGCGCATCGCCGCCTGCGCGCGGCTCGCCGAGGCGGTCGAGCGGATCGGCGTCGCCGACGCGAGTTCGGTCGACGACTACGCGTCGCTCTGCCGGACGAACCTCCTCTCCGAACGGCTCGTCGATGTGGCGCTTCTCGGCGTCGCGTTCCAGCGCGGGCTCGTGCCCGTGTCGATCGAGGCGATCGAGCAGGCGCTCCGGCGCGGCGAATCGTGGGGTTTCGGGCGCTCGCTCGAGGCGTTCAACTTCGGACGCAGGCTCGCGTCGGGCGGGCTCGTCCGTCGCGCGCTCGAGGAGCGCGAACCGCTCGAGCGGCTCATCCGCCGGCTCGCGCTCGAACTCGTCCGCGAGCGCTTCGGCGGCCGCCGCCGCGCCGAGCGCTTCGCGCTCTCGGCATCGGGCGTCGCGGCGAGCTTCGCCCGCTTCGGCGACGGCGAGGAGGCCGACCGCGCCGCGCGCGCCGCGGTGACCGCGCTTCACCGCTCGATCGTCTGGGGCGGCACGCGGATGATGCGTCGCTTCGAGGCGCTCGTCTCGGCGCTCCTCGCGGCCGATCCATCGGGCGCGCTCGCGGTGGTGTCGGTCGAGCCGCTCGCGAACGCGGTCCTCGTGCGCGACCTCCTCTACGTGCTCGCGATGTCGACGAGTCTCGAGCAGCGGCGGCGCATCCGCGAGCGCCTCGGCGTGCGCGCCTCGCACGGCGACACGCTCGAGCGGCGCTTCCTCACGCGCTTCGAACTCCTCGCGGGCACGCGCCGCTACCGGCTCGACCTCCGTTCGAGCGACTGGCCGAGCGAGGTGGTGCGGCTCCTGCGGCCGGTCGTGCCCGCGGCGCTGCGCGGCGAGGCGCGCGCGCAGGAGGTGCGCGCGTACGCGATCTCGCTCGTCGAGCGCGCCGCGCGCGGATTCGCCGGGGATCCCGCGCATTGGCTCGGCTGCATGCGGCGCTTCGCGATGCTCGCCGCCGATGGCGGGCTGCGCGAGATCGGCGCGGCGGAGCTGCGCGCGGGGGTCGAGGGTCTCTGAAGCGGGGCGGGGGCTCCGAGGCGCGGTGGGCGCGTGGCGTCTGGCGCTTCGTGACGCCTGTTTGGTGCTGCCTGTTTCGTGGCGTCGATCCCGTTTCGTGACGTGGATCTCGTGAGGTGGACCTCGTGAGGTGGATCTCGTGAGGTGGATCTCGTGACGCGTGCTCGTGGCGCACGTTCGTGGCGTAGCGTCGGCGACGCGCGATTCGCGACGCGCGTCCCCAGCGGCATCCCGAAGGCGAAGCCCGCGCGGGTTCAGCCGCGCGCGTCGCCCGACTTCCGCTCGTCGTGCCGCAGCTGTCCGCATGCCGCCGCGATGTCGCGGCCGCGGCTCGCGCGGATGTGCACGTTCACGCGCTTCGCGCGCAGCACCTCCTGGAACGCGAGGACATCGGCGTTGACGGGCCGCGCGAAGGGCACGCCCTCGACCTCGTTGTAGCGGATGAGGTTCACGTTCGCGCGCATGGTGCGCGCGAGGCGCGCGAGCTCCTCGGCGTGCTCGATGCGGTCGTTCACGCCGCCGAGGAGGATGTACTCGAGCGTGATCTCGCGGCCCGTCTTGACGAACCACTCCTGGCACGCGTCGAGGAGCTCCTCGATCGTCGAGTACTCGGCCCACGGGATGATCCGCCGCCGCAGTTCGTCGAAGGGCGCGTGGAGCGAGAGCGCGAGCGTGACGGGGATCTCGAAGCCGCAGAGCTTGCGGATCGCCGCGGGAAGGCCGACGGTCGAGACGGTGATCCGCCGCGCGCCGATCCCGAGGCCCCATTCGGCGTTGATCGTGCGGATCGCCTGCGTCACGTTCTGGAAGTTCGCGAGCGGCTCGCCCATCCCCATGAAGACGACGTTCGACACGCGCCCCACGCCCTCGAGCCGGCCGAGCCGCCAGATCTGCTCGACGATGCGGCCCGCGCTGAGGTTTCCGTCGAGTCCGCCGATTCCGCTCGCGCAGAAGCGGCAGCCGACGGGGCAGCCCACCTGACTCGAGACGCATGCGGTGCGGCGGTCCTCGGTCGGGATGAGGACGGTCTCGGTCTGCCGCTCGCTCGATCCGCCCGCGAGTCGCAGCACCGCGCCGGTGGTCCCACCATCGGCCCCGTCCTCGGGCGCGTCGACCGCACCCGCCCATTCGATGAGGAGCTTCTGCGTGCCGTCGCTCGCGACCTGGTGGCGGATCGCCTCGCCCTGCAGCGTCGTGAACGCCGCGCCGAGCCGCGCGCGCGCGTCCTTCGAGAGGTCGCTCATCCGCTCGAAGTCGTCGACGCCCTTCTCGTAGAGCCACTTGAGAACCTGCCCGCCCGTGCGGCGGGGGAGGTCGAGCGCCTCGCAGGCGGCGGTGAGCGAGGCGAGGTCGTGCTCGAAGAGCGAGGTGCGCGCGGCGTTCGGGGTCGCGTTCGCGTGGGCGGTGTCGTCAGTCATGTCGCTCGCTCGCGCGCAGCGTCACCTGCACGGTGCTGTTCGGGATGTGCTTGCGCGCGAGCCACGCGGCGGTGTCCGCCTCGCGGTCGATGCGGATGCGGCGCGTGTCGGGATCGACGCCCTTCGCGCGCATGAGTTCGCGCAGCGAGCCGGGCAGGCCGAACTCGACGCGCTCGTCGAAGACGTCGCGCTGCTCGACCTCGCCGCCGAAGCGCTCGACGAGCGCCTCGATCACGCCGTGGACGAGGTCCTCGGGCACGCTCGCGCCGCTCGTCACGAGCACCGTGCCGACGCCCTCGAACCATGCGGGGTCGATCTCGTTCGCGTCGTCGATCAGCCGCGAGGGCGTGCCGTCGTTCATCGCGATCTCGGTGAGGCGCACCGAGTTCGAGCTGTTGCGGCTGCCGACGACGAGGACGAAGTCCGCCTCGGGCGCGATCTCGCGGACCGCGGTCTGGCGGTTCGTCGTCGCGTAGCAGATGTCGCTCGACGGCGGCTCGTGGATGTCGGGGAACGCCTCGCGGAGCGCGCGGATGATCACGTTCGCGTCGTCGAGCGAGAGCGTCGTCTGCGTGAGGTAGACGAGCCGCGACGGATCGTGGATGACGAGGTTCGGGATGTCCTCGGGGCTCTCGACGACCTGGATCGCCTCGGGCGCCTCGCCGCGCGTGCCGATCACCTCCTGATGGTCGCGGTGGCCGACGAGGAGGATCTGCCAGCCGCGCTTCGCGTAGCGGATCGCCTCGGCGTGGACCTTCATCACGAGCGGGCAGGTCGCGTCGATCGCGACGAGCCTCTTCGCCGCGGCCTTGGTGCGGACGGCGGGGCTCACGCCGTGCGCCGAGAAGACGAGGATCGCGCCCTCGGGCACCTCGTCGACCGACTCGACGAAGGTGACGCCGCGGTCGCGGAAGCGCTGCACGACATGCTTGTTGTGCACGATCTCGTGGTAGACGAAGACGTTTCCATCGCCGCAGATGTCGAGGATCTGGTCGACGACATCGATCGCCATGTAGACGCCGGCGCAGAATCCGCGGGGGTTGGCGAGGAGGATCTTCATCGGGAGGGCGATGATACGCGCGCGCCGCGGCGGCCGCGCCCACGCCGCGCGTCGCCCGCGATACCCTGCGGCGGTTCGAGCGAGCACCCCGCGCCGTGAGCGTCCTGACCCGAGACATCCACCAGTACGGCCCCGGTCGCGCCGATCCCGTGCCGCTCGCCGAGGCGCGCGCGTACTGCCTCGACCTCGCGCGGCGCCACGCCGAGAACTTCCCCGTCCTGAGCCCGCTCGTCCCCGCCGACCGGCGCGACGACTTCGCGGCGATCTACGCCTTCTCGCGCTGGGCCGACGACCTCGGCGACGAGGCGGGCTCGATCGAGCGCGCGACCGAACTCCTCGCCTGGTGGCGCGGCGAACTCGTGCGGATGGAGGCGGGCGAGGCGGTGCATCCCGTCTTTGTCGCGCTCGCCGACACCGTCGCCCGCCGCGCGATCGACACGCGGCTCTTCGGCGACCTCCTCTCGGCGTTCGAACTCGATCAGCGGAAGACGCGCTACGCGACCTGGGACGAACTCATCGACTACTGCCGGCTGAGCGCGAATCCCGTCGGGCGGCTCGTCCTCGCGGCGCTCGGCGAGAAGGCGGACGACGCGCGGCTCGCGGCGAGCGACGCGGTCTGCACGGCGCTCCAGCTGACGAACCACTGGCAGGACATCCGCCGCGACTGGGTCGAGCGCCGTCGCATCTACATCCCCGCCGACATGCACGGCATCGCGGACTTCGACGACCGCCTCGCGCGGACGATCGCGCTCGGACATTCGTGCGACGCGGAGTTCTTCGGCGAATCGCGGCGGCTCGTCCGGCGGCTGGTCGCGCGGACCTGGGACCTCTTCGCCGAGGGCGAGGCGCTCGTTCCCGCGCTCTCTCCTCTGGCGCGGCCGCTCGTGTGGCTCTTCGCGGCGGGCGGGCGGACGGTCCTCCGCAACATCGAGCGATGGAACTGCGAGACGGTGCTCGATCGACCGAAGCTCTCGAAGCCGGCGAAGGCGTGGCTCGTCGCGCGCGCCGCGGCGAGCGCGCGCTTCGGCTGGCGGCTGCCGTCGCTGCCCGGGCCGAGCATGTGGATCGTCGATCCCGAGCCCGACCCCGAGGCGGGGCTCTATCCGCGCCGCGCGGACGCGTGCGCCGCGGTCGGCGGTGGGGGCGTCGCTTCCGAGGACGCTTCCGAGATGGGTCCCGAGATCGGTCCCGCGATGGAGCCAGGGGACGCGGGAACGCCATGAGGCGCATCGAGGCGCTGCGCGAATGCATGGAGATCACGCGGCGCGAGGCGCGGAACTTCCACTACGGACTGCGCCTTCTTCCCGCCCGTCCGCGGCTCGCGCTCTACGCGGTCTACGCGTGGATGCGCGTCCTCGACGACCTCGCCGACGAGCCGGGCGGCGGCTCCAACGAGCGTCGCGCGCGCATCGACCGCTTCGAGGAGGCGACCCGCGCGGTGCTCGACGGAGGCGACGCGGCGGGGCGCGACGGACGCGAGATCGCCGTCCTCGAGGGCATCGCCTTCGTCGCGGCGGAGTTTCCGATCGACCGGAACGACCTCTTCGACGCGATCGAGGGGCAGCGCATGGACCTCGAGCCGCGCGTCTACCGCGATCGGGCGGAGATCGAGACCTACTGCGACCGCGTGGCGTCGACGGTCGGGCGCATCTGCCTCGATGTCTGGGGCGCGCACGACGGCGCCGACCGCGCGCGCGCGCGTGCGCTTTCGACCGCGCGCGGGATCGCGTTCCAGCTCGTGAACATCCTCCGCGACATCCGCGAGGATCACGCCCGCGGCCGCTGCTACCTGCCCGCCGACGAGCTCGCGGCGCACGGGCTCTCGGTGGGCGACCTCGTCGCATGGGCCGACGACGCGCGCTGCGCGGCGTTCATGCGCGCGCAGTGCGCGCGCGCGGAGGCGGTCTTCGACGGGAGCGCGGAACTCGAGCGGCTCGTCGCGCCGCAGGCGGTGCCGACGCTCGCCGCGATGAGCGTGATCTACCGGCGCATCCTCGCGCGGATCGCGCGCGACCCGCGCGGCGCGCTCGCGCGACGCGCATCGCTCTCGGCGTTCGAGAAGATCTCGATCGGACTGCGCGCGCGGTTCGGGCTCCTTCCGCACGCGGGCGGAGGTCGCGGATGACGGTGGTGCGCACGGTCGCGATCGTCGGGGGCGGCGTCGCGGGCATCGCGGCCGCGGTGCGCGCGGCCGAGGCGGGCTGGCGCGTCGAACTGATCGAGACGCGCATGCGGCTCGGCGGCCGCGCGACGAGCTTCGACGATGTCCGCAGCGGCGCCGAACTCGACAACTGCCAGCATGTCGTGATGGGCTGCTGCACGAACATCCTCGACCTCTACGACCGCCTCGGCGTGCTCGGCGAGATCGAGTGGCACGGGACGCTCTGGTTCGCGCGCGGCGGCGGGGCGGTGGACGCGCTCTCGATCGCGCCCGGCCTTCCCGCGCCGCTCCACTACACGCCCGCCTTCCTGCGGATGAAGCTCCTCTCGCTCGCCGAGAAGCGCGCGGTCGCGCGCGCGTTCCTCGCGATCCTTCGGATGGGGCCGAAGGGGCGCGTCCGCTGGACGGGGCGCGCGTTCGGCGATTTCCTCGCGGAGACGCGGCAGCCCGCGCGCGCGGTCGAGCGCTTCTGGGATCCCGTCGTCCTCTCCGCGTGCAACCTCCCGAGCGCGCGCTGCGAGGCCGCGCATGCGCTCAAGGTGTTCGACGAGGGGATGCTCGCGCACCGCTTCGCGGGTGCGGTTGGCGTGTCGCGCGTGCCGCTCGGGCGGCTCTACGAAGGAGTTCGCGGAGTTGGCGGAGTCGGCGGAGTCGGCGCGATGGTGGCGGCGACGGGCGGTGCGCTGCGGCTTCGGACGAGCGCGCGCGCGCTCGCGTTCGACGGTTCGCGCATCACGGGCGTCGTCTGCGACGACGGCGTCGTGCCCGCGCAGGCGGTGATCGCGGCGGTGCCGCCCGACCGGCTCGCGAAGCTCTGCTCGGCGACGCTGCGCGCGCGCGACCGGCGGCTCGCGCATCTTTCGTCGTTCGCGTTCTCGCCGATCCTCGGCGTCCACCTCGCGTTCCGTCGCGCGGTGATGCCGCGCCCGAACCTCGCGCTGCCCGCGCGGGCGACGCACTGGCTCTTCGCGCACGAAGCGCCCGCGGGCGCGGGATTCGCGCAGCGCGTCGAGGCGGTCGTGAGCGCGGCCGACGCGTGGATCGGACTCGGCGAGCGGGAGACGACGCGCCGCGTCCTCGCGGACATGGCGTGGGCGCTCGGCGTCGGGGAGGAGTCGCTCGCGCGCGAACTCGTCTGGTCGCGACCGGTGCTCGAGAAGCGCGCGACCTTCGCGAGCGCGCCGGGCGTCGACGCGATCCGGCCGCGTGCGCGCGCGGAGGCGGGCGACCTCGCGGGCGGCGTCGCGAACCTCTTCCTCGCGGGCGAGTGGACCGACACGGGCTGGCCGAGCACGATGGAGGGCGCGGCGCGGTCGGGGTACGCGGCGGCGGCGGCGTGCACGGGGACGGGCGGTGTCGTCGCCGATCTGCCCGCGGCGCGGCTCGTGCGGTTCGCCCGCGCGCTCGGAAACCGTGCCTGACACCGCCGTGACCTTCGCGGAAATCCCGAAAAGAGAAGGGTTGCGCGCGAGGCGCGGGGATGTCGGGTGCGCGCCACCTGAATCCCGGCGCCGGGCGGTGCGCGCCGGACACCGAGGTTTCGTTCCCGGCGAACGCGCTCGAACCGCGCCCGTCCGCGCTTCAGCCTTCGCCCTTCATTCCGCCATTCCGAGAAGCGCGCGCGCCGCGTCACGCACGATGTCGTCCTCCGATTCGTCGGCGGCGATCGCGGCGGCGCGCGTGCGGATCGCCGCGGCTTCGGCGGCAGTGGAGGTGCGCAGCGCGCTCGCGAGCGCGAGCAGCGCGTTCCGCTTCATCATCCCGAGCGTCGCGCGCTTGAGCGCGCTCGAGACGACGAGGCGCGCGCGGTCCTCCTCGGTCCAGCCGAGCACCTCGAGAAGGTCGACCGAATCGAGCCGCGGCGCGTGCGCGGGATGCGTGCCCGCGCGTCGCGAGCCGCGCGTCGGCTGGCTGTGCGGGCAGACCTCCTGGCAGATGTCGCAGCCGAACCACCAGTCCGCGCTCCTTCCGAAGAACTCGGCGGGGATCTTCCCGCGATGCTCGATCGTGAGGTAGGCGATGCAGCGCGTCGCGTCGACCGAGTACGGCGTGATCGCATCGGTCGGGCACGCGTCGATGCATCGCGTGCAGCCTCCGCAGAGGTCGCCCTCGGGAATCGCGCGCGCGCGCGGGCTTTCGTCGCTCGCCGCGATGTCGGCGTCGGTCACGATCTCGCCGAGGAGAAACCAGCTGCCGCGCGCGGGATGGATGAGAAGCGTGTGCTTCCCGATCGCGCCGAGGAGGGCGCGCGCCGCCTGCTCGCGCTCGAGGATCGGGTGCAGGTCGCCCGTGAGCCGCGTCTCCGAACCGGGCGCGAGCTCGCGGATCGTGCGCGCGAGCCTGCGCAGCCGGTCGCGGACGAGGTCGTGGTAGTCCTTGCCGCGCGCGTAGCGGGCGATGCGGCCGCGCGGGTGCCCCGTCTCGCCGCCGACGCGGTCGGGGCGCCCGTCGTGATAGCGGTCGGCGACGCACACGACGCTCCGCGCGCCCTTCAGCATCGTGCGCACATCGACCGCCTGCTCGACGCGCTCGGCGATCCACGCCATCTCGCCGTGCTTCCCATCGGCGATCCACCGTCGCAGCTCGCCCGCCCGCGCGCTCGGCGCGGCGCGCGCGACGCCGACGAGCGCGAAGCCGAGCTCGGCCGCCCGTTCGGTCACGCGTTCGCGGAGCGTGGTGCGCGCGTCGTCGGTCATGCTTCTCGTCGAGGATCCCGTTCGGGGGATGCTAGAGATCGAGCGCCTTCTCGTAGATCGCCGCGACGGGCGACACCGCGCCGTAGAGAAGAAGCGCAAGCGGGGGAAGAAGGAGCAGGCTCGACACCGTCATCCAGAGGATCGGCCGCCGCGTTCCCTTGAGAAGCGGCCAGCACGCGGCGACGGCGGGAATCGAGAGAACGCCGACGATCCACGGCGATTCGAAGAAGAGCCGCGCGGCGCCCGTCGGCTCGATGCCCTCCTCGGCGAGGGTCTTCCGCAGCATCGAGGCGATGAAGACCGCCGCGGCCGCCATCACGACGGCGGTCGCGATGAGCGCCACGCCCTTCACGCGGCCGATGATCGTCCACGCACGCGAGGACGGCGGGGCACGGTGATCGGGAGCGGGGGGTGGGACGGGCATGTGCGGAGCGTAGTGGATCGGCGATGGCGGGACGACGCGACTCGACGCGACTCGACGTGGAGTGGAGTGGAGTGGAGTGGAGTGGAGTGGAGTGGAGTGGAGTGGAGTGGAGTGGAGTGGAGTGGAGTGGAGTGGAGTGGAGCGCGGAGACCTCCGGCCGCGCGCGTTCGCAT
>JBJOHC010000022.1:0-20090 GCA_046047955.1 Planctomycetota bacterium
GCTCGACCAGCTCGAGCTCCGCCTCGACATCCGCCTCGTCCACGCCGTCGCGCAGCAGGAGCTCCTCGAGCACCGTCGCGAGCCGCTTCCCGACCGCGCGCACGATGTTCGCGCCGTTCGAGGTGGCGACGCCCGCCATCGGGCACGCGTCGGCGTAGGGCAGCCCGTGCAGCACATGGAGGCGGAAGCACTCCCACCACGCGTCGCGCCGCTCGGCGACGAGGCCCGCGCGCACGCGGTCATGCGCCTCGGTGACGAGACCGATCGCCCACGCGCGCTCGAGCGCCGCGAGCGCGTCGGGCTCGGGCGACGCGACCTCGATCGCGCGATGCGCCTCGCCGCCGACGCCCGCGTCGCCCCGCGCGCGCCGCCGGCCCTCGGCGATCGCGCGGTTGCGCACATGGATGAGAAGCCCGTTCACGAGCCAGCGGCGCAGCTTCAGCCCCGAGTCCCGCCAGCGCTCGAGGTAGGCCGGGTCGCCGAGGCGCGCCGCGAAGAAGTCGTTCACCAGGTCGGGCGCGTCGCCGAAGGTGCGCAGGCTCGAGCCGCGCACATAGGCGCAGAGCGGCGCGAAGTAGCGCTCCATCACATGAACGGCGACGGCGTCGTTCGCGACGCCGACCCGTTCGGCGAGCCAGGTCTGGTGGGTGGTCGGGAAGTGGTCGCGGGTCATCGGTGTCGAGAGATGCGGTGAAGGCCCCGTCATGTCGCGCCGCGCCGTCGATCGGAACGGTCTTCCGGCCGCGAGGGACCCGACGATCTCGTCATGCGTCGAAGCGGACGGTCGTCGGAACGCATCGTCCGCGCGAATCCCCACTTCGCGCCCTCCGCCTTCGTGCCCTCCGCCTTCGTGCCCTCCGCCTTCGCGCCCTCCACCTCCGTCGCCCTCGCGCCCCTTTCCCCGCCCCGACCTCATCGGATTCTGAGACAACCCCCGTATGGACGCCATGGGTGGGCCCGTGCCCGACGACTGCTCCGATCTCGCAGCCCTCGACCAAGGCGATCGCGACGCCGGGCGGCGGCTCTACGAACGGCACGCGCCGCTCCTCTACGCGCTCTGCCGCGAGGAGACCGGCGCACGCAGCCACGAGGACGCGGAGGACGCGCTGCAGGAGACCTTCCTGCGCGCGTTCCGCATGCGCGACCGACTGACCGACTGCCGCGGCTTCCGCCAGTGGATCGCGTCGATCGCGCGTCTCGTCTGCAAGGAACGGCGGGCGGCGCGCGCGAAGGCGCGCCGCGACGCCGGCTACGCGGCGGGACACGCACGCGCCGACACCCATCGAGGAACGAACGCCATGCACGCACCATCGACCATCCACGCGGCGAACCAGGCGATCGCCGCGGCGAGCGAGCCGCCGTCGCGGCCGCTCGAGCGCCACGAGACGCTGCGCCGTCTCGGCCGCGCGATCGACGAACTCCCCGAGGACATCCGCCTCGCCCTCCACCTCTTCTATCTCGAGCCCGATCCGGTCGCGGCCGCGAAGCACGCGCTCGGCGTCTCGCGCGCCCAGTTCTACCGGCTCGTCTCCCAGGCACGCGAACTGATCGGCGCGAAGCTCTCGCGCGAGGACCTCCAGTCATGACCTCTCCCAGCAACGACCGTCACGGCAACGCCCGTCACGACGGACACCTTCACGACGCACACCGTCACGACGAGCACCTTCACGACGAGCACGCGCGTCCCACGACGGGCGACGCCCTCGACCGGCTCCTCCGCGACTGGCACGCCGAGAACCGCGCCGCCGCCGAGGCCGCGCGCGACCGCGTGCTCGCGGCGGTCGACGCCGACGCCGCGCCCGCACCCGCCGGCCGCATCGGATTCGCACGCCTCTTGCGCGGCCTCGCCGTCGCCGCGCTCCTCGCGGTCGCCGTCACGCTCGCGATCACCTTCACCCGCGGCAGCGAGCGGAAGGCGCTCGCCTTCGAGGGCACCGTGCAGGTCGCCGAGGGCGGCATGCTCGCCGCGCTCGACGCCGACGGCGAGGAGCTCGGCCCCTGCCCGCTCCAGCGCACCGATGTGAAGGTCGAGATCAGCGGCCCGTTCGCGCGCACGATCGTCGAGCAGACCTACGCGAACCCGTATCCGCGCACGATCGAGGCGGTCTACACCTTCCCGCTCTCGAACCGCGCCGCGGTCGACGCGATGACCATGGTCGTGCGCGGCGACTCGGGCGAGCGCGTCATCGAGGGCGAGGTGAAGGAGCGCGCGCTCGCCCGCGCGATCTACGAGGAGGCGCGCGAGTCGGGCTATGTCGCGAGCCTGCTCGAGCAGGAGCGACCGAACATCTTCACGCAGTCGGTCGCGAACATCGAGCCGGGCGCGACGGTGAAGGTGCGCATCGCGACGATCGAGATGGCGCGCCGCAAGGACGGCGTCGCCGAGTACGTCTTCCCGATGGTCGTCGGTCCGCGCTACATCCCGGGCGCGCCGACCTCGATGCCCGCGCTGCCCGCGGGCTGGACCGTCCGCCGCGGACTCGTCCTGCGCGGACCCGCGGGCGTCGAGATGGCCGACGACGCCTCGCTCGGCGCGGCGCGCATGCTCGCCCTCCTCGAGGGCGCGACGCCCGTCCGCCCCGAAGGCGCGCAGCCCGTCGACGAGATGCTCACGCTCGGAGACGCGCAGCGCTTCACCGCGAAGTACGCGAACGGCAGCGCCGAGCGCGGCACCTACTACGCGCAGACGGGCCTCGGCGAGATCAACGGCCGCTTCTTCCTCGCGCCCCTCGACCTCGGGCAGGGGACGGGCTTCGCGAACGACACCGACCAGGTGCCCGACGCCTCGCGCATCACGCCGATGCCCGTGAAGCCGAGCGAGCGCGCCGGCCACGACATCTCGGTGTCGGTCGCGATCGAGACGGGCGGTCCCGCCGTCACCGAGGTCGCGTGCGACCTCCACGCGGTCGAGGTCGAGTCGCCCGCGCCCACGCGCCGCATCGTCACGCTCGGCGGGAAGGACTCGATCCCGAACCGCGACTTCATCCTGCGCTGGAAGGTCGCCGACGACGCGATCGAACCCGCGTTCTTCGCGCACGCGGGCGAAGCCGCGTCCGATGCGTCCGGCGCCGCCGGTGCCGAGGTCGCGCGCGGCTCCTTCGCGCTCCTCCTCGATCCGCCCGCGCGCGTCGCGCCCGCCGAGATCCGCCCGCGCGAACTCGTCTTCGTCCTCGATGTGTCGGGCTCGATGAATGGCTTCCCGATCGAGAAGTCGAAGGCGCTCGCCCGGAAGGCGATCGCCGCGATGCGCCCGAGCGACACCTTCAACATCGTCACCTTCGCGGGCGCGACGAGCGTCCTCTGGCCCGAGCCGAAGCCCGCGACCGAGGAGAACCGCCGCGCGGCCGACGCCTTCGTCGACGGCGCGTACGGCTCGGGCGGCACCGAGATGATGGCCGCGATCAACGCCGCGCTCGTCCAGGACGGCCGCAGCGGCCTCGCGCCCGCGAAGCTCCTCGACCTGCCCGCCGACGGCCGCGCCGTGCGCGTCGCGGTCGAGGACGGCGCGCTCGTCCGCGGCGACGGCGCGTGGACGCTCGACGCGGGCGGCGGACGCACGGTGCCCGTCGACCTCTCGGTCGCGATCCCCGCGAATCCGAAGCGCCTCGCGCTGCTCGTCGACGGCACCTGGGAGACGCGCGACGGCGAGCGCACGCTCGTCGCCCGCAGCGCGCGCTTCGAGGACGCCGACGCGCGCACGCGCTTCGTCTTCTTCCTCACCGACGGCTACATCGGAAACGACCAGGGCGTGATCGCCGCGGTGCGCGACAACGCGCGCGCCTCGCGCGTCTTCAGCTTCGGCATCGGCAACAGCGTGAACCGCTTCCTGCTCGAGGAGATGGCGCGCGCGGGCCGCGGCGCGTGCGAGGTCGTCACGCTCGCCGACGACGCCGACCCCGTGATCGAGCGGCTCGTCCGCCGCATCGGGTCGCCCGTCCTCACCGACATCGTCGTCGACATCGATCCCGCGCTCGGCGTCGCGGAGCTCCTCCCGTCCGGCGACTTCCTGCCCGACCTCCACGACGAGGAGCCGATCGTCCTCCTCGGCCGCTACGCGCGCGCCGCCGACGGGCGCGCCCGCTCGGGCGACATCGTCGTCCGCGGCCGGACGGGCGCGGGCGCCTGGGAGCGGCGCGTGCGCGTCGAGCTCCCCGCGGTCGAGCCCGCGCACGATGTCGTGCCCACGCTCTGGGCGCGCGCGAAGGTCGACGAACTCCTCCTGCCGAAGATGGCCGAGGTCGAGTCGGGCACGCTCGACGCGGCGACGAAGGCCGCGGTCGTACGGCTCGGCGAGGACTACTCGATCGCGACGCCGTTCACGAGCTTCGTCGCCGTCGAGAAGAGCCGCGTGACCGTCGGCGGCAGGCCGATGCTCGTCGCGGTGCCCGTCGAACTCCCCGATGGCACGAACTGGAACGGCTTCTTCGGCGAGGGCGGCCTGCCCGCGATGGTTGCGACGAACGGCGCCGAAGCGCCCGCCCTCGCGCGGTTCGCCGAGCGACTCGCGACGACGCCCGGCGTCCTCGATGGCGTCCGCGATGGCGGCGCGTGGCGCGGAGTCGCCGACGCCGAAGGGAATGCCGAAGCGGACACCTTCTTCGCCACGGGCGATCCGGGTGCGGTGGGCGGCGTGGTGGCGCGGGAGTCCCGCGGCACGGAGTCGCTCTCGCGCGACACCGCGGGCGCCGCACCCGCGTCGCGACCCTCGGCGCCCTCTGGTGGCGCCGCGGGCGCGGTCGGCGGCCGACGCATCCTGCGCCAGGATGGCGCCGCGCCGAAGCTCGCCGAGTCGGCCGAGCGGCGGCAGGCGCAGGCGCCGCCCATCGGGGCGACGACCGCGGTCGGGCGGAGCCCGACGGGTCGCGGTGGGTCCGTCCGGTCGGGGACCCGTCCGAGTGGTGCCGATGGCTTCGACCGCGGCGGGCTCGGTGGTGGCGTTGGCGGTGGTGGCGGAGGGTTCGGTGCGCCAGCCCCCGCGGCTCCGCCCGCACCCGCCGCCACGCCGCCCGCCGGCAAGCCGGGGCGCGCCGACTCGAAGGTCGAGGGTGACGCCCCGCGGGGCGGCGCCCGAGGGGAATCCCTCCGCGAGCGGGTCGTCGCCGAGGGGCGTCGCAACGAGTCGCAGTCGGCGTCGCCGGCGAACGAGCCCGTCCCGACGGGCGCGCCCGCCGACGCGCCCGCCGACATGAAGGACGACGCGAACCAGGACGCCAGTTCGGAGCACGTCGCCATCGCACCCGCGCCCGCGAACCCCCTCGGCCTCGACGACGCGGCGCGCGACCGGCTCGTCCGCGTCTTCGAACGCCGCCTCGTCCTCGTCGTCCTCGCGACGATCCTCGACGATCGCGACGCGCTCGCCGCGCTGCCGGGCGAACTCGGGCTGCCGCTCGAGGAAGGCCGGCTGCGCCTCGCGATCCGCGTCCGCCGCGACGACGCGGGCGCGATCGACCAGGGCACGCTCGACGCGCTCCGCAAGGCGGCGATCCGCGTCGTCGCGCAGGACGACGCCCGCGGGCTCGTCGTCGCCGAGGCCGATCCCGTCGCGCTCCGCGGCCTCCTCGCGCTCGCCGATGTCCTGCGGGTCGAGCCGCTCGACGCGCGTCGTGGCCGCTAGGCGTGCATCGTGAACGCTCGGCGTGCGCGTCACCCATCCCTCGCAACCCTCGCAGGCGGCGCTCCGGCGCCGCCTGCGTCGTTTTCACCGTATTTCTCAGGCATTCTCCACTCGCTCGGCCGATGACAACGGCATGTCGAGCTTCGGGCCCGCTCCGATTCCGCCACTTGCGCCGGGTGCCGTGCAGGCGTCCATCATCGCGCAGGTCGCGCAGGCGCCGCGCGTGCGCGACAAGGGCAAGCCGCAGGAGGCGACGCCGTTCCGCCAGATCGTCCGCGACGAAGTGCGCCTCTCCGACCCGCAGGCCGCCGAACCGATCGACCCAAAGCCCGACGCCGCCGAGGAGTGGAAGCACCGCCGAAAGGGCGGCCGCGGCCACGATCCGCGCTTCACGCCGCCGCCGTCGCCCGCGACCGAGCCCGGCGAGGGCCACCTCGACATCTCCGCCTGACGCCGCGCCTACCGCGCGCCGCCCGCGGTCCGCACCTCGCCCGCCGCGCGCACGCCACCCGAGGCGCGAACGCCGATCGTCCGCGCGATCCGCTTCGTCGCGTCGCTCTTGTTGAGGGTGTAGAGGTGGATGCCCGCGACCTCCCTGTCGAGGAGGTCCCGGCACTGTTCGGTCGCCCAGTGGATGCCCGCGAGCTCGAGCGACTCCGCGTCGCCCTGGCAGCGCGCGAGGCTTCGCAGGAGCGCCGCGGGAAAGCGCGTCCCCGCCGCGAGATCGGCCATGCGGCGCAGGCCGCTCTCGGTCGTCACGGGCATGATGCCCGCGATGATCGGCACGCGGATCCCCGCGAGTTCGCAGCGGGCGCGCCAGTCGTGGAAGGCGCCGTTGTCGAAGAAGAGCTGCGTCACGATGTAGTCGGCGCCCGCATCGACCTTCGCCTTCAGATGCTCGAGCTGGACGAGCGTGTTCGGCGTCTCGGGATGCCCCTCGGGGAAGCCCGCGACGCCGATCCCGAACCCGCGGCCGCCGTTCACCCCGAGCTCGCGACCGACCTCTCGGATGAAGGCGACGAGGTCCGCCGCGTGCGGGAACTCGCCCGGCGCGACGAAGCGCGCCCCCGCGGGCGGATCGCCGCGCAGCGCGAGGATGTTGCCGACGCCCGCGACCGCGTAGCCCTGCAGGATCGAGCGGATCTCGTCGCGCGTGTGGCCGAAGCAGGTGAGGTGGGGGACGGGTTCGAGCGTCGTCTCGCGGCGCAGTCGCGCGACGAGGCGGTGGGTGTTGTCGCGCGTCGAGCCGCCCGCGCCGTAGGTCACCGAGACGAAGCTCGGTTCGAGGGTCGCGCAGTCGGCGATCGTGCGGAAGAGGGCGTCCCAGCCGGCGGAGGTCTTCGGCGGAAAGAACTCGAAGCTGACGGTCGGTCGCGCGCGCGCGCGGTCGCGGGAGAGGATCTCCTCGATGTGCATGGGGCGGAGGGTAGCGCGGGCGGCGGGGGATACCATGCGCCCCGTGCCTCATCGGGACCGCATTCCCCGACCCGCCGCGCGGCGGCTCAGCCTCTACCTGCGCGAACTCGCGAGCCGGCTCGACGAGGGCGAGGAGACGGTGAGCTCGAAGTCGCTCGGGCGCTCGCTCGGCCTCACCGACGCCCAGGTCCGCAAGGATCTCGCGCTCTTCGGCCAGTTCGGGCAGCCGGGGCGCGGCTACGCGATCGCCGATCTCGTCGCGAGCCTGCGGCGGATCATGGGCCGCGACCGCGTGTGGCGCGCCTGCGTCGTCGGCGCGGGCAACATCGGACGCGCGCTCAGCGCCTACGACCGCTTCCGCCGCGAGGGGTTCGAGATCGTTGCCATCCTCGACGCCGATCCCGCGATGGTCGGACGGAGGGTCGGTGCCCTCGTCGTCGAGCCCTTCTCGAGGCTCGCCGAGATCGTCGCGCATGAGTCGATCGCGCTCGGCGTGATCGCCGTCCCGCGCGACGCCGCGCAGAAGGTCGCCGACGCACTCGTCGCCGCGGGTGTCCAGGGCATCCTCAACTTCGCGCCGCGGCGGATCGAGGTCCGCGAGGGGATCTCGATCGTGAGCGTCGACTTCACGGTCGCGCTCGAGCAGCTCGCGTTCCAGATCGCGTCGGGTGGGGCGGAAGGCGGCGAATCGGGTGACGATGGCGACGACGGCCCCACCGACGGCGAGGACTCGACCGATGGCTGATCGCAGGAGGGCGGCAATGACGGATCGGATCGCGGTGGAACGCACGGTCGGCGGTCGCGCGGACGCAAGGCGATGCCGCGCCGCGTGGCGCGGCGTCGTGATCGCCGCTCCCACGCTCGCACTCGTCGCCCTCGGAGCCTGCAGCCCCCGCGCGCTCGCCCCCTCGCCCTCCGACCGCCTGCGCGAGGCGCTCGCGACCCGCACGGCCGAGCGCGACGCCGCCCTCGCCCGCGCCTCCGAGCTCGAGACGCGCCTCGCCGCGCTCGAGTCGGCCGCGCCCGTCGACGCCGAAGTCGCCGCCGCGATCCCGCGGCTCGCGGGCGTCGAGGTCGCGGGCTCGTCGGCGGCGCGCGCGCTCGGTGGCGACGGCACGGGCGCGGGCGGCACCGTCGCACTCGTCCTCGTGCCACGCGACGGTCTCGGCCGGTTCCTTCAGATCACGGGCCGCCTCGAGGCGACCTTCGCGCTCCTCGTTCCGGGCGAGGCGCCGATCGCGGGCGGCACCGTCCGCCTCTCGCCCGCCGAACTCCGCGACCGCTACCGCGCCGGTTTCCTCGGCGAGCACTACACGATCGAAGCGCCGATTCTCTGGGACGCCGCGTCGTCGCCGCGCGCGGTCGCCGTCTCGGCCGAGTTCGTCGACGGCACGAGCGGACGGCGCTTCCCGATCACGACGACGCTGCCCCTCCTGCCCGCCTCCACGCGCGGCGCCGCGCCCGCCACCCGACCCGCGGCGGCCGACGAGTCTCGGTAGGATCACCGACCATGTCGCCACGGCAGCCCGCCACCACCCGACGGCTCCTCGCGCTCGCCGCCGCGACCGCGGCGCTCGCCGTCCTCGGCGGCTGCTACAAGCCGCTCTTCCCGGCCGACAGCCCGCGCAACCAGTTCGAGACCTACGACAAGCTGCGCCAGCGCTATGTGCCGCTCGAGGAGCCCGATGTCTTCGGCAACCCGCGCCCCGCGCTGCGTGCGCGCCTGACGACGCCCGCCTGAGTCGGCGCGCGGCGGCCCGTCGTCGCGCGATCGGCCGCGTCCATCGGCGCCTTCGATCGTGCGCGATTCCCTCTCGCGTCCACCGTCGTCGCGCGTCGCGCTCCGTGATGGGGTCGTCGCCCGCGCCCATCACTTGCCGCTCCGCGACATGCGCGCGCGCGTGTTCACGGTCCTGCCCGCACGACCCGCACGACCCGCGACGCCCACTTCCGACACGCGAGTTTTCCCGCGCTTTTCCGCAGTTGTTCGAAATCCTGCAGGCTGCCTCGCGGCTGCGCCGATTTGCGCTACCGTCCGCAACCTGACGAAGGGACCGCACGTGGCAAGGAAGTCGCCGACGAAGTCCAGCAAGGCCGCCTCGCAAGGATCGAAGAGGAAGCGGACCGTCCACCCGAAGCGCACCGGGATCGTCTGGGGCGTGTTCGTGGGCGTGATGACGCTCGCGGGTGGCGCCCTCGTCGCGGGCGAGGGCTGGCGCGGCATTCCCGCCGTGAAGCTCGCCGCCGAAGGCCGGCCCGGCGCCCCCACCCCGATCGCCGACGGCCGCTGGCAGTCGATCGTCATCCATCACACGGGTTCCGCCGCGGGAAGCGTCGACGACCTCGCGCGTCAGCACGCCGCGTGGGGCCTCGGTTCGCTCGGGTACCACTTCGTCATCGGGAACGGCTACGGCGAGGCCGATGGCGCGATCGTCCAGGGTCCGCGCTGGCTCGCGCAGGAGTCGGGCGCCCATGTCGCCGACCGTCCCGCCGGAGCGACGCCCGACGCGGCGTGGTTCAACGAGAACGCCGTCGGCATCTGCCTCGTCGGCAACGGCGAGCGCCGCGAGTTCAGCGACGCGCAGATGCGCGCCCTCGTCCAGCTCGTCGAGGACCTGCAGCGCGCCTGCGGCATCCCCGACAGCGCCGTCTTCCTCCACTCCGACCTCGCCGATGTCGCGAGTCCGGGCCGCTGGTTCCCGCGTGCCCGCTTCGCGCTCGAGCTTGCGAACTGACCGACCGCGGCCCCGCCGCGACCGCATCACGATTCGCCTCCGACGCCGCGCCCCTCTGCGCGGCGTCGTCGCGTTCCGTGCTATCACTTCCCGCCTCCGCGCGCGGCGCGTACCGCACCGACGCTCCGACCTGAAGCCCCGACCGAAGCCATGCCCGGCACCCACGCGCCGTCCTCCGAGCTCCGTCCGCATGCGCACGCCGCGCTCGCCGCCCTGCCGCGTCCGGCGGCGCTCCTCTTCGACCTCGACGGCACGCTCGTCGACTCGGTCGAGGACATCCATGTCGCGGTGAACGCGCTCCTCGCCGAGCTCGGCCTCGCGCCGCGCACGCGCGACGAGGTCGCGACCTGGGTCGGGAACGGCGCGCGCATGCTCGTCGAGCGCGCGATCGCGGGGCGGTTCGAGGGTTTCCGCGGTCTCGCCGACGAGCCCGACCGCCACGCCTTCGCCGACCGCGCCATGCCGCGCTTCCGCGCGATCTACGAGACGGTCTGCGTCGACCACACGAAGCCGCTCGCGGGTGCGACCGAGTCGCTCGAGGCGGCGCGCGCGGCGGGCATCGCCGTCGCGATCGTCACCAACAAGCCGCTCGCGCCGACCGAGCGGATCGTCGACGCCCTCGGCTGGCGCGCCCTCGTCGGCGCGGTGATCGGCGGCGACTCGCTTCCGGTGCGCAAGCCCGACCCGGCGCCGCTCCTCGAGGCGCTGAAGAGGCTCGAGGCGCCGCGAATCCTCGGTCGCGGACACGCCGCGGCGGACGCCTGGATGATCGGCGACAGCGCGAACGATGTTGGCGCCGCGCGCGCGGCGCGCATGCCCTGCGTCGTCGTCCGCGGCGGCTACAACCACGGCCGCACCGTCGAGTCGCTCGACCCCGCGCCCGACGCGATCCTCGATTCGCTGGGCGCGCTCGCGAACCACCTCCGCGGCATCTGATTCCCGTCCGGTGCCGAGAGAAACCGCGTGACTTCGCGAGATCGCGGGTGCCCACACGATCGGTGCGCGGCGAGGGTTGATTTCTCACACGGAGCACGCGGAGGGCACGGAGGCACGCCGGTCGAGCAGGTGTCCCCGGTGCGGACATGTCCTGCACAGGTTCATTCCGACGGCATCGAGGCTCTTCGGCACCAGGAGGCGAGCGGATGGCGATCCCGCCAGCGGGATGGCCGCGGGGAACGCCTGCTTCCGAGCCCGCTCCGTGATCTCCGTGTTCTCCGTGGGAGAAGTGAACCCGCACTGCCCGTCCGTGGCGGGTGGGTTCACCCAAACGAACTCCTGAAGCGCCAATTTTTGAAGATGGCGTAGAGGCATGCATGAACCGCGTATCTCCTTCCGTGCCCGCGTGACGCGGCGCACAGGAGGTCACCATGCACGCACGCATCGACAGCGCGTCTTCCGAACGCACCCAGGCGCCCACGCCCGCCCGCGGCGGTCACCGCGGCCTCGCCCGCGTCGACCTCGTCCTCGGGGTCGCGGCGGTCGTGGTTGTCGGATCGGTCGCCACGACCCTGACCGGTCAGCTCGGCGGCGGCGCCGACAGCCAGTGGAAGCTCGCCGAACTCGGGGCTGCGCACGCCTGCTACGCGGCCGACTGGAACGACCGGCAGTGGACGCTCCTCCCCGACTCGACCGGCGCCACGGGCGACGACTGCGCGTCGTACCTCGCGACGCTCTCGACTGGTTCGAACCCGTTCGGCGTCCGACCGTCCGCGTTCCTCGGCTTCAGCCAGAACGGATCCCTCTGGGGCCTCTATGTCGGCGGCAACTTCGGCTGCTCGAACTGGCCCCATCTCCGCCCGATGAACTTCGACGCGGCCGACGCCGACAAGGGCGCGTACGCGCTCGCCAATGCGTGGGGGTTCCGCGAGTACGTCTCGCGCGACTTCTACTCGCCCGAGTGGTACGCCGAGGACGATCCGAACTACGGGCCCGCGTCGATGGTCTTCTTCGGCGAGCGCGAATTCCCCGGCCTGAGCGTGCCCGGTCTCGTCGACGGCGACTTCGAGGGCTTCGCACGCACGAGCTTCGCGCTCTCGGGCGCCGCGATGATGCACCCGGGCGTCCTGCGTCCGGTCGCCGAGGGCGGCTTCCAGGCCCCGGCCGGATTCGCCGACTCGTACCGCGCGCCGACCGCCTCGCAGTGCCGGCACCCGTCGCTCAAGACGCGCATGTGCGAGCGAGGCTGGTACCGGAACGCCGACGCGGACGGCCTGCCCTTCAACGCGAGCGCCGCGTCCGAGCCGTTCGTCCTCTTCTTCGACGGCAGCGTGCAGAAGGTCGCGATGTCGCGGGCGATCAAGGACGACGCGCTCGTGCGCGCCTCGTCGAAGTCGGGCGACGGCCTCTGGTCGGCCGACACGACCCTCGGCAGCGAGGGCTGGCGGCCCGAGGCGAGCGTCGACGGCTCGCGCATCGGCTTCCACATGCTCACGACCGGCGGCATCCTCGGCCGCGATCTCCTCTCCCGTGACTGACCCCATCGCCCCACGCACCCGAAGGGAGCGTCCCCCATGCGAACGATCACAGGCAGCATCCGCGCCCGCCGCCTCCGCCGCGGGCTCACCATCACCGAAGTCGCCGTCGCCGCCGCCGCCGTCGCCGCGCTCGGCGCCGCGACGATCCCCGTCTTCCGGAAGGTCGGCTGCAGCGCGATGCGCGCGCAGTCGGCCGCGCAGCTCTCGACCATCGCCGCCGCGCACGCCGCCTACGCCGCCGACCATGCCGACCGCCAGTTCACGCTCTGCCCCGACGACCTCGGGCTCTGGCAGGGCAACTGGGGGCCGTACCAGGCCGCGAACGGTTGCGTCGATCCGGTCGTCCTCGGGACGACCGGGGATGGAAACACCGTGACCGTCGGCCCCGGCTGCGGATCGAACACGAGCGGTGGCGCGTTCCTCGTGCCCGCGACCCTGAGCTCCGGGGGCAATGCGCTGCAGTTCGGCTCCTACCGCCTCACCAACGCGCAGCCGATGAACCAGTACGTCGGCGGCCGCTTCCTCGACCAGACCTTCTACGCCCCCGACGACCTCGGCGTCTCCCGCAAGCTGCAGCGCCACATCGACGACGGACGCGACTTCGAGTTCGTCGACGACTACGAGACGAGCTACGACTACTCGATCGCGGCGATGTTCGATCCGGCCGTCATGGGAGGCGGATCGCCGAACAACCCGGTCTTCCAGGATCCGCGCTTCGCCGCCAACGGCTACGGCTTCCGCTCGCCGACGAACGCGCAGTGCGTGCATCCGTCGCTCAAGACGCGCTTCCTCGAGCGCCACGCGATGGACAACTCGCCCGGGCAGAACCGCTCCTACAGCGGCCCGCAGCCCTACCACTGGAACGAGGTCTACCGCGGCCGCTCGCTCGCCCTCTTCTTCGACGGGTCCGTCCGCAACTTCTCGCCGAGCGAGGCAATGAAGTCGGAGGCGCGCCTCGGTGGGTCGAAGCTCTGGCTGCGGACCACGCCGCTCGGATCCGGGGGATTCGCGGGCTATCACGCCGCCGACTTCCTGGTCGACACCTCGGTCCACTACCTGACGGCGGGCGGCATCCTCGGCCGCGACACGATCGCCGCGGACTAGGCGGCGGAGCCATCGGTCGCGCGCAACGGCACGCGCGATTCAGCCGCCGTTCGCGGCGCCACCTTCGCGGCGCGGGCCTCCTGCGGCGCCGGCACCGGGTTCACCCGAACCCGCACCGCCGGCGCCCGCGGGGCGCCCGCGCCGTTCGCCATTCGCACCAGCCGGTGCGCCACCCGCACCCGCGCCAGCGCCAGCTCCGGCGCCCTGCGGGCGACCGCCGCCGCGCGGCGCGCCACCCGCGTCGGGCGACGCGTTCATCCCGCGCCCGCCGAAGTTCGACGAGGTGTTGTTCGATTCGAAGAGGCTCGGGTCGAGCTTCTTCGTGACCTCGAAGGGCTTCGGCTCGCGGAGCAGGATGGTCTCGCCCTCGGCGACGCCGTCCTTGATCTCGACCTGCAGCTCGCTCGCGCGACCGAGCTGGATCTGCCGCTGCGCGAAGCCCGCGCCGTCGGCGACATAGACGAACGCGACCGGGCCCTGGCGGAACACCGCCTGCACCGGCACGGCGACCGCGTCGTCGACGCGACCGAGGAGGATCTCCGCCTTGCAGCGCATCGCGGGCTTGAGGCCGATCGCGGGATCGGTCTCGAGCGCGGCCTTCACCGTGTACTCGCGGCGGTTCGGGTCGCGCCAGCCACCCGTCGCGGCGAGGACGCTCACGCCCGTCACCTCTCCGGGGATCGGGCGGTTCGGCATCGCGTCGCTGAAGACGGTCACGGGCTGTCCGGGCTTGATGCGGCCCGAGAGCGCCTCGCTCACCTTGAGGTTCGCGACCATGTTCGAGGTGTCGGGCAGGAGGATGATGAGCTCGTTCGGCCGGAGCTCCGTGCCGACCTGCGGCGGCTGCTGGTCGCCGCCGCCACGGCCGCCGTTCGAACTGTCGATGCTCGTCGCGTAGACGATGAGTCCGTCGATCGGCGCGACGAGCGTGGTGTTCTCGAGCTGCGTCTCGAGGTTCTGGAGGCGGTCCTTCGCGGTCTGCGCCTGGAAGCGCGCGCTGTCGAGGTCGGCCGACGCCTTCACGAGCTCGGCGTTCGCCTTCTCCTCGACGCGGATCCGCTCGGCGCGCGCCTGGTCGAGGTCCGACTTCTTCTTCGCCTCGTCCTGGAAGTAGGTGTACTTCTCGTAGACCTCGAGGTCGAGCGCGGCCTGCTTCACCTTCGCATCGGCCTCGATCATCGCGATGCGGTCCTTCTCGAACTCGTCCTTCGCGATGTAGCCCTGCTGGACGAGCTTCGAGCTCTCCTGGAAGCGGTCCTGCAGGCGCTCGAGGTTGATCGCGGCGGTCTCCTTCGCGAGCTGGAGCTCCTGGCGCTTGTTGACGACCTCGCCCTTCTGCCAGCCCTCGAGGGCGAGCTCGGCGATGCGGATCGCGACATCGGCCTTGTCGAGCTCGCTCTGCTTCTCGCCCTGCTTGATCGCGAGCGACTGTTCGGCGGCGATGACGGCGCTCGACGAGGTGTTCACCTTGTCCTGCGCGTCCTTGATCTTGTCGATGATCTCCTCCTGCGCGAGCCGCACGAGGACATCGCCCTTCGAGACGCGCGTGCCCTCGCCGACGATCTCGGTGATGACCGCGCGCGTCTCGAGCTTGTTGCGGAGCTCGACCTGCTGGAGAGCGGCGAGCTCGCCCGAGACGGGAAGCACCATGTCGAAGCTGCCGCGCGCGACGGTGAAGGTGTCGCGCGCGAGGACGGTCGCGCTCGCGTCGGCGCTCTCGCCGCAGCCCGTGAGGACGGCGGGGGCGAGCGCCGCGGTCGCGATCAGGGTGGTGAGGGCGACGAGGCGGAGGGCGGTGCGGGGTTCGGTCATGGTGGGTCCTTCTTCTTCGCGTTCGTCGCGGGCGCGGGTCGCATCGCGCGCCCTGTCTCTCTTCCATCGGTCGCTCAGGGCGTCGCGCTCTCCGCCTTCTCCGACTCGTCGCCGCCATCGCGCGCGACCATGCCGGGAAGCGGCAGCAGCCTGCCGTCGGGCGCGACGCGGAGCTGGCCGCTCGCGTTCAGGTAGCGGAGGATCGCGAGCTGGAGGTCGCGGTTCGCGCCCGCGAGCTGGTCCTGCGCCTGTCGCAGCTGATCGACGGCCTCGGTGCGGTCACGGGCGGTCGCGCGGTCGGGCGCGGCGTCGATCGCCGCCTGCCGGTTGAGCGCGGCCTCCACGTTCTTCTGCTGGACGACGACGCTGAACTGCGCGCGCTCCATCGCGCGCACGGCCTGGCGCACGGTGACGGCGGTGTTGTCGGCCTCGAGGAGCGCGTTGCGGCGCGCGCGCTCGAGGAGGATCTGCGCCTGCCGGAGCTGGAGGTCCTCGGTCACGCGGTCGAGCGGCGCCGAGAAGACGAGCCCCGCGGTGAAGTCGTCGTAGCCCCCGTCGAACCCGAGGCGGCCGCGCGACTTCGTCGGATCGGTCGGCAGGCTGTTCGCGAGGAAGAGGTCGAGATCGCCGAGCAGGTTGTTGCGGGCGACATCGACCTTGCGGCTGAAGTCCGCGACCTCGTCGCGCGCGGTCTGGAGCGTCAGGCGGTAGCGCATCGCCGTCGCCACGGCCTCGCGCATGTCGACCGCGGGAACGGGCATGTCGAACTGGATCGGATCGATTCGGATCGGCTCCTCGGTGCGCAGGCCGAGGCGGACCTTGAAGCGGTCGAGCGTCAGCCGGTGCGTCTCGCGCTGCGTGCTCAGGCGGTCGAGCGCGAAGAGGGTGTTCTGCGTGGCGAGGTCGGCCTGGAAGGGCTCCGTGCGGCCGCTCTGGACGAGCGCGCGCGTACGCGCCTCGACCTCGGCGCTGCGCTCGACCTGCAGCTCGCCGTTCCGGATCGACTGCATCTGGACGACGAGCTGGAGATAGTCGGCCGCGAGATCGATGTAGAAGTCGCGGCGGAACTGCTCGAAGTCGCGCGCGGCGTAGACGAGATCGCGCCGCGCCTGGATGAGCGGCTCCCGCGCGACATCGCCGAACCCGCGGAGGAGCGGGATCGACGCCTGCAGCACGATGTCGGCCGACTGGTTGTCGTTGTTCAGGAGGTAGTCGTCGAGCTGCTCGGTCGCCCGGACGACGAACGCCGCGCTGACCTGCCCGCCGAACGGCAGGCGCTGGCTGAGCCCGAAGTCGTTCACGATCGAGAGCGCGTTGTTGAAGCGCGAGCCCTGCCCCGCGGTCGCGAAGTCGACCGAGGTGTCGTTCGACGGCAGGAGCTGCCAGCGCCGCTCCTCGATCATGAGCCGAAGCGCCGCGAGGAGGTAGTTCTCCTCGGCGAAGAGGTACTCCTGCGAGAACTCGGTCGCGGTGCGGATCGCGTCGTCGAAGGTCAGGACGCGGGCGTCGGGTTCGCCTTGGGCCATCTTCTCGAAGCGGCGGGCGATGCTCGCCGCATCCTCCTGCGCGCTTGGAATCGGCGTGAAGGAGAGCGTGTCGGCGGAGGGGTTGGCGGTCGTCGGGCGGTCGGCGTCCTCGGGGAAATCGGGGAAATAGGCGCCTGATCGGTACCTGTTCTCCTCAATTTCCGGATAGATCGCCCCACCACCAACGGCCTCGGCGCTCTCGCGGAGCTTCTCGTTGGTCACGCGATCGACCGATCGCAGGCCCGATTCACACCCCCACGCCCCGAGGGTGACGAGCGCCAGTCCAAGGACCCTCGCCCGGCGGGCGCATCTGGCGGAAGCACCCGACGCCGTCATGCAAGTGAAGTCCGCACCGCGAGTTGCGGCGGACGACGAAGAAGACGACCACGAGCGGATCGTGGCGTGGGCGGATCGGGTGGACGGCATCGAGGAAGAGGTTGTACCGCAGGCGAGGCGGTCCCGCTGCGCGCTTCGATGTGGGAACGCGTTGGGATGCCCCCCATTTTGCCCGCGCGGCGAGTTTCTGCGAGAGTCCGACCCTCGCAGGCGGCCCTCGTCGGCGACCCTCGGCTCCGGGGGCGGTTCGATGGCGTCGCGCGCCGGGCGCGGTGGCCGTGGCGCCGTCGCGCGCCGAATCCTCGACCGTCCGACACCGAATCCCCGCGTTCCGATGCCCTCCGTCGCCTACGACTCGCTCGGCTTCCGCCTCAACGGGCGCCGTCTCGCCCTCGCCGCAGCGGGGTTCGACGCCGCTCTCACCGACCCCTCGGGATGGGCGCCACGCCTCGCGGCGCTGCGCGCGACGGGGTTCAACGCGGTCGCGGTCCGCGCGCCCTGGTCGCTCCACGAGCCGCTGCCCGCGCACTTCGACTTCGGCGAGTCGCGCGATCTCGGGCGCTTCCTCCGCGCGGCGGGGGAGGCGGGGCTCTTCGCGATCGTCCGCGTGGGACCGGTCGTCGGAGGCGGGTTCGCCGCGGGCGGGCTGCCCGGCTGGGTGGGCGAGATTCCCGGGATCCGCGTCCGCGAGCCCGATCCCCTCTTCACCGACCGTGTCTCCGCGTTCTGGCGGCGGCTGCTCGCCGAAGTCGTGCCGCTGCAGGCGACCGAGGAGGGGCCCGCGTCCCGGCCGCGTCCCGTCGTCGCCATCGCGATCGAGGACGACTGGCGTTCGGTCGACACCGCGCTCGGCGATGCCTACTTCGGGACCCTCATCCGCTTCGCGCGCGAGCTCGGCGTGCGCGTCCCCATCCTCACCGCGAACAACTGCTGGTCGATCCACGAGTCGGCGATCGAGTGCTGGCGCCAGTCGGACGGCGTGCGCCGCAACCTCCTCGAGCTCGCCGAAGTCGAGCCCGACGCGCCGCGCGTCGCGATCCTCGAGCCGCGCGAGGCCGCCGACGGCGCCGCGATCGCCCGCACGATCGCGGCGGTCGTCTCGGCGCGCGGCGACTTCATCCTCGAGGACGCGGTGAGCGCCTCGCATGGCGCGGCGACCTCGGCGGCGGGACGCGCGCAGATCGACGGTTCGGTGCTCGACGCGGCGGGCGCGATCCGCGCCTCGGCGCGACCGATGCGCCGCGTCCTCGCGACCGCGACCTCGCTCGCGGAGGTCCTCGCGGGTTGCGGCGTGCCGTCGCTCGCCGATGCCGCGCCTTCGGGTGCCGAGGATCCCGAGCACGCCGATGCGCCCGTCGCCTGCACGCTCGACGGCGGTGACGGGCTGCGCGTCTCGATCGCGTTCGCGCCGCGCGGCGCGGGACGGCGCGCGCGCGCCGTCGGCACGCGTGCGAAGGCGGGCAAGTCGGCCGCGACGCTCGCGCACGAAGCCGCCGACGGCGCGTCGCATGCGATCGAGATCGGCGCCGCCGCGGGCGTCGAGTTCTTCGCGAGCGGCCTCGACATCGGAGGCGTGCGGCTCGAGCGCTCGAGCGCCGCGATCGTCGCGGTCGTCGCCGGGCGCCTGCTCGTCGTGTCGGGTCGCGCGCGTTCGCGCGTTCGCCTTCGGCTCTCGGGGACCGATCTCGACGCCACGGTGCCCGCCGAGGGCGGCGCGCCGAAGGTGGTGAAGGCGCGGGGCATCCATGTCGTGGTCGTGCCGCACGCACTCGCCGACGGCGTCGAGTGGACGGACGCGGGCGTGTCGTTCGAGGCCGAGGACGGCACGCGGCACGCCGTCGATCTCGAGGGCCGGCAGACGCGCGCGAAGGCCGCGCCCCGCGAGCGCCGAACGCGCGCGATCCGCCTCGGCGCGCCCGAGACGATCCGCCTCGCAGCGATCGCCGACGGCAGCGATCCGCGCTTCGCGACCGTGCGCGGTCCGCGCGCCCTCGGCGCCTGGGGCATCACCGAAGGCACCGCCGTCTACCGCGCCACCTGGCGCGACCGCACGCGCCGCCCCGCGTCGAAGCGGCGGCTCGCCTTCCTCGGCGCGACGGTCGCTCCGACCGCCGAACTGCGCGTCTCGATCGACGGCGGTCCGCTCGTCCCGCTCGAATCGCCGATCGTGACCGTGCCGGGCGGCGGCGCGCACGCGGTCGTCGCGATCGCGAGCGACTTCGGCGCGCCCGCGCATGCGGCGGGGCGTCCACGCGGCGTCTTCGGTCCACTCGTCGAGGTCGCGCCGCTCGCGGGAGTCAAGGTCCTCGACGCGGCCGTGCCGACCTTCGACGCGACGCGCGTCGGTCGCTTCGTCCACGGCTACGACGCACGCGGCGGCGCGGCGACCCTCAAGTGGACCTTCGCGCCGCGCACGGACGCGGTCGTGGTCGATCTCGGTCCGACCGCCGTGCGCGGCGCGCTGCGGCTCAACGGCGAGATCGTCGCCGAGACCGGCACGGGCGACGGGCGAAGGCTCGTCCACCTTCCCGGCGAACTCCTCGGCGGCATGCGTCCCGCGACGCCCGCCCGCCGCGGACCGAAGCCCGCGCCGACGCGCGACAAGCCGCTTCCGAACGAACTGCTCCTCGACATCGAGGACGGCCTCGCCGATGCGCGCACGCTCGCGCGACTCCGCAAGGAGGTCGCGCTCCTCTCGGTCGAGGGCGAGCCCGCATGCGAGTGGGCGTTCGCACGGCTCCTGCCGCCATCGAGCTGGGTGCACGCGAAGCCGGCGAAGGAGGGCCGCACGACGCGCGGCGACGGCGTGCCCGCGTGGTTCCGCCAGCGCTTCACGCTCGAAACGCCGCGCGCGCTCGAGCTGACGGCGTGGTCGGCATTCGCGGGCACCGTGTTCCTGAACGGCGCGCCCGTCCTGCACGGCGATCGGACGAGCGGCGTCGACGAGGGACGCAAGCGCCTGCGATCGTCGGCGATTCCCGCCGAACGGACGCGGGCGGGTGTCAACGAACTGGCGATCCTCAGCGTCGACGGCTGGCTGCCCGAGCTCGAACTGCGGTAGCCCGCGAGCGGG
>JBJOHC010000023.1:0-9024 GCA_046047955.1 Planctomycetota bacterium
GAGCGCTTCCAGTCGAACGATCCGAAGTGCCCGATCTTCGTGCTGTCGCTCAAGGCAGGCGGCGTCGGCCTCAACCTCACCGCCGCGAACCATGTGTTCCACTTCGACCGCTGGTGGAACCCCGCGGTCGAGAATCAGGCGACCGACCGCGCGTTCCGCATCGGCCAGCATCGCACCGTGAATGTCCACAAGATGATCTCCGAGGGCACGCTCGAGGAGCGCATCGACCAGATGATCGAGCAGAAGACCGAGCTTGCGCAGCAGATCATCGGCTCGGGCGAGTCGTGGCTGACCGAGCTCTCGACGGGCCAGCTGCGCGACCTGCTCACGCTGCGCCGCAGCACGCTGGAGGAAGAGCAGTGAGCGCCCCAGGAAACGCACCCGACGCGAACGCGCCCGACGCGGCGGAACCTGTCGATCCGGCCGCGGTGCCCGCGACGCCCGCGCAGGGCTCGCCGTTCGCGCGCGGCTCGAACAGCTCGTTCAACTCGCCGAGCGGTCCGGGCATGCGCCCGATGCGCCGCAACGACGGCCCGCGTCGGCTCAAGAACGGCATCCGCTTCCGGCGACGCGAGGGCCTCGAGGCGCTCGTGTGGCCGGCCGAGGCGTGGAACGCGCTCGTCTTCGCAGGAATCGAGCAGGGCGTGAAGGACGAGGGCCTCGACTACGCGCGCGCCGGACAGACGGCGATGCTGCAGATCACGGCCACGGGCGTCGAGGCGAGCGTGCAGGGACGCCAGCCGCGTCCGTACACGGTGCGCATCGAGGCCGAGACGCTGAGCGCGTCGGACTGGGACAAGGTCGTCACGATCATGGCGCGCGAGGCGGTCTATTCGGCGAAGCTCCTCGCGGGCGAGATGCCGCCCCTCGTCGAGCAGCCGTTCCAGTCGCTCGGCCGCTCGCTCGTTCCAGCCGACGCGTCGGCGATCGCGCGCACCTGCACCTGCGATCTGCCGAACCCCTGCAAGCATGTCGCCTGCGTGGCGGCGCTCGTCGCCGAGCGGATCGCGGGCGACCCGCTCCTCGCATTCACGCTGCGCGGGCTCGACGGGCAGAAGCTCCTCGAGCGCCTCCAGGAGGCGCGCGCGATCGCGACCCGAGGCGTCGCGCGCGCGCACTCGAATCCGCCCTGCGTCGACGCGGTGCCCGAGCCCGTGCCGCTCGAGAAGTCGGTCGGCAGCTTCTGGCGGCCGGGACGGCAGCTCGACGAGGCGCCCTCGGAGACCGAGGGCTTCGTCGCGCACGCGCTTCTCAAGCGCCTCGGACAGCCGCCGCTCGCGGGGAAGTTCCCGATGGTCGGGCTGCTCGCCTCGATCTACGACTCGATCGCCGCCGAGGCGCGCGCCCTGCGCGACGCCGCCGACGCGCGCGATGCGCGCCACGCGCCGCCTCCGCCCGCCGACGACGCGTCGGACGAGGAGGCGTGGATGGACGAGGTCGAGCCCGACGCGTGACGGCTGAGGGCTGAGAGCCGAGGGCTCATGGACCATGGTTGATGGACCATGACTCATGGATCATGACTCATGACTCATGACTCATGGCTCATAGCCCACGACGGACGGCCGTCCGCTGACGGCTCACGGCCCACCACCCGCGCATGATCGCTTCGAGCGTGGCGCGCATCGGTGCCGAAACGCGCCGCGCGCGCTCCGCGTTCTACGCCTCGCCGAGTTCCTCGCGCGCCAGCTCCTCGTGCGTGAGCGCGTCGTAGTCGCGCATCGACGCCACGACCACCTGCCACGCGTGCGTCACGCTGTAGGTGCCGCGGATCGCGACCTTGTTCTCCTCGCCGGGCATCGTCTTGTAGGTCGCGAAGTAGTGGACGAGGCGGTCGATGAGCGCGCGCGGCAGGTCCTCGAGGTCGGCCGCGCGCCCGTACACGGGATCGCTCGCGAGGACGGCGATGATCTTGTCGTCCGCCTCGCCGCCGTCGACCATCTCGATTCCACCGACGACGCGCGCGTCGAGGATGACCTCGTTGCGGTCGACGGGCCGCTCGGTCAGCACGCAGATGTCGAGCGGATCGCCGTCGCCGCGCGTCGAGCTCGGCGACAGCGCCGCGACGCGCGCCCCGCAGTAGGTCCGCGGCACGAACCCGTAGAGCGCGGGCGGCACCGAGCTTGAACGCTGCGGCCGGTCGACGCGCAGATAGCCCGACTGCTTGTCGATCTCGTACTTCACGACATCGAATGGCGTGATCTCGATGAACGCATGGACGACATCGGGCGGCTTCGGGCCGACCGGCAGCCCGTGCCACGGGTGCGGGCGCCACGCGCTGTAGCGGACGGGCTTCGCGCTCATCGCAGCCTCTTGAGGAGTTCCTCGACGGCCTTCTCGAGCTGCGCGTCGCGGCCCTTCGACTCGTCCTCGGGCGTCTGCACGACGACGAAGTCGGGCATCGCGCCGTTCTCCTCCATGTCGCGTCCGTCGTTCGCGAGATACCAGCCGCGGAACGGCATGCGCACGGTCGTGCCGTCGACGAGCGACGCCGAGCCCGTCGAGATCACGCCGCCCGCCGTCTGCTGCCCGACGAGCGGGCCGATCCCGAGCGTCTTGAACGCGTGCGAGGTGATCTCGGCGTTCGAGAAGCTCTTCTCGTTGCAGAGCATCGCCTTCGGCAGCGTGTAGCGCTGGATGAAGAGGCGGTCCTGCGGGTAGTGGCCCTTCTCGGGCGCGCCCTCGCGCGGGATCGTGTACGCGTGCTCGCGCGCGTCGATCGAGGCGAGGAGGCGGTCGGCGGTCCAGCCGCCGCCGTTGTTGCGGACATCGATGAGGAGCCCCTGCTTGCCCGCGACCGCGGCGTAGAGATCGCGCTCGAAGCGGTCGAGCGACTCCTGGTTCATGCCCTGGATGTGGATGTATCCGAGGCGGCCGCCCGAGAGCTCGGCGACCTTCGCGGCGTTCGCGAGGGTCTCGGCCTGGTAGCGCAGCGCGCGCTCGGCGCCCGACGAGACGGGCACCATCATCGACATGAGTTCGTCGGTCGCGCCGTCCTCCTTCGTGCGGCGGAACGAGACGAAGACCTCGTCGCCCGTCTTCCCCTCGAGGTGCGCCTCGAGCGGCTTCGACGGATCGACGGGCGTGAAGTCGATCGCGGTGACGAGGTCGCCGACCGCAAGCGGCGGATTGGCGAGCGCGGCGGGCGACTGCGGCAGCACCGAGGTGACGCGCAGGCCGGCCGCGTCGGCGACGGCGGCGACGCCGATCCGGCCGAGCGGACGGCGCGGGCCGTTCGGCGCGCCGTCGCCGCGCGAGCGCACGCCGAGATGCGAGCCGTCGAGATGCCCGATGAACGCGTTCGCCACGAAGTCGAACTCGTCGGCCGTGCGCGCGCGCTCGGCGAGCGCGGCGTGCTGCGCCGTGAGCGCGGCCCAGTCGAGTCCCTTCTCGGCGGGATCCTTGTAGAACTGCCGCCCCATCAGCCGCGAGACCTCGAGGAGCTTCTGGCGGTTGCGCCGCGCGATCTCCACCTTGTTTTCGGCGGAGATGTCGTAGCTCTTCGAGTCGCCCGAGAGCGACACCGACTGCGCGCTGTTGCCCGACAGGCCGATCACGCGGTCGCCCGCGAGCGTCAGGCCCGCGAGCCGCATCGCGCCGCCGAGGCGCTTCTGCTCGCTGCCGTCCCACTTGATCGAGTGGAGACCCGCGTCCTTCCCCTCGCCGCCGATGAAGACGATGCGGTCGCCCGCGGGCACCAGTTCGAGACCCGACTCGTTGCCAGGCATCGAGGTCACGCGCCGCACGCGCAGGTAGGCGTCGTCGAGTTCGAGTTCGGCGAGGGCGGAGGCGTCGGGTGCTGCGTCGTCCGTCTTCGCTTCGTCCTTCTTGGCTACATCCTTGACGGCGGGCTCGAGCGGCTTGCGCTTCTTCGCCGCCTCGGCGCCCGCCTTGAAGTACTCGTCGAGATCGCGCGCGCTGTAGCCGTCGAGATCGCGGTCGAGCATGACGACCCACGCGTCGAGCTCCTCGTTCGTGCGCTCGGAGAGGAACGCGAGGACCTTTCCGTCGGCCGAGAAGCGCGGATTCCCGTCGTTGTCGGGGTGCCGCGTCACATTCACCGCGGGCGCCGAGCCGTCGGCGGGCATCACCCAGATGTCCTTGTTGAAGTCGAGGTCGTGCACCGCGATCGCGAGCAGGCGTCCATCGGGCGAGAAGACCGCCTCGAGGTCGTCGTCCCAGCCGTCGTGGATCGTCGTCTCCTCGTTCGTCGCGAGGTCGAGGCGGACGAGATCGCCGAGGTTCCGCATGAAGAGAAGCGCGCGGCCGTCGGGCGAGGCGATCGGGCGGCGCTCGTCGTCGGCGCCGCCGGTCACGGCGCGCACCTCGAAGCGGAGTGCGTCCGCCCAGCGCGCGGGATCGAGCCGCGGGTCCTTCTTCTCGTCCTTCTTCTCCTCCTTCTTGGCGTCCTTCTTCGGCTCGTCCTTCGGCTCGCTCGTCGGTTCGGCCGTCGGCTCATTTTGGGGAGCGGCGGCGGCGGGCTCGGCGACAGGGGGCTCGGATGGGGCCGGCGTTTCGGTCTTCGCGTCCCCCGTCTTCCCGTCCCCCGTCTTCCCGTCCTCCGCCTTCCCATCCTCAGCCTTCGGCTCCTCCGCCTTCACCTCGTCCTTCTTCGCCGCCAGCGCCGCGCGCCCGCGCTCGCGCGCCTCCTTGCGCGTCTCCGCGACGGCCGCCGCGAAGATCGAGTCGTTCCCCGCAAGCCCCGCCGCGGTGAAGTGCGACGCGCCCTCGGCGGTCGCCACGGGTTCCGCGTCGCTCGCGAAGTAGAGCGTGAGACCGTCGGCGCTCCAGCAGAGATCGCGTTCGCGCGCCTCGCCCTCGGTCACGCGCCGCGTCTGCGCCTTGTCCTCGGTCGCGCGCACGAAGACATCGCCGTCGGCGACGAACGCCATCGTCTTCCCATCGGGCGACAGGGCGACCTCGCTCACCGCCTTGCCCGCCTGGACCGTCGCCGTATCGACGAGTCCGTCGTCGGCCGCGGTGAAGGCGAGCTTCACGGGCTTCGCGGCCTCGTCGGCGAGGTCGAGGCGCCAGAGGTCGCCGAGGACCGCCATCACCGCCGACTTCCCGTCGCCCGCGACCGCGAGGCCGTGGATGTCGGCGCCGTCGAAGTCGGTGAGGCGGCGACCCGTGTCGGGCTTCGCGCCGATCTTCGCGCGGTGGAGGTTCTGCGACCCCGTGCCGCGATCGGAGATGTAGACGAACTCGCCCGCGCCGAGGAAGCGCGGCAACCCGTCGTTGCCGTCGTACTCGGTGAGCTGCGCGAAGGCGCCCGTCGCAGGATCGAACGACCAGACGTTGCGGTTGTCGGGACCGTGGTAGCCGCGCCGCGACCAGCCCGAGCCGCCGCGCTCGAAGAGGACCGCCGCTCCATCGGGCGACGCGTTCGCCGCGCCGCCGAAGGCGTCGTGCAGGCGCCGCGGCGTGCCGCCCGCGACGGGCACGAGGTAGGGCCGCGACGAGCGGTAGAGATCGCCCTCGATCGTCGTATCGAGGAAGGCGACCGTCTCGCCGCCGAAGGTCCCGACCGACGCGAGCGCGAACGGCGCGTCGATCGAGGTGACCGCGCGCAGGTCGCTGCCGTCGACCGCCATCGACCACAGGTTGCGCAGCCCGTCGCGGTCCGACTCGAACACGATGCGCGCGCCGTCGGGCGTGAAGGCGCTGCGCGTCTCGTGGCCGGGCGCCGAGGTGAGCCGCGTCGCCGCGCCGCCCGTCGCCGCGGCCTTCCAGAGGTCGCCGCGCCAGCTGAAGACGACCGTCGCGCCGTCGGGCGAGAGCGCGGGGTGGCGCGCGAGGTCGACATCGGCGGCGAGTGCGGAACCCGCGGCCGCGATCGCCGCGACGAGCGCGCGAGCGAAGGGAAGTCGGGAACCGGGAAGAATGCGCTGCGAACGGGCGTGGGTCATCTCGTATGGATCCTGCTTTGTGACGGGCGCCGGCACGCACCGGCCGTGGCGTGAGGCCCCGCGTGGGCGGGACGATCGCCGAACCCCCGCATGGAACCGCGTCCGAAGGGTCCGCGAAGGCCGTCATCGCCCTCGAAGGGTCCGCAGTCTACGCCCTCGCGCGCGCGCCGACCGCCCGCCGGATGGCGTCGGTCGTGCGGACGAGTCCGAAAGAAGTTGCCGCGAAGCGCGCGTCTTCGCCAAACCCGGGCGCGTTATGCGCCGAAGTCCTTCCTGCGGTCATTTCCGCGCCGCGTTCCCCGTGCGGGGTTCGCGCGCGCGTTCATTCCGCGTGTCGTGGCGGCCTCCCGCGCCATCCACTCGCCAAGTTCGCTCTCGATCCTCATGACGGAGTCCGATCCCATGCACAACAACCGTCCCAACCGATCGATGCAGCAGGTGCGGACCCTGCTCCAGACGATGGGCCGCTCGATCGACGAGGCGCGCAACCGCCGGCTCGGTCCCGATGCCCCATCGGACACCGCGCCCAGCGCCGCCTCCGAGGCGACGCCGAACGCCGCACCCGCGCCGTCGAACCCTGCGCCCGCACCCGTGGCGACCACCAGCGCCCGCGCGCAGCCCGCCGCGCCGACCTCGACGCCCGCACCGCCGGTCCGCGCCGCCAACGAGATGTTCACCGACGGGACGCCGCGCCTGAAGGCGCGCCCCAAGCGCGCGAGCTGATCGCCCGAACGCAGCGCCGACGAAGCGCCGACCGCCTCCCGAGACGCGTCACCGCGCGGACCACCCGACCCGATCGGGACCGCGCGGTTTGACTATCTTGCGGCGATGCCCACCGACGAAACCCCCGACGCCATGCGCCCCGAGAGCCTCGACTTCCTCAAGAGGCTCCTCGACACCCCGAGCCCCTCGGGCTTCGAGCGCGACGGGCAGCGCGTCTGGCTCGGCTACGCGAAGGACTTCGCGACCCGCACCTGGAACGACGCCTACGGGAACTGCTTCGCCTCGGCCGGCCCCGAGGGCGACGGCGTGCCGACGCTCGCGATCTGCGGCCACGCCGACGAGATCGGCCTGATGGTCAACCACTTCGACGAGAAGGGCTTCCTCTACTGCAAGTCGATCGGCGGCATCGACGCGGGCTCGATCGTCGGCAAGCGCGTGCGCTTCCGCTCGAGCGTGACCGGCGGCGAGGTCATCGGCCTCATCGGCGCCACCGCGATCCACCTGCAGGACAAGGCCTCCGAGGGCAAGGTCCGCAAGATCCACGAGCTCTTCGTCGACATCGGCGCGACCTCGGGCGACGAGGCCCGCGCGAAGCTCGCGATCGGCGACGCGGGCGTCTTCATGGACGGCTTCCTGCAGCTCACCGACGACCTCGTCGTCGCGCGCGCGCTCGACAACCGGATCGGCACCTGGATCGCGGCCGAGGCGCTGCGCCTCGTCGCGGCTCGCGCGAAGGAGCTCGAGGTGCGCGTCGTCGCGGTCTCGACCGTGCAGGAGGAGGTCGGCCTGAAGGGCGCGCACATGGTCGCGCGCTCGCTCGCGCCGACCGCGGCGCTCGTCACCGATGTCGGCCACGCGACCGACAGCCCCGGCATCACCCACGCGCAGCACGGACACTTCAAGCTCGCGGGCGGACCGAAGCTCGCGATCGGCGGGGCGATGCAGCCCGAAGTCGTCGCGCGGCTCGCCGAGGTCGCGGGCAGGCTCTCGATTCCGCTCCAGCGCGCGGCGACCCCGGGCGGCTCGGGCACCGACACCGACGCGATCTTCGTCGCGGGCGGCATCCCCTGCGGCCTCGTGTCGCTCCCGATCCGCTACATGCACACGACCGTCGAGATGACGAGCCTGCGCGACCTCAACCGGATCGCGCACCTCTTCGCGGGCTTCGCGATGGCGATGAAGCGCGACGAGCGTTTCGTTCCGTCGCTCGGCTGATCGCCGCCGACCCGCCGTCGATCCTGCCGCCGATCCCGCCGTCGAGGCCCCCGCAAGGGCCCCCGCGCTCAGCTCCCGCGTCGACCCGCCGCCGTGCGGCGCGGCGCGCGCTCGCCCTTCAGGCTGTAGGCGATCGCGGGCGGGAAGTTCCCGAGGACGAGTTCCTTCGAGCCGTCGTGCTTGCGCCGGATCGACTTGCCGAACGCATCGATCCGCCGCAACCGCGCGCGACCCTCGCGGTCCATCACGGGCGCCTTCATCACGCGCACGCCCGCGTACTCGAAGTACACGAGTTCGCCCTCGGGCTTCAGCAGCTCGAACATGCGGCGGAAGATCGCGCGCACGAGTTTCGGCGGGAAGTTGTTGAAGGGCAGGCCGCAGACGATCCGGTCGTACGGACCGGCGAGCTCGGCCTCCTCGATCGGCGCGTTGTGAAGGACGACCTCGACCTTCGGATGACGCGCGCGGTACGGCTTCAGAATGTCGCGCTCGAGCTTCCGGCAGAAGGTGTCGTTGATCTCGACGAGATCGAAGCGGTCGCCCGCGCGCAGGCGGCGGAGGATCGCCTTCGTGAACGGTCCCGTTCCAGGGCCGACCTCGAGGATCCGTCGCGGACCCTCGATCTCGGCGATCGAGCGCGTCATCGCGCGCGCGAGAATGGGTGACGAAGGCCACACGGCACCGGTGTGGCGGAAGTTCCGAACGGCCTCGGTGAGGAAGTCGAGCACAGCCCGATCATGCTAGCCGAACCGATGCCGACCTCGGGCGCGTGGCCGCATGCGCGCGCGCGATTCACCGTACATTCGCGGCTTCCCGTCCCGAAGCTCCGCGATCCGCGGAACGCTCGCGCGACGCACGCCCCCCGCCACCGGAACCGCCATGGCCCTCGTCAACGAGAACTACCTCAAGCTCGCCGCCGGCTACTTCTTCCCCGAGATCGCGCGCCGCGTCGCGGCCTTCTCGGCCGAGCGCCCCGACCTCGCGGGCGAGATCATCCGCTGCGGCGTCGGCGATGTGACCGAGCCGCTCGCGCCCTGCGCCGTGCGCGCGATGCAGGAGGCGACCGCCGAACTCGCCGACCGCGCGACCTTCAAGGGATACGGTCCGGGGACGGGCTACGCCTCGGTCCGCGCCGCGATCGCCGAGGGCGACTTCCGCTCGCGCGGGCTCGCGATCGCCG
>JBJOHC010000024.1:0-9414 GCA_046047955.1 Planctomycetota bacterium
CACGATCGGAGCGGATCTGAGAGACTTGCCCACATGGCGACCGAATCACCCGACATCGCGAGCATCGAACGGGAAGTGGCCGAGAAGAGCCGCCCCTTCCGCCTCCTGCAGGAGGAGATCCACCGCGTGATCGTGGGGCAGGAGGAGCTCGTCCACGGACTGCTCCTCGGGCTCCTCGCGAACGGCCACATCCTGATCGAGGGCGTGCCCGGACTCGCGAAGACGACCGCGGTCTCGTGCCTCGCGAGCGGACTGCGCACGCGCTTCCAGCGCATCCAGTTCACGCCCGACCTCCTGCCCGCCGACCTCGTGGGCACGCTCGTCTACCGTCCCGGCTCGGGCGAGTTCGAGGTGAAGAAGGGACCGATCTTCACCAACATCTGCCTCGCCGACGAGATCAACCGCGCACCCGCGAAGGTGCAGTCGGCGCTGCTCGAGGCGATGCAGGAGCGCCAGGTGACGATCGGCAGCGAGACCTTCCGCCTGCCCGAGCCGTTCCTCGTCCTCGCCACGCAGAATCCCGTCGAGCAGGAGGGCACCTATCCGCTCCCCGAGGCGCAGGTCGACCGCTTCATGCTGAAGATCGTCGTGCGCTACCCGACGCACCGCGAGGAGCGGCAGATCCTCGAGCGGATGTCGCGGCAGAACGCGTCGTCGACCGTCGCGCCCGTCATGAAGCCCGAGGAGATCGCCGCCGCGCGCGCGGTCGTCGACGAGATCGTCGTCGACGACCGCATCAAGGACTACATGGTGAATCTCGTCGTCGCCTCGCGCGACCCGAAGTCCGCGAAGGTGCCGCTCGACGGGCTCCTCGCCTTCGGCGCCTCGCCGCGCGCGACGCTCGCCCTCTCGCGCGTCGCGCGCGCGCACGCCTTCCTCGATGGACGCGGCTTCGTCGTCCCGCAGGATGTGAAGGATGTGGCGCCGCTCGTCCTGCGGCACCGGCTGGTGCCGAGCTTCGAGGCCGAGGCCGAGGAGAAGTCGGGCGACGACCTCGTCCGCATCCTCCTCGACCACGTGCCCGTTCCCTGACGACGCCCCGCGCGCCGGACGACCGCCCCGCGCGTCGCGCGAGGCGCCGCAATCCCATGATCTCCCCCGAACTCCGCCGCAAGATCCGCCAGATCGAGATCCGCACGAGCCGCCTCGTGAGCGATGTGCTCGCGGGGCAGTACCGTTCGGCGTTCAAGGGGCGCGGCATGGAGTTCGAGGAGGTCCGCCCGTATCTCGTGGGCGACGATGTGCGCACGATCGACTGGAACGTGAGCGCGCGCGTCGGCGAGCCGCATGTGAAGGTCTACCGCGAGGAGCGCGAGCTCACGGTGATCGTCGCCGCCGACCTCTCGGGCTCGCTCTCGTTCGGGACGCGCGCCGAGTTCAAGCGCGAGCTCGCCGCCGAGGTCGCGGCGACGCTCGCCTTCTCGGCGGTCCGCTCGAACGACCGCGTCGGCATGTTCCTCTTCACCGACCGGATCGAGTCGTTCGTTCCGCCGAGGAAGGGCGCGCGCCACGCGCTGCGGATCGTGCGGGACCTGCTCGCGTTCGAGCCCGCGGGCCGCGGCACGGCGCTCGCGGCCGCGATCGACGAGCTCTCCGCGAGCCTCACGCGGCGGTCGGTCGTGTGCCTCGTGAGCGACTTCCTGCAGCCCGCCGGCGCACCCGCGTGGGAAGGCGCGCTCGCCCGGCTGCGGCGGCGGCACGATGTGGTGCCCATCGTGGTCGCCGACGCGTTCGAACGGACCCTCCCCGATGTCGGCATCGTCGAGTTCGAGGATCTCGAGAACGGCCGAACCGTGCGCTTCGACAGCGGATCGTCGGGCGTCCGCGAGGGCTGGACGATGGTCGCCGAGGAACGCGCCGCCGAGCGGCTGCGCGCCTTCCGGCGTGCGCGGCTCGAACCGCTCGTCCTCGAGACGGGCGCCGACTTCGCGACGCCGCTGCGCGCCTACTTCGATCGCCGCGAGGCGAGGAGGCGGCGGTGATGCGCGTGCGCGGAGGACCTCTCGCGGGGACGCTCGCCGCGTGCGCGGTGACGGTCGCCGCGCTCGGTGCGGGTGCGGAGGTCGCGCGGCAGACCACTCCGCCGGTCGCGCCCGCGTCGACACGCGCGGCGACGGACGCTGCTCCGACCGAGCCCGCGCGGATCGCATCGCCGTCGAAGGCCGAGGCGGAGGGGCTCGTCGCGTCGGCCGCGCTCGGGAATGACGCGGCCGCTGGCATCGTGGTCGAGGTCGGCCGCCCGATCGCCTATCGGATCGATCTTCGCGGCCCCGCCGCCGCCGGCGCGCGCGTCGATCTCGACGCGTTCCGCGAGGCGGCCGCGAAGGGCGACCCGTTCGCCTTCGACCTCGTCGAATCGACGGCGCTTCGCCCGTCGGGATCCGATCGCGGCGCGGCGTGGTCGATGACGCTCGTCGTCTCGACCCTCGACGCAGGTGTCGCGACGCCGCCGCCGCTCGCGATCGCATGGCGCGCGGACGGCGAGGAACGGCGCCTCGAGCTGCCGCTTCCGTCGGTCGAGGTCGCGAGTCTCGTCGGCGACGACGCCGGGCCCGCCGACTTCCGCGACATCGCGGGCGAACTCGAGCCCGTGCCCGACGCCGGCGCCTGGTGGATCTGGCCGATCGGCGCGTTCGCTCTGACGACGCTCACCGCCGCGACGCTCGCCCTCTGGATGCGGCGCGACCGTACGCCCCTTCCCGCCGACCGCCGCGCGCTCGACGCGCTCGCCGCGCTCGCCGCGCGCGACCTTCCGAAGCGGCGGGAATTCGGCGCGTTCGCGGACGAGCTCGTCCGCATCGTGCGCGCGTTCACCGTCGAGCGCTTCGCGATTCCCGCCGACCGCCGGACGACGCGCGAACTCCTCGCGTCCCTCGATGGCCATCCCGCGGTGCATGCGGACGAGCTCGATCGCCTGCGCGCGCTCCTCACCCTCGCCGACCGCGTGAAATTCGCGCGCACCGAGCCCGATCCGGCGGAGTGCGCGGCGCATCTCCTCGAGGCGCGGAGATTCGTCGAGGCGTGCGCATCGGGGGAACCCGTGGTGCCGCCGACGGAACCGGTCGCACGCGTGGACGGACGCGCCGACGAAGGTCGCACCAACGAAGACCGCACCAACGAGGGTCGCACCAACGAGGGAGGTGCCGCGTGACCTTCCACCCCGCGACCTGGTGGATCCTCTTCGCACTGCCGATCGCCCTCGCGGCCTTCGCGGCGCGGCGGCGGTCGCGACGGCCGCTCGTCGGCTTCAGTTCGCTCGCGGCGCTCGCCTACGCGCCGCGCGGGCGCTGGACGCGCGTCCACCGCGCGCTCCCCTGGCTGCGCGCCGCGACGATCGCGCTCCTCGTCGTCGCGGCGGCGCGTCCCGTCCTCGTGAACGAGTCGACGCGCACGCTCGTCGAGGGCGTCGCGATCGAACTCGTCGTCGACCGGAGCGATTCGATGCGGGCCCTCGACTTCTCCGTCGACGGGAAGACGGCGAACCGCCTCGAGGCGCTCAAGGCCATGGCCGAGCGGTTCATCGCGGGAGGTGACGGCTTCGCGGGGCGGCCGAACGATCTCGTGGGCGTCGTCATGTTCGCCCGCAACTCGGACAGCATCGTGCCGCTCACGCTCGACCACGATGTCGTCGTCGACGCGATCCGCCAGATCCGCTTCCCCGACGACGGCAGCGAGATGGGCACCGCGATCGGCGACGCGCTCGCCCTCGGCGTCGACAAGCTCGCCGACGCGGCCGACCGCGCGAACGCCGACGGCCGGACGCGCGTCCAGTCGCGCGTCCTCGTCCTCTTCACCGACGGCGAATCGAACGCGGGCGAACTCTCGCCGGATGAGGCCGCGCTCCTCGCGAAGTCGACGGGCGTGAAGGTGTACACCGTCGGCCTCGGCACGGAGGGATACGCGAATGTCCCGATCCGCACGCCGTTCGGCACGCAGATGCAGCGGGTGCCCGTGTCGATCGACGAGGAGACGCTCACGCGGATCGCCGAGGCGACGGGCGGGCGCTACTTCCGCGCGACCGACACCGCGAGCCTCGAGCGGATCTACGAGACGATCGACTCCCTCGAGAAGAGCCGCATCGAGGAGTCGCGGCAGACGCGCTACCGCGATCTCGCCGTGCGGGACTTCACGCTCGCCGTTCCGCTGCTCGGACCGGTCGGGATGCCGCCGATCCTCGTGCCGGCGATCGTCCTCCTCGCACTCGAGATCGCGCTGATGGCGACGCGCGCGAGGAGCCTCGCATGACGGCGCACCCCCTGCCGCACGCCCTTCTCGCCGAACTGCCCGGCGGCATCGAACTCGCGAACGGGAACGCGTGGATCTGGGCCGTCGTCGCGGGCGCCGCGATCCTCGGACTCGCGCGGCTCTCGCTCTGGCGGCGGCGCGCGCGGGCGCGGCTCGGCGACGCGTCGCTCGCCGCGCGGCTCGCGCCGCAGGTCGCGGGCGCGCGCACGGGGCTGCGCACGGCGCTTCTCGCCGCGGCGCTCGCCGCGCTCGCGATCGCGATCCTCGATCCGCGCGCGGGCGAGCGGCTCGAGCCGGTCGAGCAGTCGGGCGTCGACGTGATGGTCGTCGTCGACGTCTCGCGGAGCATGCTCGCCGAGGACGCCGCACCCAACCGTCTCGCGCGGGCGAAGCAGTTCGCGCGCGACCTCGTCGAGGCGCTCGGCAGCGACCGCGTCGGTCTCGTCGAGTTCGCGGGCGTCCCCTCGATGCGCTGCCCGCTCACCTTCAACCACCGCACCTTCCTCACCCAGCTCGATCTCCTGTCGCCGCAATCGACGGTCCTCGGCGGATCGCTCCTCGGCGATGCGATCCGCCTCGCCGCCGAAAGCCTCGACGCCGAGGGAACGGGCAAGGCGATCGTCGTCCTCAGCGACGGCGAGGACATGGAGAGCTCGCCGCTCGAGGCCGCGGCGAACGCCGCGACCGAACGCGGCATCCGTCTCTACACGGTCGGCATCGGCGACAAGTCGGAGGGCGCGCGTATCCCCGTCCGGAGCGGCGGACGCACCGAGTTCCTCATGCACGAGGGCGAGCAGGTGTGGACGCGCCTCGATCCGACGGTGCTCGCGGGCGTCGCGCGCGAGGGGAACGGCGCGTACCTCGAGGCGGGCACCGCACGGGCCGACATGGCGCAGCTCGCGCGCATCCTCTCGACCGGGATCGGCGCGCGCGAGCGGGAGCGGGCCGACGTGTCGACGCGCATCCCGCTGTTCCCGTGGCTCGCGGGGCTGGCCGCGTTCCTCCTCGCGCTCGAGCCGCTCGTTCCGAACAGGCGCCTTTCCCGGGAGATCGCAGCATGATGAATCGACGCTCCGAGGCGGACTCCCTGTCGACCGCCGCGCTGGCATCGCTGCTCGTGGCGGCGTCGCCCGCATTCGCGCAGGACGCCACCGACGGGACCGCTGGCGCGAAGCCCGGCGACGTGCGCCTGATCGAACCGCGCGCGCAGACGATCGAGGACGCGCGCGACGACGCCGCGCCGCCGCCCGAGCCGCCCGCCGAAACCCTCTACAACCTCGGCGTCGCGCGCTACCGGGAGGGTGATCTCGCTGGCGCCGAGCGGCTCTTCCGCGCCGCCGCCGAGCGGGGGCGCTCGGAAGTCGCGGCGCGGGCGATGTTCAACGAGGGGACGACCGCGTACGCGGAGGTGCTTCGCGTCCTCGAGGCCGCGGCCACGCCCCCATCGCCCGACGCGGCCGCCGGCGGGACGCCGGCCGGGGAAGCGCCCAGCGAGGAATCGCCGGAAGGATCGCAGGAGAACCCGCTCGAACAGGCGATCGCGCGACTCGAGTCGGGGCTTCGCATCCTCAAGGATGCGATCCGCGCCGATCCCGACAACGAGGACGCCCGCGTGAATGCGGAACTTGCGCAGCGCCTGCTGCGGCAGTTGCGTCGGCAGCAGGAGCAGCAGCAGCAGGAGCAGCAGCAGCAAGATCAGCAGAATCAGGATCAACAGAACCAGGATCAACAGAACCAGGATCAACAGAATCAGGATCAGCAGAACCAGGATCAGCAGGACCAGGATCAGCAGAATCAGGATCAACAGAATCAGGACCAGCAGAACCAGCAGCAACAGAACCAGGATCAGCAGAACCAGCAGCAGCAGAACCAGGATCAGCAGAACCAGGATCAACAGAACCAGGATCAGCAGAACCAGCAGCAGCAGCAGCAGCAGCAGTCGCAGGAGGGCCAGGAGAAGAGCGAGTCGCCCGCCGAACCGAAGCCCTGCCCCGCCGAGGCGCAGGAACGCAAGCCGCTCACCCGCGAGGAGATCGAGCGTCTGCTCCAGCGCGTCCGCCTGAAGGAGGCCCAGCGGCTCGAGCGGCAGGCGCAGGAGGAGCGGGCACGCCGCAAGCCCGCGCCGAAGGACTGGTAGCACGCGACGAGGAACCGACGCCGATGGCCCATCTCTTCACGAACCGACTCCGCCTTCTTCTCGCGCTCGTCCTCCTGGCGTGCGTCTCCGTCCGAGCGCATGCGCAGTCGGTCCGGATCGAAGCAGCCTCGACCGAGGCGTATGTCGGCGAGCCGCTCCGCCTCACCGTCACCATCCGCAACAGCGACGGCTACGAGGGACCCGTGATTCCATCGGTCGACGGCGTCGAGATCCGCAGGCTTCCCGGCGAGGAGACGTCGTCGATGACGCGGATCGTGAACGGCCGCCGCAGCACCGAGACCACGGTCGGCATCCGATTCGAGGCGATTCCCGCGCGGACGGGCGACTTCACCATCCCGCCGTTCGTCGTCGTGATCGGCGGAAGGGAGTTCCGCACCGAGCCCGTCCGATTCACCGCGACGGTCTCCGAGACGGGAAACCTGCTGCGCGTGCGCGTCACCGGATCGCCCGAGCGGCCCTTCGTCGGCCAGCGTGGAACGATCGACCTCGAGATCGCGATCCGCACCTATCGCGACGCGAAGCTCGGCATCGAGCTCGATGAGGGCGCGATGTGGAGCCTCGTCGATGGACGGAGCTCCGACTGGGGCATCTGGTTCCCCGCGCTGCAGCAGCTCGAGGCCGAACGCCGCCGCCCGCGCGGGCTCACGCGCACGATCGACGGCGAGGAGTACCTCGTCTACACCATCTCGAAGGAGTTCGACCCGATCGCCGCGGGGACGCCCGGGATCGGCGAGGTGCGCGTGCGCATGAACTACCCGACCGCGCTCCGCCGCGGGAACGACCTCTTCTTCGAGAACCGGCTGACCCTCGCCGCGAGCCGCCCGATCAGCGCCGCCCCCGATGCGATCGAGGTCGAGGCGCAGTCGCCTCCCGTCGAGGGGCGCCCGCCGTCCTGGAACGGCGCGGTCGGCGCGTTCGAGATCGTCGCGGTCGCGCGACCGACCGAGGTCGCCGTCGGCGATCCCATCACGCTCTCCATCCGGATCGCCGACCGCTCGGGCGAGGCGGGACTCGAGGGCGTCCTCGCGCCGCCCTTCGCGGAGCAGCTGGAGTTCGCGCGGAGTTTCCGCGTTCCACGCGACGCGCCGTCGGGCACGGTCGAAGGCGATGCGAAGGTGTTCACGCAGACCGTGCGCGCCCTCGACGACGGCGTGCGCGAGATCCCGCCCATCGAGTTCGCCTTCTTCAATCCCGCGACCGAGTCCTACGAGGTCGTGCGCAGCAGGCCGATTCCGATCTCGGTGAAGCCGAGTCCGATCGCGCGGCTCGAGGTCGAGCCGCCCGCCGCGGCGCCGCCCGAGAAGCGCGACGAGCGCGATGCCACGGCGCCCCGCGAGGGTCCGCGGCCGATCGTTCCGCTCCTCGGTCCCGACGGGCAGCCGGATCGGGGACTCCTCGCGCGGAACCTCGGCGAGATCGGCCCGGTCGAACTCGGTCTCTTCGCACTGCCTCCGCTGGCGGCCGCGGCCGTCGTCGTCGTCGCGCGCCGGCGCGCGGCGGACGCGCGCAACCCCGCGGCGAGACGCGCCCGGCTGGCGCGGCGCACCTGCGAGGCGCGGCTCGCGACCGCTCGCGACGCGTCGGCGCTCGGCGATGCGCTGCTCGGATTCGTCGCCGATCGCGAGGGAATGGCCGAAGGCGCCGCGACCCGCGGTGACGCCGTCGATCTCCTGCGCCGTCGCGGGGTCGATGCGGCGGTCGTCGCGGAGCTCGACGGATTCCTGCGTGCGTGCGAGCGCGCACGCTTCGCGGCCGACACGACCGTCGCGGCCGATCCCGCGACCGCACGCGCCCTGCTCGCGCGGCTCGAGACCCCGCGCGCGACGGCGATCGCGCGCGCGGAGGGCGCGAAGTGAAGCGCCTGCTCGCCGTTCTGATGATCGCGGTCCTCGCGCTGCCGCTCGTCATCGAAGCCGTGCGTTCGATGCCTGCGACCGGCGCGGCGGCCGCGCGGCCGTCGCCGCCCCTCGACGGGACCTGCGCCACGAGCTGGGTGGAAGCCGATCGGGCGTTCGAGGCGGGCGAGGCGCGGGCCGCGCGATCGCCCGAAGAGGCGCGCGGCGACTTCGTCGCGGCGGCGGCGGCGTACGGCCGCGCGGCGGAGGCGCATCCATCGCCGATCGTTCTCGCGAATCTCGGCACCGCGCATCTCCGGGCGGGCGACACGGGGCGCGCGATCGCAGCGCTTCGGGCGGCGCTGCTCCTCGATCCGGCGTCGGAGCGGGCCCGCGCGAATCTCGCGGAGGCGCGACGAGGGATCGAGGGCGGTGCGCCACCTCCGGAAGCGCGCACGGTCGACGCGCTCCGCGCGTGGTGGACGCCGTTCGGCGGCGACATCCGATCGATCGGCTGGATCGCATGGTGCCTGGGGTGCGCGGCGATCGGTCTCGGCGCGATCGATCCCGAGGGCCCCTTCCGACGGGCGCGTGCGGCAGGCTGGCTCCTCGCGGCATTCGGCTGCATCTCTCTCGCGACGGTCGTGATCGATCGGATGGCGATCGTTTCGGATCGGACCGTGGTGCTCACCGCTGCCGCGACGCCGCGTTCGGGGAACGGTCTCGGCTTCGCGCCCGCTCGCTTGGCGCCGTGTCCCGCTGGGACCGAAGGCCGGCTCCGCGAGGAGCGACCGGGCTGGACGGAGGTGGAACTCGCGGACGGCACGCGCGGCTGGGTCGAGTCGGACCGCGTCGCGTCGGTGGCGGCGCTGTTGCGCGCGCGATAACCGCGGTCCCTCCGCCGAGCGGCTCGCGGGGAGGACTTGGCGGACGCGCTCGTCCGATTCATCGCCGATCCGATTGGACAAACGCGACGATCTTGGCGATACTTCCGACCCCGCTCAGCCCCCACAGGGGCCAGTGCACGGAGAGGTGTCCGAGCGGTTGAAGGAGCTAGTCTCGAAAACTAGTAGTGGGCTCGCCTACTCGTGGGTTCGAATCCCACCCTCTCCGCTTCCGACAAAGCCGTGGTCGCCTTCGGCGAGCACGGCTTTGTCGTTCGCGGAGAGGGTGGCG
>JBJOHC010000025.1:0-22653 GCA_046047955.1 Planctomycetota bacterium
TCGGCGCCGCGGAGGCCGCGGGACTCGACGCGCGGCAGGCGGCGCTCGTCGTCATGATCGGCGCGAGCGCGAGCTTCGCGACGCCGATCGGCTACCAGACGAACCTGATGGTGCAGGCGCCGGGCGGATACCGCTTCGGCGACTACCTGAAGATCGGCGTTCCGCTCGCGATCGTCGTGGGCACGAGCGCGGTCGCGATGATCCATCTCCTCTCACCCTGAACCGCCGCGCGCGATCGGCATCCTCCGCGCGTCCGAGTCACCTCACATGCAGCACACCGCGAACTTCCTCCTCTCCGCCGTGCGCGCGGCCGCCCGGGCGACGCGCTTCGTCCACGCGAGCACCGCGATCGAGGGCCTCGACAAGGCCGACGCGAGTCCCGTCACGATCGCCGACTGGTCGAGCCAGGCGGTCGTCGCGCTTCTTCTCGCGCGCGACCCCGCGTGGGGCTCGCTGCCCCTCGTCGGCGAGGAGGACGCCTCGTCGCTCCGCACGGACGAATCACGGCCCCTGCTCGACCTCGTGGTCGGCGCGGTGTCGCATGCGATCGGGCCGGTCGAGGCGGACGCGGTTCTCGACGCGATCGACCGCGGCCGCGGCGAGCCTGGCGAGCGCTTCCTCACGCTCGATCCGGTCGACGGGACGAAGGGCTTCCTGCGCAGGCAGCAGTACGCGATCTCGCTCGGCCTGATCGAGGCGGGGCGCCCCGTGGCGGGTGCGGTCGGCTGCCCGAATCTCGCGCTCGCCGAAGGGCGATACGACGAGGCCGACCCGGCGGGCTCCTTCGCGGGCGCCGTGCTCGGCGAGGGCGCGTTCCTCGAGGTCGCGCCGGGCGAGCGGCGCCCGATGCGGATCGCCGCCTGGAGCGCGGGCCAGCCGATCCGCGCCTGCGAGTCGTTCGAGAGCGCGCATTCGCGGCAGGATCTCTCGGTCGAGCTCCTCGCCGCCGTCGGTGCGCCGGGCACACCCGCGCGGCTCGACAGCCAGGCGAAGTACGTCGTCGTCGCCCGAGGCGGCGCCGACATCTACATGCGGCTTCCCGTAAAGCCCGGATACCGCGAGAAGATCTGGGATCACGCCGCCGGCGCGCTCGTCGCCTCCGAGGCGGGCGCGCGCGTCACCGATGTCGACGGCAGGCCGCTCGACTTCGGGCGGGGACGCGAACTCTCCGCGAACCGCGGCGTCTTCGCAGGACATCCCGCGATCGTCGACGCGCTCGTGACCGCGTACGCGGCGCGCGTCACCGCGTAGGCGCGCGCGTCTCGACCGGCGCCGCGGGCGGGGCATGACCGCACCCGTTCAGCCGGGCGGAAGGACGCCCGCCGCCGAGAGCGCACCGACCACGCGCGCCGCCGCGTCGTCGACCGCGAGTTCCGCCGTCGGCAGCACGATCTCCGCGCGCTCGGGGGACTCGTAGGGCTGGTGAATCCCCGTGAAGTCCCGGATCTCGCCCGCGCGCGCCTTCCGGTAGAGCCCCTTCGGATCACGCGACTCCGCGACCGCGAGGGGTGCGTCGACGAACGCCTCGAGGAAGGGCAGCCCCCACGCCTCGTGCTGCGCCCGGACGGCGTCGCGGTCGGCGCGGAACGGGCTCACAAGGCTCGCGAGGACGATCGCTCCCGCGTCCGCGAGGATTCGGCACACTTCCCCCGTCCGCCGGACGTTCTCGCGGCGATCCTCCTCCGAGAACCCGAGGTTCCGGTTGAGGCCATGGCGAAGATTGTCACCATCGACCCGGTAGGCGAGTCGCCCAGCCCCGACGAGCAGCGCTTCGACACGGACTGCGATCGTGCTCTTGCCCGATCCCGAGAGGCCCGTGAACCAGACCGTCGCGCCGCGCTGCCCGAGGAGCCGCTCGCGGTCGGCGCGGGCGACCTCACCGCCGTGCCAGACCACGTTCGTCGCGGCGCGCGCGTGCGTCGCGTCGTGCGGCGAGACGTGCGGCAGGTTCGCGGGAACGGAGGCGTCGGAGCGTGAGTTCGGTTCATGCATGCGCGGGACTCCGTCGCGCCCGCGGACCGCTCCTCTCGGGAACGGACGGGGCACCGCGTTTACTGTATCGTCCGACCCCGCCATGGACGCCAGCCGCCTGACCCATCTCCGCGAGCTCGAGGCCGAGAGCATCCAGATCTTCCGCGAGGTCGTCGCGAGCTTCGAGAAGCCCGTGATGCTCTACTCGATCGGAAAGGACTCGGCCGTCCTTCTCGAACTCGCGCGCAAGGCGTTCTTCCCCGCGAAGCCGCCGTTCCCCCTGCTGCATGTCGACACGACCTGGAAGTTCCGCGAGATGTACCGCTTCCGGAAGGCCTATGTCGTCGACGAGCTCGGGCTCGACCTGATCATCCACGTGAACCAGGAGGGCGTCGCCGCGGGGATCAACCCGATCACGCACGGCTCGCGCAAGCACACCGACATCATGAAGACGCAGTCGCTGCGGCAGGCGCTCGACAAGTACGGCTTCGATGCCGCCTTCGGTGGCGCGCGACGCGACGAGGAGAAGTCGCGCGCGAAGGAGCGCGTCTTCAGCTTCCGCGACGCGCAGCACCGCTGGGACCCGCGCAACCAGCGCCCGGAGCTCTGGAACATCTACAACACCGAGATCAACCGCGATCCCGGCGGCGCGCGCGGCGAGTCGATCCGCGTCTTCCCGCTGTCGAACTGGACCGAGCTCGACGTGTGGCAGTACATCCTGCTCGAGGGGATCCCGATTCCCGACCTCTATCTCGCGAAGGAGCGGCCGATCGTCTATCGCCACGGCGTTCCCATCATGGTCGATGACGAGAGGCTGCCGCTCGAACCGGGAGAGGTGCCGGAGCGGAAGATGGTGCGCTTCCGAACGCTCGGCTGCTATCCGCTCTCGGGCGCGGTCGAATCGAACGCGGCGACCCTCGCCGAGGTCATCCGCGAGATGCTCCTCACGACGCAGAGCGAGCGGCAGGGTCGCGTCATCGACCACGACGGCGCGGGCAGCATGGAGGAGAAGAAGAAGGAGGGCTACTTCTGATGACCATCTCCCGCGATGCCGAGCAGGCGCTGATCGAGTCGGACATCGAGGCGTACCTCGCGCGCCATGAGCGCAAGGAGCTCCTCCGCTTCCTCACCTGCGGATCGGTCGATGACGGGAAGAGCACGCTCATCGGGCGGCTCCTCTACGACGCGCACATGGTCGCCGAGGACACGCTCGCCGCGGTCGAGCGCGACTCGAAGTCGATGGGCACGCAATCGGGTGCGCTCGACATGGCGCTCCTCGTCGACGGCCTGAAGAGCGAGCGCGAGCAAGGGATCACGATCGACGTCGCGTACCGCTACTTCACGACCGCGACGCGCAAGTACATCATCGCCGACACGCCGGGTCACGAGCAGTTCACGCGCAACATGGCGACCGGCGCGAGCACCTGCGACGTGGCGGTGCTCCTCGTCGACGCGCGCCTCGGCGTGATCGTCCAGACGCGGCGGCATTCGTACATCACGAGCCTGCTCGGGATCGACGAGATCGTCGTCGCGGTCAACAAGATGGATCTCGTCGGGCACTCCGAGGCGCGCTTCCGCGAGATCGTCGCCGAGTACGAGGCGTTCGCGGCCAAGCTTCCCGCGCGCCGCGTGCGCTTCATCCCGATGTCGGCGCTGAACGGCGACAACGTCGTGCACCGCTCGACCGAGATGCCGTGGTACACGGGTCCGACGCTTCTCGAGCACCTCGACCAGGTGCCGCTCGGAACGCGCTGGAAGTTCCCCGAGATGCGCTACCCCGTGCAGTGGGTCAACCGCCCGAACCTCGACTTCCGCGGCTTCACCGGCACGGTCGCGGCGGGCACGGTGAAGGCGGGCGACCGCATCATGGTGCTTCCGTCGCGGAAGACGACGACGGTCGCGCGCATCGTGACGCAGGCGGGCGACCTCTCCGAGGCGGCGGCGCCGCTGTCGGTGACGCTCACGCTCGCCGACGAGATCGATTGCGCGCGGGGCGACACCATCGTCCACACGGGCGCGACGCCCATCGTCGGGCAGGATCTCCACGCGATGGTCGTCTGGATGGACGACGCGTCGCCGCTCGTGCCGGGGCGCGAATACCTCCTGAAGCACGGGACGAACAAGACGCCCGCGTCGGTCACGCGCATCGCGCACCGCGTCGACGTGAACACGCTCGAGGCGTCGCCCGCCCCCGCTCTCGCCCTCAACGACATCGGCCAGGTCGCGCTCCGGACGCAGCGGTCGCTCGTCTACGACCCGTACGCGAAGAGCCGGCAGACGGGCGCGTTCATCCTGATCGACCGCCTCACGAACATGACGGCGGGCGCGGGCATGCTGCTCGATCCGACCGAGGTCGAGGGACACTGGCAGGACGAGCCGCGCGGTGCGCATCTGAAGCCCTCGCGCGCGCTCGTGACCGCGGAGGAGCGCGAGGCGCGGCTCGGCCAGAAGCCCTTCACGCTTCTCTTCACGGGGCTGTCGGGATCGGGCAAGTCGATCCTCGCGCGTGCGGTCGAGCGGCGGCTCTTCGATCTCGGGCGCTTCGGCGCCGTCATCGACGGCTCCACCATGCGGACCGGCCTCAGCCGCGACCTCGGATTCACCCGCGCCGATCGCTCGGAGAACCTGCGGCGCGGCATGGAGCTCGCGCGCGCGTTCAACGAGGCGGGCCTCGTCGTCCTCGCGAGCTTCACGGCGCCGGACGCGGTGTCGCGCGAGCGGGCGCGCGAACTCGTCGGCGCGGACCGCTTCGCGACGGTCTACCTGTCGACTCCGCTCGAGGTCTGCCGCGAGCGCGATCCGTCGGGGCTTTACCGCGAGGCGGCCACCGGAGCGATCTCGGGCGTTCCGGGCGTCGACTTCGAATACGAGCCGCCGGAGGCCGCCGATCTCGTCATTCCGTTCCACCAGCTCGGATCGACCGAAGCCGCGCTCGCGACCGCGGTCGAGCGCGTGATGGCGTTCCTCGACGCGCGCGGCGTGGTGCGCCGCTAGCCGCGCACGACGCGCATCGCGATGAGGTCCTGGACATCGACGAGACCGACGGGACGGCCGTCGCGGTCGACGACGGGGATCTCGTCGAGGCGCTTCTCCTGGACGAGCCGGACCGCGTCGCGGACGAGCGAGTCGACGGTGAGCTGCGCGGGGTGACGCGTCATCAGCCGCGCGACCGGAGCGTCGAGGGCCTCGAGTCCGCCCGTGTTCACATGCCTGCGCAGATCGCCGTCGGTGAAGATGCCGCTGAGCCGGCCTCCTTCGTCGACGAGGACGATCGCGCCCGCGCGGCGCCCCTCGCCGGCCGCGCGGAGCGCGTCGCGGACGGAGGTGGTGTCCGGCACGGCGGCGAGATTCTGGCCGACGCGGAAGCGCAGCACCTCCGTGACGGGACGGAGTCCCGCGCCGAGCATGCCGCCCGGATGGTGCTTGTGGAAGTCGTCCTTCCCGAAGTCCCGACGGCGGGCGAGCGCGAGCGCGAGCGCGTCGCCGACGGCGATGGTGAGCGTCGTCGACGCGGTCGGCGCGAGGTTGAGCGGGCACGCCTCGGTGATGTCGCCGAGGTCGACATGCACGGTCGCGGCGCGGGCGAGGCTCGAGCCCGCCTTTCCCGACATCGCGAGCGTCGGAACGCCGTCCATCCGGAGGATCGATGCCAGCGCGACGACCTCCTGCGTCTCGCCCGACCAGCTGAGGAGAAGGACGACATCGTCGCGACGGATGGAGCCGAGGTCGCCGTGCACCGCTTCGGCGGGATGGACGAAGTGAGACGGTTGGCCGAGGCTCGAGAGGCTCGCCGAGATCTTGGCGCCGACGAGCCCCGACTTCCCCATGCCGCTGACGACGACATGCCCCCGGCACGACTCAAGGAGGTCGAGCGCCGCGTGGAGCGCGCCCAGTTCGCCGGCCGCGATGCGCGCGGAGAACGCGGCGATCGCATCGGACTCGGTCGCGAGCACCTCGCGAAGGAAGGCGGATTCCGACGCGGGCGTGCGCGGATCGGCGGGCGCGGTGGCGGCGGGGCCTGTGGACATGGGGCGCAGTGTACGACGGGGGTCGCGGCGGACGCGCGCGCGGCCCCGCCCCCTTCGCGCGGCGCCTTCCTGCTAGATTGCGCCGCGATGTCGCAGAACGACTGGCTCGTCCGCCTCCCCGTCTTCCAGGGGCCGCTCGACCTTCTCCTCTTCCTCGTGCGCCGCGCCGAGGTCGACATCCACGAGATCGAGCTGCACACGCTGACCGACCAGTACCTCGAGTACGTGCGCCGGCTGTCGTCGGTCGACATCGACCTCGCGGGCGAGTTCCTCGTGATGGCGGCGACCCTCGTCGAGATCAAGTCGCGCTCGCTCACGCCCGCCGCGCGCCCCGACGAGTCGGGCGGCGACGGCGCCGCGGCGCCCGGCGACGATCCGCGCGCGGAACTCATCCGACAGCTCCTCGCCTACCAGAAGTTCCGGACGGCGGCCGAGCTCCTCGAGGCACGGCGACGCGACTTCGCCGAGCGCGCGGCGGCGCGCGCGCGGCCCGGTGCCGCGGAGGAGCCCGAGGAGGCGCCTTCGGAGGACTTCGAACTCGAGGATCTTCACCTCGGCGACCTCTACGCCGCGTTCGAGCGGATCGCGGCGTCGATCGACCTCACCCGCGTCGGAGACCATCGCGTCGAGTACGACGACACGCCGATCTCGCTTCACCAGGAGGATCTCGTCGATCGTCTCGGGCGTGCGGACACGCGTCGGCTCGTCCTGACCTCGGTGTTCGAGGGACGATCGCACGGAGAGCGGATCGGCCTCTTCCTCGCGCTCCTCGAACTCGTCCGGCAGGGACGCGTGCGGGTGAAGCAGGACGATCTCGACGATCAGATCGAGGTCACGCTCGCCGAGGAGCGTGGACCCGACGCACCGTTCGGCGAGTCGGGAGCGGCGACGGCGGAAGCCTCCGCCGAAACGCCGAACGAAGCGGACTGAACGCGCGCACCGCGACGGCAATCGCCGCGATCATGCGATCAGTAGTACTCGTGACCCGCGACCGCGGGACGCGCGCTCCGCTCAGGCGCGGACGCGCGCACGCGCTCGATGAGATCCATCAGTCGACCGTGGTAGCGCTCGAGCTCGCTCAGCGGAAATGCGGCAAGCCACTCGGCGGCGGCGGTCGGATTGATCTCGCGGATCGCGTCGATGATGCGGTTCTTCTCGGCCACGGGCGAGGGTCCTTTCTGGCGTCGTGTCGCGTCGTCCGGCGTCGCGCGCGCATGCACGCGGTGCGGATCAAAAGCATCGGACACGCCCGCCGCATCCGTTCAAAGATTGAGGGGCTTCGAGGATGGAGGGGCTTCGAGGACGGAGGGGCTTGAGGCGTCCGGCGGATTCACGAAGCCTCGGCACCCTGCCCTGGCCTTGTGCAGGAGGCTTCGGAGACCGCGCTGCACCGTCGTTGACCTTCTGGGGCTTTCCCATCGCGCGCAGGCTCCACGCAACTGCACGCAGCCGAGGAGCCCCCGTCGCCGGTCGATCGGTTGAACTCGCGACAGGCCGGGAGACGAGGCGCCGCAGTCACGGCCACTCGCGCGTGCGCGTCGACAACACTCCGAAGCGGTCACCGTCCCGCGAGCAGCTCCGCGAGCTTGCGCTTGAGAAGCGCCACCCGCAGGAGGCTGCGCACGCGCGTCACGAGCTCGAGCTTATTGACCGGCTTGGTGAGGAAGTCGTCGGTGCCGCTCTCGACCGCGCGCTCGTGGTCGCCGACCTCGTGGAGCGCGGTGACCATCACGATGACGATGTCGCGCGTCGCGGGATCGCCCTTCACCTTGCGGCAGACCTCGAAGCCCGACATCTTCGGCATCATCACATCGAGAAGGACGAGATCGGGCTTCTCGCGCTGGATCGCCGCCACCGCCTCGACGCCGTCGCGCGCCGTCGAGAGCGTGCAGGGCAGCGCCTCGAGGTAGGCCTGCATGAGCTCGAGGTTCTGCTCGTTGTCGTCGACGAGCAGGATGCGCGCCTGCGAAAGGTCGGTCAGGGCCGCCTCGTCGATGATGGGCTGGGTCGACATGACGGCGATTCTAGCAGACGCGCCGCGGGCCTCTTCGCTGTCACGCGAGCGTCGAGGACCGACCTGTCAGAGTCCGAGCGCCCGTGCGGCGAGATCGACCGGATGCAGCGCCTCGCGGCCCGTACCGTCGTGGATCTGGTGGCGGCAGCTCGTGCCGGGCGCGCAGACGACGGCGTCGCCCGCCGCGCGCACGGCGGGAAACAGCCGGTCCTCGCCGATCCGCATCGAGAGGTCGTAGCGGCCCGTGGTGTAGCCGAAGCTCCCCGCCATGCCGCAGCACCCGGTGTCGAGGACGCGGAGGCGTTCGCCGAAGAGTCGCCGCAGGAAGCGCGCCGAGGACTCGTTCCCCCAGAGCGCCTTCTGGTGGCAGTGTCCATGCAGGACGACCTCGTCGGCCTGCGGCGGGAGCGCGGGACGCGCGGGATGCCGATCCCACGACTCGTCGAGGAACTCCTCGACGAGCCGCGTGCGCGCCGCGAGCGCGCGACGCCGCGCGACCTCATCGGCGCCGGCCCCCCTCGGCAGGAGTTCGATCCAGTCGTCTCGGATCGCGCTCGCGCAGCTCGGTTCAAGGACGAGGACGGCGTCGGCACCCGTCTCGGCGACGAGCGCGTCGAGCGCGCGCGCGGCGCGCGCCACCTCGTCGCGCGCCTCGGCGAGAAGCCCCGTCGAGATGAGGCTTCGGCCGCAGCAGCCGACGTCGGCGAGGACGACGCGGTAGCCGAACGCCTCGAGGAGCGCGACCGCCTGCCGCCCGATCCCGGGCTCGTTGTACGCGCTGAAGCAGTCTCCGAAGAGGATCACCGTGCGCGTTGCGGCGCGCGGACCGCGGCGTCCGAACCAGTCGAAGAGCGAGGCGCCGAACGCGGGGATCGCGCGGCGGCGGTCGACGCCGAGGATCGACTCGGCGAGCGCGCGCGCGACCGGCGTCCGGTTCACGGCATTCGCGATCCGATGGAAGCGCGATCCGAGCGCGTTCAGTCGACGCACATGCCCGAAGACGCGCGCGGCGAGCGGCGCGCCCTCGCGCGCATATCGCTGCGCGGTGTACTCCGCCTTCAGCTTCGAGATGTCGACATTCGACGGGCACTCGGTCTTGCAGGCCTTGCAGGAGAGGCAGAGGTCGAGCGTCTCCTGCGTGCCGGGATCGCTCCACCGCGCGCCGCCGAGCTGCCCGGTGATCGCGAGTCGCAGCGCGTTGCCGCGACCGCGCGTCGCGTGCCGTTCGTCGCGGAGCGCGCGGTACGACGGACACATCGTCGTGCCGCCCGAAGTGCGGCGACAGAGGCCCGCGCCGTTGCACGCCTCGATCGCGTGGCCGAACCCCTCCTCGCGCTCGTAGCGGAAGAAGGTCTCGAAGCCAGGCTCGTCGTCGGGCGCGTGGAGATCGACGCCCGAAGGCGCGACGCGCAGGCGCTCGACGATCCGCTCGGCGGGCCCCGTCTCGACGATGTTGCCTGGATTGAGAAGGCCGCGCGGGTCGAAGGCCTCCTTCACCGCGCGGAGCGCTTCGCAGATCGCCTCGCCGAAGTACGCGCCGAGAAGCGGCGAGCGCACGCGGCCGTCGCCATGCTCGCCCGAGAGCGCCCCGCCGTAGCGGGCGACGAGCGCCGCGATCTCCTTCGCGATCGACACCATGACCGCGCGGTCGGCGGGATCGTGGATCGCGACGAGCGGTCGGATGTGCAGGCATCCGACGGACGCGTGCGCGTAGTAGGCGGCGGTCGTTCCGTGCCTCGCGACGATCGCCCTGAATTCCTCGACGAAATCGGGCAGGCGCGCGGGATCGACCGCCGTGTCCTCGACGAAGGTGAAGGGCTTGCGCGCGCCCGGCACGCCATGGAGGAGCGGCTCGCCCGCCTTGCGGAGCTTCCACGCCTTCAGCCGCTCGGCGGCGCCCGTGTAGGTCGAGATCGAATCGCCCGGGACCGCGGCGCGCAGCGCGTCGAAGCGCGCGGGCAGCGCGGCGTCCGAATCGGTGAAGTACTCGACGTAGAGGACGGCGCCGAGCGAACCCTCGGCGGGCTTCGGCATGAGTTCGACGTACTGGCGGTACTCCGTGTTCCGGAGCGCGACGTCGATGACGACATCGTCGACGAGTTCGACCGCCGCGGGCCCCGTCGCGAGGATCGCGCCGAGCTTCGAGAGCGCCTCGCGCACGCCCGCGAAGCCGAGGATCGCGAGGCCGCGCGCGGCGGGACGCTGCACGAGCGCGAGTTCGGCGCGCAGCGTCACCGCGAGCGTTCCCTCGCCGCCGCAGACGAGATGCGCGAGGTTCACGCGGTCGAAGGTGCCCGGCGTCGAGCGCTCGAGCCCGTCGAGGAACATGTCGAGCGCGTAGCCATCGACATGGCGGAGGATCTTCGGAAACCGCGCACGGATCTCGCCCGCGATCGGCAGGATGGCGGCGGCGATCCGCTCGGCGATCGCGCGCTGCGCGGGGTCGCGCTCGCACGAGCCCTCCTCGAGCCGGTGCACCGAGCCGTCGGCGAACGCGACCTCGAGCGCGACGAGGTTCTCGACGGTGCGTCCGTAGAGGATCGAGTGCGCGCCCGAGGAGTTGTTTCCGATCATGCCGCCGAGGGTCGCGTGCGAACTCGTCGCGACATCGGGGCCGAACTGGAGTCCAAGCGGCGCGAGGTGCTCGTTGAGCTGGTCGAGCGTGACGCCCGGCTCGACGACCGCGCGCCGCGCCTCGCGATCGACCGCGACGATTTCCCTGCAGTTCTGCGAGAAATCGACGACGACCGCCTCGTTCACGCTCTGTCCCGCGAGTGCCGTTCCCGATCCACGCGGGAGGATCGGAACGCCCGCGGCGCCGAGCGCCGCGACCGCGCGCGCGCCGTCCTCGACCGTCCGGGGAACGACGACGCCGATCGGCTCGACCTGGTAGATGCTCGCGTCGGTCGCGTAGAGCATGCGGTCGTGGTGACCGAAGCGGAGATCGGCCCGCACCCCCGCCTCGCGCAGCGCCGAGAGCGCGCGGCGGCGCCACTCGTCCGCGGCGCGCGACCCGTCCGTGCCCGCGACCGGCAGGCTGAGCGAATGGGAGGCGCGCGTGGCGGATTCGACGGACATTGGGCGGGAGGATAGCGCGGGCGGTCGCGCGTCCGTCGTCACGGCGTCGCGTCGGCGCCCGCGGGTTCGGTCGGCGCGGGCGCGAGGCGCTCGAGCGTCTCGCGCAACTCGCGCTTCGACTTCGGACTCGCCCCGACCCAGACGCCCGCGAGCGTGCCATCGGCCGCGACGACGAAGGTCGTCGGGAACGCGCGCACCAGCCATCGCCGCGCCGCCTGCCCATCGAGGTCGAGCACGCATGGCAGCCACTCCTCGTTGGCGCCGAGCGCATCGAGAATCCTGCGCTCGCGGTCGGCGCGACCGCCCTGCTCGGCCGAGTTGACGAGCATGAACTCGACGCGCCCCTCGAACTCCTCGGCGAGCCGCGCGAGGTCGGGCATCGCACCGAGGCACGGCCCGCACCAGGTCGCCCAGAAGTCGACGACGACGGGCTTCCCCGCCCGCGCCACGAGGAGATCCCACTCGCCCCCACCCACGCGCGGCAGCAGGAGCGCGGGCGCGGGCTCGCCCGCCTTCAGCGCCTCGACCTCGCGGTCCTCCGCGGCCTCGCGCGAGCGGTCGACGAGCGCCGCGAGTCCGTCGACCTTCTGACGCGAGCGGACATCGATGGTGAAGCGCGCGTCGTCGGGCGCCTCCTTCGGCCGCTTCGCCTTCGACTCGACGGTCCAGGTCAGCGTCGCGCCCTCCTCGACGAGCCCGCCGCCACGCGCCACGCCGACCGAGCGCTCGACGAGCTTCGTCTCGGGATCGTGGTAGAGCCGCAGTTCCTCGCTGCCGTCGTCACTCTCGAGGACGAGGACGTCGGAGACCTGCCCCTCGACCTCCTCCTTCCCGAGGCGGACGGGAACGACGTTCGGTATCTGCGGCATCAGCTGCATCGCCGTCTCGAGCGGATCGTCCTCGCCGAGCGCGAGCGCGAGTTCGGGAAAAGGCAGCGCGCTGAACGCGTTGAAGAGCGCGTAGTACGGCGAACCGTGATCGCTCACGTCGAGATAGACGAGCGGATTGGAGGCGTGCGTCGCGACGATCCGCCCGTTCGCGAGGAAGAGGTCGTAGCCGCGGAGGCGCACGATCGCGCGGCGATCGCCGCCGAAATCGAACGAGGCCTCGACGGCGCCGCCCTCGGCGCGCGCACCGTCCTTCGCGGCGCCGGTCGTCGCCTTCGCCGAAACCTCGACGCCCGTCCTGCCTCGGTACGCGGCGATGATCTCGGCGAAACGCGCGAGGGCCGCGGCGCGATCCGCCTCGGGATCGCCCGCGACCGCGGGCGGTTCCGCCTGGGGCGCGTCCAGCGGATCGACCGCGGCGAGGACGGGCGCCGCGCTCGCGATGACGGCGATGCCGATGGCGAACGATGCGGCGAGCGGCACGAACGGGTGGCGTCGGTTCATCGATGGCTCCCTGTCGGTTCCGCGGATGCGGTGCGCCCACTGTACGCGCGCGGACGCGATCCGGACGACGGCGCGACGGCGACGCGAGGAGACTTCAATACGACCTGAAAGCGAACTCAAGGCGACCGCAAGGCCACCGCAAGGCCACCTCAAGGCGACCTCGAACCGACGCGGCGGCCGCGCCCGAAGGCGCGGCCGACACCGATTGCCGCGCTCGGCACCGACGCCCGTTCGAACACCGAACCCCGCGGCGCGCGTTCAGTCCTTGCCCGCCTCGCCCGCCGACGCGAGCGCCTTCTCGCACTCGGCCTTCAGCAGGTCGACGATCTTGCCGGGATTCTGCGGATCGATGCCGCTGTGGATGGCGAGGATCTTCCCGTCGGGCCCGATGACGACCGTCGCGGGAATCCCGCCGAAGCCGTACCGGGCGAAGGTCGCGCCCTCCATGTCGACGAGGCACGGGAAGTCGAGCTTCTGCCCCGCCCACCACGCCTTGACCGCCGCGGTGCGCTCGTCACCGCGCTTCTGCTCGAGCGTGTTGATGCCGTAGACGACGATCGGCTTGCCCGAGTCCTTCGCCCAGCGCGCGAACTCGGCGACGAAGGGAAGCCCGCGCCTGCAGGGGCCGCACCATTCGGCCCAGAAGTCGATGACGACCACCTTGCCCGCGAGCCCCGCGAGGGAGACCTGCCCGCCGTCGAGGGCCGGCAGGTCGAATCCGGGCGCGTCGCTTCCGACACCGACGGCCTCGGGACCGAGATCGTCGATCGCATCGACCTTGCGCTTCCCCTTCGCGTCGAAGGCGATCGCCTCCGCGAGCGCGTCGCTCGCCTTCGGCGTCATGCGCAGCTCGAGCGGAATGCGGAAGCCCGCGGGCGCGCCCGGTGGCGCGATGTTGACGCGCGCCGACGCGACGAATCGCGACGCGGGATCGAGCGTGTAGACCGCGACGCTTCCGTCGCCCGAGCCGATGAGGACCGCGTTCGTCGCGGCGTCGAAACCGTCGACCTTCGCGCCGCCGAAGAGCCCGCCGACGAGTTCCGCGGCGACATCCTTCGGCTCGGCCATGTCGAGCGCCCAGCGCGGCAGCGGCATCTGGAGATCGCCGACCTTCGACTCGAAGGTCTCGACGAAGCTGCCCTCGATGGGGAACGCGACGAACTTGCCCGGACTGTCGGTCGCCTCGAGGTGCAGCGTGCCGCCGACGGCGGTCACCTTGAGCGGCCCCATCGCGAAGCGCGCGTCGCGGCCCGCGCGCGCGATCTCGAAGGTCTGCTCGTCACGGTTCCCCATGAAGTCGACGACGACGGTGACGGTGTCGGTGAAGGCCTTCGCCTCGCGGTACGCCTTCGCGGCGGCGCGCAGCGCCTCCTCGCCGGCCTTGACGGCGTCGGGCGTGCGCATCGCGTCGGTGAACGGCGCGGCGATGTCGGGGGCCTCGGGCAGCTTCATCCCGGGGAGCGCCGGCGGCTCGTTCTGCGCGGTCGCGGGCGCCGTGCCCGCGACGAGCGCGCATGCCCCGGCGAGGAGTGCGACACCGAGCGCGCGCATGGGGCGGGAGGGACGCGCGGGGCGCGCACGGTTCGTGTGGATCGGATGCTGCATGGACGCTCTCGGTTCGATGACGCTCGGGCGGCGTGGCCGCGCTCGGTCGGAACCCGGGTCAACCTTCGGCTCGAACGACTTCCGCGCGGCCCGGACACGCACGGAGCAGGGACTCTACCCGTTCGCCCGTGACGGGATCACGGGCATCGGGCGCGATCTCGGCGAGCGGCACGAGGACGAATGCCCGCTCGCGGAAGCGCGGATGCGGCACTTCGAGCCCCTCCTCGCCCCCCTCGCGAAGGACGCTGTCTCCGTGGAGGATGAGGTCGAGGTCGATGGTGCGCGCCGACCAGCGCGTCCCGTCGCGCTCGCGCCCGAGCGCGCGCTCGATCCCGAGGAGCCGCGCGAGGAGTTCGCGCGGACCGAGCGCGGTCGCGACCGTCGCCGCCGCGTTCAGGTAGCGGGGCTGGCCGGGTGGCCCCACGGGCGCGGTGTCGTAGAACGCGGAGACGGCGAGGAGATCGAGGCCTTCGGACGCCGCGATCGCCGCGAGGGCCGCGCGCAGCGTCGCCGCGCGATCGCCGAGGTTCGCGCCGAGCGCGAGGCAGGCGACGACGGGTTCCCGCGCGTCAGCGCCGCTCGGCACGGACGGCCTCCCCCTCGCTCCAGAGGAAGGTCTGCCGCGGCGCGCCGAGGAGGGCGAAGCGGAGGCAACTCAGGCCGAGGCGCACCGTGCGGCTCCGGACGGTGGCGCGGTCGCCCGGGAAGTGGAACCGGCGCGAGTAGATCGTCCCGTCGGGTGCGGCGACCGCGACGAAGACCGTCCCCACCGGCTTCTCCGCGCTTCCTCCACCCGGTCCCGCGATCCCAGTCGTCGCGATCGAGAGATCGGCGCCCGTCCGCGCGCACGCGCCGCGCGCCATCTCGATCGCCGTCTCGTGACTCACCGCGCCATGCTCGGCGAGCGTCTCCTCGCGGACGCCGAGATCGGCGACCTTCCGCCCGTTCGCGTAGGTGACGAAGCCGCCCGCGTACCACGCGCTCGAACCAGCGACCTCGGTGAGCGCCGCGCCGACGAGTCCACCCGTGCAGCTCTCCGCCGTCGCGACCACGAGCCCCGTGGCCGACGCGAGCGCGCCGACCGATTCGGCGAGCGTGCCGCCGTCGCGACCGAAGACGAAGTCGCCGAGACGCGCGCGACACTCCGCGACCGTCGCCTCGAGCGCCGCGTGCGCCTCCTCCCGAGGTCCCGTCGCCCGGATCCGCACGCTCACGACGCCGTCGCTCGCGGTCGTCCCGACCGACGGCTCGCGACCGCGCACCATGAGTTCGCCGAGCCGATCCGCGACCGAACTCTCGCCGAGCCCGATCGAGTGGAGCGCCGCGGTCGCGACGACGGCGCCTGGCCGCGCGAGAAGCGGCGCGACCCACGCCTCGAACATCGGCCGCATCTCGTTCGGCGGCCCGGGCAGGCAGAAGAGATGGCATGCGCCGTGCGCCGCCGCGATGCCGGGCGCCGTTCCGTTCGGATTGTCGAGAAGCCGCGCCGACGGCGGCCGCATGGCCTGCCTCAGGTTCGATGCGGGCATGGGACGCCCCTTGCGCTCGAACCAGCCGCGCAGATGCTCGACGCCCGCGGGATCCTCGACGAGCGCGGCGCCGGGATCGACCACCTCGCCGAGCGCGTCGCGCACGAGGTCGTCGAGCGTCGGACCGAGCCCGCCCGTCACGATCACCGCGGCATGCCGCGACGCGAGCGCGCGCAGCGCGTCGACGATCGCACCGCGGTCGTCGCCCACGGTGCGCCGCTCGCCGGGCGTCGCCCCGAGCGCGACGAGCGCGCGCGCGAGCCAGGGCGCGTTCGTATCGTCGATCTGCCCGAGGACGAGTTCATCGCCGACCGAGAGAAGCGCGACGGCGTCGCTCACGCCCCCGCTCCAGCGCGGATCTCGCGGTACTTCCGACTGAAGAAGCCGCCCATCCGCCGCCGCAGCTCATCGGCCGGCGCCGCGCCCGCGGACCAGAGTCCCGCGTCCTTCCAGCCGCCCTTGAGCCAGCCGGCGCGGACCGCCGCGCGTCCCTCGCGCGTCTCGAGCGTCTCGCTCGCGCCGCCGGGCGCGTCGATCGGCGGCATCGCGTCGAAGGCCTCGAGCATCGCCTTCAGCTCGGGATCGTCGACATCGTCCGCGACGACGAGCGCCACGCCCTTCGGATACGCGGGATGCGTGCGGATCGCCCGCCAGGCCTCCGCGAGCTCGTCGCGGCGGTCGGCGCAGAGCGCGCTGAAGAGGGGCGCGATGAACGAGCGCGCGTTGCGATCGGGATTCTCGACCGCGCTCGCGAGTTCGAAGGGGTCGACGTCGTCGAGGAAGTTCGCGCGCTCGCGCGCGATGAAGTCGCGCCGCACGGGCATCCGGCGGAGCTCGAACCCGCGCGGCCCGAGCGCGCCTTCGGGCCGCTCCTTCGCGGGAAACTGCCAGAGCGCCTGCCCCTCGTCCGAGAGGACGAACTCGATGAAGGCGATCGCGGTGTCGCGGTTGGGCGCGTTCGCGAGGAGCGCGATCGGATCGGGATCGATCACCGTCTCGCCCTTCGGATCGATGTAGCCGATGCGGCCGGGATCGCCCGCGTCGGCGATCGCCTGCGCCTGGTAGCGGCCGTAGAAGTCGATGCACGGCCCCGCCGCGCTGTCGCCCGCGGAGACATCGAGCGGCACCTTCGGCGCGCTCGACGCGACGCTGCGCGCGTTCGCCGACATGCGGCGGATGATCCGCCAGCCCTGCTCCCATCCGAGCCGCTGCAGGATCGCCTCGAGCGCCGTCGTCACCGAGCCCGACTGCGCGGGATTCACGAGCGTCACCGCGCCCGCGAGCCGCGCGTCGGCGAGGTCCTCCCAGCGCTTCGGCTCGGGAACGCCGAGCCGCGCGAGGAAGTCGCGGTTGTAGACGATCCCGAAGCCCGAGAGCGCGGTGCCGAACCAGTAGCGCTCGGGATCGAAGAGCGGCTGGTCGCCGATCCTGTTCTCGCCGTAGGTGCGCGCGAGGAGATCCTCGTCGAAGGCGATCGCCTCGAGGATGCGCCCGGTGCGGCGCGCGTCGCCGTCGCCATCGGCGATCTCGCGCTTCAGCTGTCCGTACTCGTAGCTGCCGCCACCGAAGACGAGATCGGCGTTGCCGCCGATCGGCCGGCCGTCGCGGAGCGCGGCCTCGGCGTTCGCCTCGAGGAGCTTGCGGATCTCGCTCGTTCCGCCTGGCGTGTTCCAGACGACCTCGGCGCGCACGCCCTTCGTGCGCTCGTGCCAGTCCGCGAAGGCGCGGCCGAACTCCGAGCGGATCTGCTCGTTGTGCGGGGTGTAGATGATGACGCGCGGCGCGTCGCCCTCGGGCGGCGCGTCGCGCCGCGCGAGCGCCACGGGAAGCGCCGCGAGAACGACGAGAAGGGCCGGGAGGATGAAGCGTCCGAAGCGCATGGGGTCACGTTCCGATGATGCCGGTCATGCCGCGCCGATCGCGCGGATCTCGTCCGCGAAGCGCCGCGCGGCGTCGCGGACCGCGACCGTCCAGTCGCCCGCGCCGCCGCCCGGGTAGATCACCGACCGGCTCGCCGTGATGAGGGCGCCGCGGCCGGGCGCGGTGAACGCCGCGCGCACATCGTCGGCGGTGCCCCCCTGGGCGCCGTAGCCGGGAACGAGGAAGACCGTCCGCGGCATGCGCGCGCGCAGGGCGGCGATCTCCGCGCCCTTCGTCGCGCCGACGACGGCACCGAGCGTCGAGAAGCCGCTCGCGCCGACCGTGCGCGCGCCGAGTGACGCGACGAGATCGGCGACCGCCTCGGCCACCGTGCGGCCGTCGGCGAGCGTGAGCGACTGGAGCGCGTCGCCCGAGGGATTGCTCGTCCGAACGAGCGCGAACGCGCCGAGCCCGTCCTTCAGGAACGGGAGGATGCCGTCCTCGCCGAGGTAGGCGCTCACGGTCGTCCAGTGGGCGCCCGCGATCGCGGCGCTCGCCGCGTAGTGTTCGGCCGAGATCCCGATGTCGCCGCGCTTGAAGTCGAGGAGGACGACGAGCCCCGCCGCACGCGCCCCCGCGAGAACGCGCTCCATCGCCGCGACGCCCGCCGCTCCGTACCGTTCGAAGCACGCGGCCTGGACCTTCACCGCGGCGACGGTGCCCGCGACCGATTCGACGACGCCCGCCGAGAAGCGCTCGATCGCCTCCGCGCACGACGACGGAGAGGCGCGATCGGCGGGCGCGACCGCCGCAGGCAGACGCTCGACGACCGGGTCGAGTCCGACGCAGGTCGCGCTCCCGACCGCACGCACGCGGGCGTCCAGAAGATCGCCCGCGTGGAACGCGGAGGCGGGCGTGTCGGCTCGGGGCGCCCCGACGGGCGCGAACGCGGCGCTCCGCTCGGAAGGAAGACTCGTGGACATGGGGCGCGATTGTACGGATCGCGGAGGTCAGCGCGGCGCGACGCCGTGGCGCTCGCCGAGCTCGCGCAGATAGCGCCAGGTGTAGATCCCCGTGTCGTGGCCGTCGCTGAAGCGGATGCGCACCGCGTAGTGGCCGATCGGTTCGACGGCGACCGCGCGCAGCGGACCATCGCCCTTCGACGCGGGCAGCACGGTGAGCGGGTTCCGCGCCATCGCCGCCCGAAGCTCGCGCTGGTCGGCCGAGGGCGAATGCCGCCGGAGCGTCGCGACGGGAAGGAAGTGCGCCAGGCCGTCGCTCCATTCGATCGAGAGTCCGCGCTCGCGATCGAGGTCGAGCCGGACCGGCCGCGGAGCGGTCGGATCGGGAAGACCGATGGAGGACTCGGACGGGAGCGTCATGGCCCCCATGCTACGCTCCGCGGCGATGGAGCCTCCCCGCGCCGAGATCCGCCGCGACGAATCCACCGCCGCCTGCGCCACGCGCGTCGCCGCCCCGGGAACGCCCGAAGCCACCCCCGATCGCGTGGTCCGCCCCGCACCGCTCGCCGCCGCGGACATCCCCGCTTTCGACGGCCGGCCGCAGCATGGCCTCTTCGCGCTCGCACACATCGTCCACCCGGAGGAGACGAGCGCGCTCGTTCCGCATGCGAACAACGTGGCGATCCTCGGCTGGATCGACGAGCTGGCCTCGCTCCACGGCGCGCACGCGGGCGCCGCGCGCGAGACGCTCGCCGCGCGGGGCGCGATGTGGTTCGTCGCGAGCCACGAGATCCGCTATCTCGGGGAGTCCTTCGCGGGCGACGAGCTCGTCCTCGCGTGCTGGTGCCCGAGCGTGGGTCGCACGAGCCTCGTCCGCGAATCGCGCGTCCTCGCGCGCGCCGACGGACGCATCCTCGTGGCCGCGACCTCGCGCTGGGCGCATGTCGATCTCGCGACGCGTCGCCCGTCGCCGATGCCGCCCGAAGTCCGCGCCGCGCTCGTCGCGGGATGACCGTCCGGTCGGACGGGCTGCGCGCACATCGCGCTCGGGCCAAGCGATCCGTGGACCTTGCGCCCCTGCACGCAACGGAGCGGTGGCAAAGAAAAACCCCGTTCGATCAGGGTTCTGAGCGGACGGGGCGGAGGGGAGAAAGATGACAGGTTCGGTCGCGCACGCCGCGAAACTCGCGGAGGGCGCGCAATCCATCGACCAATCGAAACAGTCCCGAAGGGCGGAGGAGCCGGGCGCGTTCGCCTCGCGAGAGGGAGAACGCGTCTGACGAAACCCTCGTTCGGCAAAGCCCCTTTCGGCTCCACACATTTTTCCGAAGACGATCCTGACGGGGCGCAAACGGCTTCCGAAAGCCGCCTCGCGCGGCGACCGCGGCGCTTTCGGAACGCGCGCGATTCCCGAGCGCGCTCCCGCGAGCGCCGAACGCCTCGCCGCGACCGCACCCGAGGCGCGGCTACGCTGCCGATTCCATGCCTCTCGACTCCATGCCGCTCCGCCGCGCGCCCTCCGCTTCGATGCGCACCGCCCCCACCGTCCCCTGCATTCGGCTTCTGCGGGCGCTTCCCCTCCTCGCCGCGGGAGTCGTCGCCGCCGCCGCGACCGCGCACGCGAACACGCCGCCCGCATTCACGCGGGAAGGCGCCGCCGCCGTCGATGGCCAGACCGTGGTGCAGCCCGCGAATCCCCGCCGTCAGATCGTCGCGATCATTCCCGACCGGACGACGGGCCGCGACTGGGGCCTCCGATACCTGCGCGAGGCCGTCGAGGACTTCAACCGCGAGAAGCCCGACGCCGTCTTCTGCGTGGGCGATCTCGTGCAGGGCTACTCGCGCGACGCCGCGCAGGTCGGGCGCGAGCGCGACGACTTCCTCGGCATCGTGGGCCGGCTCTCGATGCCGTTCTATCCGACGCCCGGCAACCACGACCTCGTGAGCGGCCGACGCGATCCCGCCGACCGTTCGTTCGCCGACTCGTACCGCGCGCTCTTCGGACCGCTCTACTACTCGGTGGAACTCGATCTCGCGAGCTTCGTCATCCTCAACACCGAGGACGGCCCCGACGCGCGCGGCGTCGGCCGCATCCAGCCCGGATTCAGCGACGCGCAGCTCGCGTGGCTCGACGGCGAACTCGCGCGGCTCGCGCGGCGCGCGCGACCGATCATCCTCCTCTTCCACCGTCCGCTCTGGGATGTGAAGAGCGTGCGCTGGGACGAACGCGTGCAGCCGATGCTCGTGAAGCACGGCGTCGACCAGGTGATCGCGGGCCACTACCACTCGCTCCAGCAACTGCCGCCGAAGGACGGAATCCCCTTCCTGCTCCTCGGGACCTGCGGAGGGGCGATCGACCAGCATCCGCTCGCGGGCCAGCTCCAGCACACGACCTTCGTCGCGATCGACGAAGCCGGACGGATCGACATCCACCACCAGATCGCGGGAACGACGCTGCCGAGCGACTGGATCACGCAGGAGGACCAGGCGCGCGCGTACCGGCTGAAGTCCGCGCGGGACGCGGTCGCGATCCGCGGCGCGTCGCCCGAGCCCTTCGGCCGCGTCGGCGACGCGGTCGAGGGCGTCGTCGAGGTCGTCTTCCGCAATCCGCTCGACCGCCCCGTCGAACTGCGCACGCTCGCGGTCCGCGAGCCCACGCCGTGGCCCGTCGTCGACCGGACGGAGGACGGCGAGATCGAGCGGAGCTGGACGAGCCGCACGCCGATCGACATCTTCAATGCGTTCACCACCGATCTCGCGACGCCGTTCGAACTCGATCTCCGCCGGGAGGCGACCGAAGTCGCCGCGGGCGAAGAGGCGGTGCTGCGCATCCCCTTCCGCTGCGAGGGAACGCTCGAGCCGCCGCAGCCCGCGCCGTTCGATCTCGTCGCGACCTACACCGACGACCGCGGCCGCCGCGTGCCGATCGTGCTGCGCCAGCGCCTGCCGATCGCGCGGCGGATTCCCATGGGCCGGAGCGAGGCCGAAGCGCCCGCGTTCCCCATCGCCGTCTGGCGCTGGTCGGAGTACGACACCGCCGAGGCGAACGCCTCCGCACGCTTCATCCGCGCCGAGGGAAGCGACGCTCTCCGGATCGTCCTCGATGTCCCCGACCGGCTGCACTCGGAGGACGCGCGCAACCGCGACGCGCGCGCCGACTTCGACGACCCGCTCGGCGACGCCGTCAGGATCGAGTTCGGCGAGGGGCCCGAGCGGCGCCTCTACCTCGTGACCTTTCCCGAAGGCGCGGCCGCGCCGCGGATCCGCCGCCTCGTCGAGGGCGCGGGCGCCTCGCGACCTGGCGACGGCGCGACGAATGGCGCGCGCGGCGGCGAGGCGCGCCTCGTCGAGGCGGACGGCCCCTCGGCGACCTTCACGAAGGCGCCCGAGCGCTGGCGGCTCGACCTCGAGTTCCCGGCGAGCACCCGACCCGAAGGCCTGGACTGGGCGGATCTCCCCGTGAATGTCGGCGTCGCCGACAACGACGACACCTACCACACGCAGTGGCGCTGGCTCGCGCCGCGCGAACTTCCCGCGCGTCTGCAGGCATTCGGTGCGCCGCCCGCGCCGTGAGGGCTCCGTGCGGCGCCGCCCCCGACGAGTCTCCCGACGCGACTTGACCCGCGGCGCCTCGCGTCGTTCAATACCGCGCGCCCGACGGAGACGGGCGCTGGGTCCATCTCATGGGCCCGGTCCACGGCCTGGTCCACTGGTCGGTCGGGGCTCCTCCCATCGTGGGACGCCCGTACCGATCGCCGTCATGGCGACTCTCGAAAGGACTTCGAACATGAAGAAGCTCATTGCATTCGGCGGCCTCTGCGCCACCGCCCTCCTCCTCGCCGGCTGCGGCGGCGACTCGGGCGTCACCAACATCGAGTCGAACCAGGTTCGCCCCGTCGCGAGCGAGACCGAGAAGGCCGCCCCTCCGGGCTCGGGCGTCAAGCTCGGCGCGGACAGCAGCAAGCCCAAGTCCAACTGAGCCGGACCGGACGGAACTCGCGCCTCGCAGGGCTTTGCCTCCGACTTCCATGCCGGAGTCGGCAACCGCGGCCACAATCGCAGCCCACGATCGCGAATCCCAGCCGAATCACACACACCGACGCCGCCCCGCATGGGGCGGCGTCGGTCGTTTTGCCGCGTCTTCCCACGCCGATTCTCCGCAGCCCTCTCCGTCGAACCTCTCGCTCGCCGCTTCGACTTCCCTCCGTCCCACCC
>JBJOHC010000026.1:0-2764 GCA_046047955.1 Planctomycetota bacterium
CACATGCGCCTCGCGCCGCGAGAGCGAGCTGAGTCCCGCGCGCACGAGTGCCGCCTGCAGGCGCGAGTGGTCGGTCGCGCGCAGCGCGAGGTAGTGCGCGAGGTTCGCGGCGCTGCGCCGCCATGCGACGGGCAGGGCGTCGGCCAGGGACAGCGTCCGCTCTTCTCCCGAGGAGCACTGGTCCCGGAGCGCGCGGACGTCGACGAGGAGTTCGGCTGGATTCATGGGACTCTCTGACTCGCCCGAAATGGTTCGCTTTCCGCGGGGTTGCTGCCCCGAAGGGCGAAACTGTACGATTTCCTCGATGGCCTCGTCGAACCATGGACCCGACTCGGACGAGACGCAGCCGCTTCCCCTGCGGCAGCCATTGCGTCATCCAGTGCCGGAGGCGAGTCCGACCGATCTCCTCGGTCGCTATCGCGTCGTCGGCGAGGCGGGGAAGGGCGGAATGGGCACCGTCTGCGAGGCGGTCGACACGCTGCTCGGCCGCCGGGTCGCGATCAAGTTCCTGAACCGCTTCGTCGGTGACTCCGCACGCGAGCGCATGATCCATGAGGCGCGCGCGATGGCGGGCCTTCAGCACCGGTCGATCTGCCGCGTGCTCGAGGTCGTGCTCAATCCGCCTGCCGGCACCGACCAGGTGTCGTGGCGGCCGTTCATGGTGATGGAGTGGATCGCCGGGCCGACACTGGACTCCGCGTGGCCGCAGCTCTCGATCGAAAAACGACTCTCGTCCTTCGAACAGGTCGTTGAGGCGGTCGCGTCGATGCATGCTGCCGGAATCGTGCATCGGGACCTCAAGCCTGCGAACATCCTGCTCGATCGCGAGAACATTCCCGTGGTCGTCGACTTCGGACTGAGCGCCCGGGGCGGTGACGGCGACGCGCCCGGCGGCACGTTCGGATGGAGCGCCCCCGAGCAGTTCGAAGCGCACGCGGAGGTTGGTCCGAGCGCGGATGTCTTCGCGCTCGGCGTGCTTCTCTACAACCTGCTCACCGGCGTCCTTCCATTCGACGCGCCGACGGCGAGAGAGGTGCTCCGTCGCGCGCGCGAGGGCGATGTGCAGCTTCCCGAGGCGATCGTGCCAGACATCGCGCCGCCCCTGCAGAGGATCGCGCTCGCTGCGATCGATCCCGATCCGGCTCAGCGCTACGCCGATGCGGCCGCGATGCTCGCGGATCTCCGGCGGTTCCGCGCGGGCGATACCGTGCTCGCGCGGCCGCGTCAGATCTACACGCGCTTCTCAGACGAGGTGGAGCGCCACCTCTCCGACGCGGAACGCTGGCGCAAGCAGGGCCTTGCGAGTGAGCAGGAGGTCCGGCCGATCATCGATGGCCTGCGCGTACTCCAGCGCCCGGAGTCTCCCTGGGTGCTCGACAGCCGAAGGCTGTCCGCGTCGCAGGTCTCGCTCTATCTCGGCGGCTGGCTGATCATCCTCGCGCTCACGGTAGGCGTGTGGAACACAGCCGACCTCTGGCGCGAGAAGGGTGCCTCACTTCCCTGGCTCGTGCCTGCGATCCTCGCGGTGATCGTGACGGCGATCGGCCTGCGCCTCGCGGCGGTCGGCGAGCAGCGTCCTGCGCTGGGTTTCCTGTTCACCTCGGCGCTTGCGGTGCCGACCGTACTCTGGCAGTTCATGCGCACGGTCGGATGGCTCGAGGCGCCGACGGGCGAAAGGAATCTGATCGCCGCGAGCGAGGTCGGACTCGCCAACAACCAGCAGCTCGCGCTGTCTATCACTGGGCTCGCGCTTGGGCTCGTCTACCGGTTCCGCACGCCGTCAACCGCGTTCACGCTCGTTGCGACGCTCTTCGCGCTGTGGGCCGTGTTCGCCGTCGGGCTCCGCTACTTCGACTATGACACCGCGGAGCGCCTCGTCTTCGGTCAGATGTCGGTCTGGATGCTGATACCCTGCGCCGTGCTCCTCCTCGCGGGCGTCGTGTTCGACGGGTGGTCGAACCGGCCCGTGCGGGACCCGCTGGTAATCGCCGGTCCGCGCGACGGCGGTCCGGTCCTCGTGACTGCGCTGGTAGGGCTCGTCGCGATGCTGGTAACGCTGGCGGTCCAGGTTCCGGAGTGGTACTGGTTCGGGCGGGAGATGCAGGACGAGAGGGGTGTCGTTCTCGGCGCCGACCCCGAGCACCGCGCGATCGCGTTCCTCATGCTCGGCGCCGGTCTGTTCGGACTTTCATCCTGGTTTCGCGTGCGGCCGACCTCGCTTCGTGACTGGTGCGCGCGTGCCCTGCGCTGGTTCGTGCCGTCGTTCGTGCTGATCCCGATGGTGTGGCTTGAGGTCGAAGGCTCGCGGCCAGGCTGGGAGTTCTGGCTTCTTCTGCTGGCCATCGCTTCCGTCGGGTTCGTCGCGGCGAGTTCAATCCTGCAGTGGCGGCCGTTCCTCGTGTCGGGCCTCCTCGGCACCGCCGACCTCGTCGTTCGTGGCTTCTACCGGCTCGAACGGGACTTCGAAGGCTCACCGATGGTGAGGCTTGGCATCATGCTCGGGCTCGCGGTCGTCGGCCTCCTTGTCATGTTCCTGGCGTCCTATCCGGAGCGCGCCGCGCGCCGCTCCCAGGACATGTTGCGCGTGTTCACGAAGCAGTTCAGCCACAAGGGCTGACGAATTCACGCGAACGGCAGCATCCCGATCTCGACCTCGGGCAGGCGCTTCTGGAAGTTGCGCAGCGCCCACTCGTCGCCGAAGAAGATCACGCGCCGCCCGAGATGGTCGACGCCGTGCGTCGAATCGGACAGCAGGTCCGGCATC
>JBJOHC010000027.1:0-5795 GCA_046047955.1 Planctomycetota bacterium
AATCGTCCCTATGCCGTCCCCACGCCCCCCCGTTCGCATCGGACATGATCTCCCTTCGCTTCGCATCGGGCATGGATACGACCTGCACCGGCTCGAGCCGATCCGGCCCGCGGGGCATGGACGGCCGTTCGTCCTCGGGGGCGAGCGGTTGGACCATAGCCTCGGTACCGTGGGGCACTCCGATGGGGACGCGGTCTACCACGCGGTGTTCGACGCGGTCATGGGGGCGCTGGGGCTGCCGGATATCGGACAGGCGTTTCCCGACACCGACCCCGCGCACGAGGGGCGGGATTCGGCGGATTTCCTGCGGGCGGCGCGGGAGCGACTGGCGTCGGAGGGTTGGCGCGTCGTGAACCTCGACGTGACCGTCGTCCTCGAGCGGCCGAAGCTCTCGCCGCGAAAGGACGCGATGGGGCGCAACATCGCGGCGCTGCTCGGGCTCGAGCCCGGGCAGGTGAACCTGAAGGGGAAGACGCACGAGAAGGTCGACGCGGTCGGCGAGGGGCGGGCGGTCGAGGTGCACGCGGTGGCGCTTCTCTGCCGAGCCTGATGGCGTTGCGATGGGAGGGGTGGAGAGTCGAAGAGCGGCGTCTCGACGGGGAAGATTCGAGAGGCGGAGGCGGAGTCGGAGACGGAGACGGAGACCGAGACTGAGACCGAGCCCCGTGGCCCTCGGGCGTGGAGGCGCGGGGCGCCGAGTCCGACACGCCTCGACGCTTCATCCATGGGGACTCAACGGGCTTCCTGCTACTCTTGCGGGTTCCCCGAAGGGACGACCTCGCGACGGGTTCCGTCGGAGACCCGTCGGATCTCACGGGAAGACGAACAGGCGGGCGGCCGACGCCATCCGCCATCCCGAAACCGCGGATGGTTCGGCGTGGCGCGTCGGCCGTCCCAGCGGGACACCGATCGCCGAGCCGCCTCGGCCTTCGTGTCGGTGGATTGGCGTTGCGGAAGTCCGCGCGCCGCATGGTCCGAGACGGACCGGATGAAGGAGTTGCCATGCGCGCGATCGTGACCGGTCAGATCGGAGTCGACAAGAAGCCGTACCTGAAGGCGGTTCGGGACGCGGGCGAGCTCCGCGGCGACCGGATCGAGCTCTTCAATCTCGGCGACATGATGTACTCGGAGGCGCCCGACGTGCGCCCGGGGCGCATCCTCGATCTCCCGCTCTCGCGGCTCGCGACGCTCCGGCGCGCGGCGTTCAAGGATGTGATCAGCGAGACGATGCCCGCGAAGGAGCATCCGAACGTCATCGTCAACACGCACGCGACCTTCCGCTGGCGGCACGGCCTCTTCTCGGCGATCGACTTCGATCAGATCGCGAAGTTCGAGCCCAACATGTTCATCTGCCTCGTCGACAACGTGGAGGTGGTGCACCAGCGGCTGCACGCCGAGCACGACATCGACGCGACGCTGAAGGACTGCATGGTGTGGCGCGAGGAGGAGATCCTCGCGACCGAGCTGCTCGCGCAGGCGATGGGCTGCTCGAACAGCTTCTACATCCTCTCGCGCGGGCGCATGCAGGACACGGTCGAGGCGGCGACGCGGCTCGTGACGCAGCCTGGGATGCGCAAGGTCTACCCGAGCTTCCCGATGAGCCATGTCGTCGACATGCCCGACGTGCTCGCCGAGATCGATCACTTCCGCGCCGAGCTCGCGAAGCACTTCATCACCTTCGACCCGGGCGATGTCGACGAGAAGCTGCTCCTCGACCGTGCGCTCGCCGCGGCGCGCGAGGGGAAGGACTGGATCGAGACCGAGGCGCACAGCTTCGGCGGGCGCGCCGGGCGGAGCATCCGCGTGAGCGTGCGCGAGGTGCTCGACATCGCGGGCGACGTCGACGGGCAGATCTACATGCGCGACTTCAAGCTCGTCGACCAGAGCGACATGATCGTGTCGCTCGTGCCCGAGCTCCCGAACGGGACGCCGGGGCTTTCGAGCGGCGTCGAGCGCGAGCTGCACCACGCGTGGGAGCACACCAAGGAGGTGTACGTGGTGTGGAAGCCGAAGAAGGCGCCGAGCCCGTTCATCACCGAGACGGCGACGAAGATCTTCCCGTCGGTCGATGCGGCGCTCTCGTACTTCGAGTCGAAGGGCATGTTCCACCCCGGCACGCTGTTCGCGCACTGAGCGCGCGGAGTCGCCGCCATGCCGAGGTATCGCCTGCGGATCGCCTACGACGGGACGGCCTTTCACGGCTGGCAGCGCCAGGAGCCCGCGGGAGGCGCGCCGCTGCGGACCGTGCAGGGCGAGGTCGAGTCGGCGGTCGCGGCGCTCATCGGGCGGCGCGTGCCCGTGGTCGGCGCGAGCCGGACGGATACGGGTGTCCACGCGATCGGGCAGGTGGCGGCGTTCACGGCGGAGGTCCGCGTGCCGGTCGAGCGACTGGCGCTCGCGCTCTCGGACCGGCTGCCGCGCGACGTGCAGGTGGTCGAGGCGTCGCGCACGCACGACGGGTTCGACCCGATCGGCGATGCGCGGAGCAAGTGCTACCGCTACACGGTCGAGTACTCGAGCCATCCGCATCATCCGCGACCGCTCTTCGACCGGCACTTCGTGTTCGCGACGCCGGCGCGGCTCGATCCCGCCGCGATGGGTTCGGCGGCGCGACGGCTGATCGGGACGCACGACTGCGCGAGCTTCGCGCAGGTCCACCATGGGCGCGCGACGACGGTGCGGACGATCCACGACTGCACGGTGCGGACGGTCGGCGAGCGCCGCGTCGAGATCGAGATCGCGGCGAGCGGGTTTCTCTACAACATGGTGCGGATCGTCGCGGGCACGCTGGTCGAGGTCGGACGCGGTCGCATTCCGCCCGACGGGATCGACGGGATCATCGCGGCGCGCGACCGGCGCGCGGCGGGTCCGACGCTGCCGCCGCAGGGACTTTGCCTGCGGTGGATCTGGTACGGCGTGCCGAGGATCGCGGAGGGCGCGCCGCGGAGTGGTGCGGACGACGTCTTCGAGCAGACGGGGACGGGCCCGTCGGGCGGGGACCGCGGGGACGACGCGGGCGCTCGGGCGTCGGACGGGGCGGAGGACGGCGGTGAGCGTCCGGGCTGAACCGGTGGATGCGGCCGCGCGGGCGCATCGTCGGTGCGGTCGGCGGATTCGAGGCGTACGCTCGGCTGGAGGGCGCGTGGCGAGGGATGCATGAGCGGGCGGATTCCGCGTCTCTCGAGTCGCACGCCACGGCGAGCCCGCGGATGATGCGCGCGAGAGGCGACCGTGCTCGGATCCGTCGCGCGCACGCGTCCGCGTGTCGGCGGGGCTCCCTTGAAGCGAGGTCGATCGATGATGAATGGCTGGGCCTTCGAATCCCGTGATCGAGACGCGCGGCGCGCGGCGATCGAACGCGGCGCGACGCCTCGGGAAGAGGCCGTCGGGTGCCGGAGCCGTCCGTCGCGGGGCGGGCGGCGCGTGCGCGCGCTCGTCGTATCCGTCGGCGTCGTCGTGGGGCTGGCGCCGACGGCGTTCGTCGCTCCCGATGCCGCCGCGCAGACGCTCGACCTCGACGGCGTCGCGGATGGTCCGGCACTGCCCGAATCGAACGCCGCGCTCGCGATGGCGGAGGAGTTGAAGGCGGAGGCGGCCGCGTTCGAGCGCGACGCGGCCCGCCTGACGGCCGAGGCGAAGGCCGGCATGCTCGCGCGCGCGCGGCTTCGGACGCTCGCGGCGTATCTCCTTCAGGTCGGTGCGGCGCGACCGTGGAATGAGAGTGCGGCGGTGGTCGCCGGCATGCGCATGGCACTCGTCGCGGCGCGAGGCGACGCGTTGATCGCCGCGGCGTGCGCGGGGGTCTCGGCGCGCGACGGGCGCGCGATGCCGGCGGCGCGACTCGAGGAGGCGCTTCGGGCGGTCGGCGCGATCGGTGCGATCGGTCTCGATCGGGTCCGGGCGGCGGCCGCGGGGCGGGACGGTCCGTCGTCGATCGAACTCGTCGCGGCGCTGGCGGAGGCTCTCGATCCGGTTGAGCGCCTCGCCGAAGCGGTCGAGGGGACGCCGCGATCGGAGTGCTGGCCCGTTCTCGCGGATGGCGATGGGCTGGCGAGTGGCGCCGGGACATCGGGGCCCGCGAACTCGCCCGCGGAGGCCCGCGAGGAGGCGCGCGCACTGCGCGACGAACGCACGCGTGCGGCCGCGGAGGCGGCCATCGCGGCGATCGTCGCGGCATCGGACGATCCGCACGCCGCGACCGATCTCGCGCTCGTCGGGGAGGCCGTCGGGGCCCTCGGGAAACTCGATGAAGAGCGGGAGTCGCGGCCGACGCTGGTGTCGGCGACGGCGGTCGAGACCGTGAACGCCGCGGTCGCGCACGCGCTCGACAGGCTCGTCGGAGGCGAGCGCGGGGCGCGGGACACGGCGCGCCTCGGACTTCTCGAGAGGACCGAGGCCGTCGCGGTGGCGCTTCGTGCGGTCGACGCCGCCCGCTCGCCCGAGATCGGCGTCAACGACCGCAAGGCACTTGCGAGCGCCGCCGATCGGCTGCTTGAATCGGGGCGGGAGGACGACTCCGCGTCGCTGGTCCGTCTGCGGCTTCGCGCGATCCGGCGGATCGGTGACGCACTCGATTCCGCGGCGAGGATCCGCCACGCCGAGGCCGCGTCGCCTCCGCGCGATCTCCGGGAGTTCGCCCGACAACTCGATCGCGACGCGCGGATCGCGCTCCGGTCGCTGCCCGGGTCGATCGAACGCGCCACGGGCGATCTCGAGGGCGGCGACCCCGCCGTCGTGTCGGCGATGGAGCGGATCGGCGAATACGCGGACGGGCGCGACCGACTCGAACGACTGCAGCGGATCGTTGATCAGATCGCGTCGATCCGCCCTGCCGCCGCGAAGGGCGCGGCCCAGACGGCGCGACGGATCGCACGGCTTCTCCTCGACCCGCTCAAGCGGACGGATGCGGTGCGCGCCTTCGCGGCGCTCGATCTGCAGGCGGGATCGTGCATGCCCTTTCCATTCGAGGAAGAGCTGAAGCGCGGAACGGATCGCGCCATCGCGCTGACGGGAGGCGAACCGATGCCGCTCGTCGAGGCCGCCGCGGCGATCCGAGGTCGATGGGCCGATGCGGTCGCGCGCGGCGACCTTGGCGGATCCGCCGCGCGACGGCTCCTCGATGTGGCGCAGCTCCTCGCGGCGCTTCGCGACATCGATCAGCTCGAGGATCCCGTCGATCGGAACACGGGCGATCGGCTCGCGACCTGGGGACCGTGGGTCGCCCGACGGGCGACGCTCGCGCCCGCGATGTCGGACCTTTCGGCGCGGACGAGGCTCGCGGCGCGATCGCTCGTCGCCGCCGAGCGCGGCACGGGCGACGACGCCGCCTTCGCCCGCGACCTCGCGGAACTCACGCGCGCGCTTCCACTCGTCCGGCTGGTGGCGCGACTCGATCGGCGCGTCGGTCCCCTGCTGCTAACGCCACCCGATTCGATGGAGGCGGCGCTCGCGCCGCTCGTCACCGCACCGCATCCGGACGCCTTCCTCGTCGGCGAGTGGGCGCGCCTCGAGATGGTGGGGCGAGCGCTGTTCGAACACGAAGGCGCGCGCCGGCGCGGCGATCGGACGCTCGAGGCGGCGCTCGGGGACTTCCTCGCGGCGCTCGCGACCGACCTCGAGCGGGCGGCGTTCGGCGTCTCCCCGGCGCCCGGTCCGATCCCGGGCTTCGATGGCTCCGCCGCTCCCGAGGAGGAGAAGGGCGAACGACGCAGGCGGTAGCATGGCGGGATGAAGATCGTGGTCGTGGCTCCGCACCCGGACGACGCCGAGCTCGGCATGGGCGGGACGATCGCGCG